>CAZBQQ010000160.1:0-13032 GCA_964493965.1 uncultured Solibacteraceae bacterium
CCTCGGATCTCAGACGCTCGATTGTAGCCCAGCGAGGGGCTTGCGGGCCAGCACCGAACCGCGCGCGTCAGCAAGCGGTTGCCGGCCATGGCGAGCGGGTCCACGCTACTTGAAGAGCGCCAGGTCGACCGCCTCGCCCATGGCCTTGTAGCCGGCGTCTTTGGGGTGGAGATGATCTCCCGAATCGTAAGCCGCAAGCATGCGGTCGGGGTGCTCCGGATCGCGCACCGCCTTGTCGAAGTCCGCCACGCCGTCAAAGGCGCCGCCATTGCGGATCCACTCGTTGATGGCCTTTCTCTTGGCCTCCTTCTCCGGCGTGAAGTAGTGCCCGAAGGGGGTCCCCTCGAACGGTGTCAACGTTCCGCCCACGACTTTGATGCCGAGCTCGTGCGCCCGCTCGACCATCTGCTTGAGGCCCGCGATGACGTCTTCGGCGCTCGGCTTCTCCGAGTCGGGACCGGCCGGGTCATAGTGGCCCAGGTCGTTGATGCCCTCGAGGAGGATGATCCACTTGACGCCCGGCTGCGCCAGCGCGTCGCGATCGAAGCGGGCCAGCGCGTTGACGCCGTATCGCACGTCGCTCCTGGCGTCGTGCAGAACGCGGTTGCCGCCGATCCCTGCGTCGATCACCGCGACCTTCTTGCCGCCGTGCCGCGCCAGCAGGCGAGCCGCAAGGATGTCCGGCCAGCGATGATTCACGTCGGACGTCGAGAGTGCGCCATCGGTGATCGAGTCACCGAACGCGACCACCATGCCGGTGGATTCGGGCGCGAGCACATCCACGCCCGTTACGAACACCCAGGAGCTGAGCGTCGCCGCACCGGGCAGGGAAGCCGCGCCCGTCAGATCTCCATTGGCCGCGTAAGACGTTTGCTGGGCCGAGTAGTGTATGCCGGCCCCGGTGGCGGTCTTGGGGAGGTACAGGCTGATGGCCAGATCGCCGGCCACCGGCACGTCCAGCTTCACCGGATCGCTCAGCACCGTGGCGCCCGGCGGGATCACGACCGCGGGCCGTCCGCTGAAGGTGAGGGCGTGGTCGGAGCCCGCGGCGATGTCCGCTCCGCTAGCGCGCAGGGCGATGTGCGCGGCCGCGATCTCAACCGCGTCGCTCGCGAAGGCGTTCGAGAGCCGCACGCGCACCGTGTCGCCGCCGATCGTGGTGTGTACGATCTCGCGCAGCGTCTGATTCTCGAAGACGAGTCCGTCTTTGCGCATCTGGGCCGCGTCCGGGAGTTGGGGCGAAGGGCTCGGGCCCCACGTCGCGACCCAATGGGTCCGGGAGGCCGCGAAGCCGGGCATGGTCAAGGCAGCGGCCAAAAGGAAGGTGATTGCGATTCTTGTCTTCATCACCGATCATCCTAGCGCGCCTTCGGCCCGATTGGTTCGCGGAGTTCACGGCCCGCCGCTCAGATGGTGAGCGTCGAGAGCTCGACCCGCGAGCGCGGGCCTTCCACCACCACGATGCCGCTCTCGGTTACGTGGTGATGGAGGCGGTCCATCTCCAGGTCGTAGCCGATCGTGGCATCGTCGGGCACGCGGACGTTCTTGTCCAGGATGGCGTGGCGGATCTTGGCGCGGCGGCCGATGTCGCAGTTGTCGAAGATGATCGACTCCTCGATCAACGCGCCCGAATGCACCTTCACGTAGCGGCCCAGCACGGAGTCGCGCGCCGTTCCTCCGGAGAGAATCGTGCCTCCGGCCACCACCGAGTTGATGGATTGGCCGCGCCGTCCGTCCTCGTCGAAGACGAATTTGGCCGGCGGATCCGAGTAGCCCGCGGTGATCAGCGGCCACTGGCGGTTGTAGAGGTTCAGCGCCGGCTCGACGCTGCGGATGTCCATGTTGGCTTCGTAGTAGGCGTCGATGGTCCCCACGTCGCGCCAGTAGGGACTCTTCTCGGGCGGCTCGCCGGGGATGGCGTTGGTCTGGAAGTCATACGCGAACATCGGCACGCGGCCGATCAGGCTGGGCAGGATGTCGCGCCCGAAATCGTGCGTGCTAGCCTCGTTGTCCGCGTCGGCGTGCAGCTCCTGCAGAAGGAGGCGGGTGGAGAACACGTAGTTGCCCATCGAGGCGTAGACCATGTCGGGGTTGCCGGGCAGGCACGGCGCGTCCGCGCGCTTTTCGTGGAAGCCCCGGATGCGGCCGTCGGACTCGGTCTCGACCACGCCGAACTCGACCGCGTACCGCTTCTCCACCGGAATGGTGGCCACGGTGACTTCGGCGCGCTTCTGTTCGTGATACTCGATCATCTCGCGGATGTTCATGCGGTAGATGTGGTCGGCGCCGAAGATCACGACGATGTGCGGATCCGCCTGCTCGATGAGGTTGATGTTCTGGTAGATGGCGTCGGCGGTCCCTTGATACCAGGTTTCGGCCGTCCGCATCTGCGCCGGCACGGGGATGATGAACTGGTTCTTCAGCAGTCCGGCGAACTGCCAGCCGTCGCGCAGGTGCTGGAGCAGCGACTGGCTCTTGAACTGGAGCAGAACGTAAGTCGAGTAGATGCCCGAGTTGATGAGATTGCTGAGTACGAAGTCGACGATGCGGTACTTGCCGCCGAACGGCACGGCCGGCTTGGCACGCTCTTTTGTGAGCGGATAGAGCCGGGTTCCCTTGCCGCCGGCGAGCACGAAGGCAAGCACGCGAAGTTGCATCTGGCGTCTCCTGGCAGTTGTGTTCGCACCACTGCGATCTATTCTGTCACGGAAGACGCAAGGCAGGGATGGGAACTCGAAACTAGCCTGAGTGGGGCAGCAGACCGCCGCCCGAGTTTAGCCTCCTCAGGTGAAGCGGCCGCTTCCGCAGGCCGATGCCGGCTGGCCGCAGGGCGCGAGCGCGCCACCGCCGCCGGAGCCTCCCATGCGAGGGGCGAAGGTGGAGAGCAGGCGTTTGACCTCGTGCGACGCGCATCGCGGGCACTCGAGGTTCTGGTCGGCATCCTGCATGCGGCGAAGCTGCTCGAAGGCAGCGCCGCAACCGGCGCACTGGTATTCGTACAGAGGCATCTTTCTCTCATTTTACCCGATGCAGTCGGCGGTCCGTAGGTGACAGGCGACGGCTCGTGGCGGCAGAGCGTTACCTCGCAGCGTTACCTCGCTTCCGACTTCCCGGCCCGGCTCGGAGCTGGCTGCCGCTACTTACCTGCCTGCGCTCCCACCGCGGCGCCGGCTTCGGCCCAGGTGATGAGGCCCGGCAGGAAGGGCGAGGCCAGATCCGGGTGGTGCGGCACCACGCGGACGGTGTAGCCGTGCAGGCCGCTGCGTGCCCAGGCGACCGCATCCGTCTCGAAAAGGTACTTCCCGTGGTCGTCGCAGCCCGCGGGCTTCATCGCAGTGCTGGAGCCTTCGGAGATCTCTCCGGCGGCATTGACGCGGCCCCAGTAGAGTTCGACCGTGACATCCTCCGCCGACAGTCCGCCCAACTCCAGCCGGGCGCGGGTGCGGATCTTCGTGCCGACCGGAAAGGCCTCAGTGGGGCCTCCCCCGATCTCCTCGACCCGGACGCGGGGCCACTCCTTCTGGACGCGCGCCGTCCAGGCGGCCAGCGCGCGTGTTCCCGCGGCGTTGTCCGCCCCGAGCTTCTGAGCCCGTGCGTGCGCCACCAGGTAGTATTCGGTCGTGTACTGGCTGACCATGCGGTGCGTGTTGACGAACTGGCACAGCGTCCCGATGGACGCCTTCATGTTATTGACCCAGCGGCGCGGCATGCGGTCCGGACCGCGGTCGTAGAAGGCCGGCACGATGTCGGCCTCGAGCAACTCGTACAAAGACTCCGCCTCCACCTGGTCCTGGTAGTTGTGGTCTTCGTAATCTTCGCCGCTCCCGATGGCCCACCCGATGCCGGTCGGACGGTTCGGATCGCGCCAGACTTCGTCCCACCAGCCATCGAGGGTGCTGAGGTTCAAAGCGCCGTTGGCCGCGGCTTTCATTCCGCTGGTCCCGCTGGCCTCGAGCGGCCGCTGCGGCGTGTTCAGCCAGACATCCACCCCCTGCACCAGGTAACGGGCCACGGCCATGTCGTAGTCTTCGAGGAACACCAGGCGCCGGCCCAGCTCCGGCTGCCGCGACAGGCTGACGATCTGCTGGATCAGCTCCTTACCCTGCGTGTCTCTGGGGTGCGCTTTGCCGGCAAAGATCAGCTGTACGGGACGCGTGGGGTCCGTCAGCAGGCGTTTCAGCCGGTCCAGGTCGCGCAGCAGGAGCGTGGCGCGCTTGTACGTGGCGAAGCGCCGGGCGAAGCCGATGGTCAAAGCATCGGGATCGAGCACCTCGTCGGCCGCCTCGATTTCGCTCTGGGGCGCCCCGCGCCGTACCCGCTGGTTCCGGACGCGGCGCCGCGCCCAGGCTACCAGGCGCTCACGGCGGCGCTCGTGGGTGCGCCACAACTCCTCCGCCGAGATCTGGTGAATGCGGCCCCATGCGTCGCCGTTCGAGGGCTCGTCGCGCCAATTCGGCCCCAGGTACCGGTCATAGAGATGGTTCATCTCGGCCGAAATCCAGGAGCGGAAGTGAACTCCGTTGGTGATGTGGCGTATGGGCACCTCGTCCACCGGAACGCCCGGCCACAGCGACTGCCACATGCGGCGGCTCACCGCGCCATGCAGCTTGCTCACGCCGTTGCGGAAGGAGGCTAGGCGCAGGGCCAGCACGGTCATGCAGAATTCGCCCTGGTCCCAGGGGCCGCGCCGCCCCAGCGCCAGGAACTCGTCGCGCGACAGGCCCAGCCGCCGCGAGTAGTCGCCCAGGTAATAGTCCATCAGGTCCGGCGGGAAGTAGTCGTGGCCGGCCTCGACCGGGGTATGCGTGGTGAAGATCAGGCTGGCCGAGGCCAGTTCCCTCGCCTCCGCGAACGACAGCTTGTGCTTCTCCATCAGCCGGCGCACGCGTTCCAGGCCGAGGAAAGCCGAGTGGCCCTCGTTCATGTGGTAGACCGTCGGCTCGATCCCCAGCGCTGCCAGGGCGTGATAGCCTCCAATCCCCAGCAGGATCTCCTGGCGGATGCGCATGTCGCGGTCGCCGCCGTAGAGCTGGTCGGTGATGTCGCGGTCCTCCGGGCGATTCGACGCCACGTTGGTGTCCAGCAGGTACAGCGAGACGCGCCCCACTGCGACCCTCCAGACCTGTGCGCGTACCGCCCGGCCCGGATAGGAGACCTCCACGACCACCTGCTTCCCGTCCGGTCCTACGGCGGGGCTCACCGGCAGGTTGTGGAAATCGTTGTCCGCATAGGATTCCTGTTGCCACCCCGCCTGGGTCAGGCACTGCTGGAAGTATCCCTGTTGATACAGCAGGCCGACTCCCACCAGCGGAACGCCGATGTCGCTGGCCGATTTCAGATGATCGCCCGCCAGGATTCCCAGGCCTCCCGCGAAGATCGACAGACATTCGGTCAGGCCGAACTCGGCCGAGAAGTATGCCACCAGCGGGCAGTCCTTGCGGCCGTTGCAGGTCTTCCGGAACCAGGAGGACTCGCTGTCGATGTAGCCTTCGAGGTTGCGCTGGACGCGGTCCAGATGCGCCAGAAACGCGTCGTCCACCGCGGCGGCGTCGAGCTTGCTCTGGTCGATCGAGCCCAGCATTGCCACCGGGTTGTGGCCGCACGCCTCCCACAGATCGCTGTCCAGGCGGCGGAACAGTTCGATCGCCTCGTGGCTCCAGGCCCAGCGCAGGTTGTAGGCAATCAGCCGCAACCCCTCGATGGGTACAGGCAGCGACGGCACCACGGTGAACACGCGTATTGGCTTCATAAGTCTCCGCTCCGAATCGTACGCTTTCCTTTAGCCGGATTCAATACCGGCAAGCCACAAAGTAACGAGCCGTCAAGGCCCCTTGGCGGCGGTCGTCAGTGGCAGGCTCACCACGAGGCGATGCACTTTGAGGAGCAGATCGACTTCTCCCTGGGGGAGTTCGAGTGCCGCCGCGATCTGGCTGGGGGTCTCTCCTCGCCGGCTCATGCGGATCGCCTGACTGCGCTTGCTCAGGTTGAAGCCGGAGCGTGTGGCCGGAGGGGGCACCAGCAAGCCGGCTTGCTTTTCCGTCTCCTCCAGTCGTTTGCTCAGGTTCGCCAGCGACACCCGCACCGCGCTCAGGCTGGCCTCGAAAGCCTCCGCGCGCTTCCGGGAGCGCCTCGTCGCGCCACGCAACTCGGCTTTCATGAGCACAAACAGCCACACGCAGGCGCCCATGCCCGCCAAGGCAAGCAGGCATTCCGCCAGGCCCAGGTGCTCGCTCATCGGGGTGTGCCCATCCGCTTGTCCCGGCTGACGATTTCCTGGATGCGGACGCCGTAATTCCCGTCAATCACCACGACCTCTCCGCGCGCTATAACGCAATTATTTACTATGATTTCTACCGGATCTGTGAGGCCACGGTTTAACTCGACGATGGAACCCGTCGTCAACTTCAGAACATCCCTGAGCGGCAGTTCGGCGCGTCCGAACGACACGCTGACGGGAAGCTCGACCTCCATGACCAGCTCGAGCGGGTTGGTCTCTTTCTTTCTTGGATCGGGCGCGCGTTCCGCTCCGGCCCTCGCTTCCCCGATGCGCTCTTCGGCTGCCGGGCCGGCCGGCGTCTTCGAATTGCCGAGTTCCTCCGCCAGGCTGGTCGAAACGCTCACGTACAGCGTAAGCGTCTCCGCTCCCATCGTCACGGCGGCTTCGAACACGGCTGCGCCCGGGGTGGGTCCCGACTCTGCGCCGCCCTCTGTTGAAACGTTCCTTCCAAGCCGCTCCGAGAGCGCCTGGCAAAGGCCCGAAACGGCCTGGCTGGAGATTTCGAGGAAGGTGTTGCGCGCATCGGCGGGCCCGCTCGCTTCGATCCCGGCGCTCGAGAGCAGGTGCTTCCCGATGCCGAGCCAGGAAGGCTCCGGGGCTCCGATCCAGACCGCCGCCTGTGCTCCCAGGCTGAGAGGATGCTGCCACCACAGCAAACCGGGTGGGAGCTCGCCGGCTGCCGGCTTTGTGGCGGCTGGCGGGAGATCGCCCGTCATGGCCTCGATCGCTCCGGCCAGCTTGGCGCTCCAAGTTTCGGCAACCCAGGCGGCGGTCGCGCCCGGGGCAGGCTCGCCCATAGTCAGGCTCCCCGTTCCATCGGCCAGCGCTTCTTAAGATAGCTGCGCAGCCGGAGAATCGCCTGGGTTTTCAGTTGCGATACGCGCGACTCGTGCAGATCGATGATCTGGGCGATCTCGCGCAATGTAAGCTCGTCGCGATAGTACAGGCTCAGCACCGTCCGCTCGATGTGTGGCATCTTTTCGATGGAGGCTGCCAGCAGGCGCTCGAGTTCCGCCCGCTCGACAATCTCGGAAGGCCATTTCTCGTGGTCGTCCGAGATGTACTTCAGCAGGTCCCGACCGCCGTCCTCCGAGGCGTGCTCGAGACTGCCCAGATCCACGCCGTGAACCTCCACCAGCCAGGCGTGGAACTCCTCCATGGTCAGGTTCAGGTGCTGGGCGATCTCGTCCTCGGTCGGTGTGCGCTGGAGGCGCTGCTCGGCCGCCGCGATCGCAGCCTCGATCTGCTTCGCCTTCTTCCGCTTCTGACGGGGTGCCCAGTCCAAACCCCGCAGGCTGTCCAGGATGGCGCCGCGGATCTTGTACTCGGCATATGTTTTGAGCTTTACGTTCAGGGCCGGATTGAAGTTGTCGATGGCGCCAATCAACCCCACGATGCCCGTCGAGATCAGGTCTTCCAGGTTCACGCTGCCGGGGAGGCGGTCGTGAATCCGGCGGGCGATCAGCCGCACCTGGGGCAGGTGCTCCAGGATGAGCCGCTCCCTTTCGGCAGCTTCCGATTCTTCGGTGACCGGATAGGCTTGTGCCACTTCGATCGTCACCTCCGCCGGCCCCCAGCGCTGGCGATTATGCCGCCAGAGCCTCGGCCGGCTGTGCGGGCCGTGTGAGAAGGTCCAGGAGCCGTTCCCCGGTCGCCGGCTCCAGATCCTCAGGGATCTGCTGGCCGGCAGCCAGGAACGACACTGGCTTCCCCGTCCGCACCACCAGGTTCAGGATCGGACCGAAGGTCCCGGTTTCATCCAGCTTTGCGAACAGCAGCTTGGCCGGCCGGAAGCTCTCATACCGATCCACCACTCGCCATAGATCGGCAGAACGCATCGAAGCCGTTAGTACCAGGTGCGTGTCGATATCGGGACGCGAAGCCAGGAATCGCGCCAGGTCCTGGGAGGCGTCGAAATCGCGCGGGCCAAAGCCAGGAGTATCAATCAAAACCAGGTCTTTATTCGAGTGTTCCTCGAGTGCCTGCACCAGGGCGCCTGTGGTCTCGAGCGCCTGAAACCCGATCCCCAGGATGGCCGAGTAGGACCGCAGCTGCTCAGAGGCCGCCACCCGATAGGAATCCATCGAGATGACGTGAACCGGTCGATGCATCCCAAGGCCATAGCGCACGGCCATCTTCACCAGCGTGGTAGTCTTCCCGGAGGCGCACGGGCCCGCCAGAGCTACGATGCGCGGCCGCCCATCCGGCCGTCCCAGGGTGGCATCTACCTTGAGGCGCCCCGCCACTTCCGCCCGCAGCGCCAGCTCGAGCTCGGCGGGCGAAGCGCCCGAGCCCAGAGCGCGAAGCCGCGCGGCGATCTCCCCGACCAGGTCCTGGTCGACCTCGTTCCGCACCAGCACGGCGCAGACTTGGGTGATTTCCGTCGCGCCGGCCCGAGCCGGCTCGCCCAGCGTGGCCCGAGTGATCGCCGCAGCCACCTGGTCGAGCTTCTTCTCCAGCTGCGCGATGCCGTTGGCGAACGGCTCGGGCCGGTCGCTGCGCTGCGGCGCGGCCGGCTCAGGACGGTCGGTTGTGGCTACCACCACTTCGTAGGCGCCCAGGTGGCGGGCTTCGGGGGGAGCCGGACGAGAGCTCACCAGCATGGCTTCCGGTCCCATCTCCATCCGCGCCTGGTCGAGCGCGGCCTTGATTCCAGTTCCAAAGAAGGACTTCAGTGTCATGTCAGCACCTCATCGGATAACACCCATCGAAACCACTTTCACTCCGGGTGGTATCTCATTGTGGGAAATAAAAAAAACGTTGTAGAGCGTCGGCTCGACCAGCTGCCGCAGGAAGTACCGCGTCCCGGGACCGGCCACGGCTGCCACCGGCGACTCCGGCACCCCGGTAACGCGCTGGATGCGGTCGAGAACGTCGCGGATGGCCTGGGGAGCGAGGTTCATATGGCTGGTGTGCTCGCCATGCTCGATGGCTCTTTCCACCACCTGTTCCAGCGCCGGATCGACCAGGTACGCCGCCAGGTCGCCGCTCGCGTTCAAGTACGGCTTCACCACCATGCGCCGGATCGCCTGCCGCACGTATTCGGTGAGAAGGATCTGGTTCTTGGTCATGTTGGCGGCTTCGCCCAGAGCCTCGAGAATCGATACCGCATCGCGGATCGAGGCGCGTTCCCGCAGCAGGTTCTGCAGAACGCGCTCGACGTAGGCCAGCGGAATCAGCTTGGGCACCACGTCCTCGACCACTTTGGGGTGCTCCTCGGTGACCCGGTCGAGAAGCCGTTTGGCGTCCTGCCGGGTGAAGATCTCGTGGGCGTAACGGCGGATGATCTCGGCCAGGTGCGTGCCCAGGACGCTAGTGGCATCCACCACCGTGTAGCCCGCCTTGCGCGCCGCCTCGGCCTGCTCCGGGCGAATCCAGACCGCGGGGATTCCGAAGGCCGGCTCGCGCGTCGCCAGGCCCTCGATCGGCGTCGCGGCTTTGCCCGCGTTGATGGCCAGCTCGCAGCCCTGGGGCAGCTCGTGGCGCGCCACCTCGGAGCCCTTGAGCAGAAGCACATACTCCCGCGAGCGCAAGGAGAGGTTGTCGGTCACCCGCACCGGCGGAAGCAGGTACCCGAGTTCGCTGGCCAGCTGCCTCCGGATGGCGGCGATCTTCTTGAGCAGCGGCGATTGCGCCCCGCCGTCGACCATCCGCACCAGGCCCAGGCCCACTTCGACCGCCAGCGGTTCGACCCTCAGCAGCGACTCCAGGTTCTCCCGCGCGGCAGCCGGAGCCGCCGCGGCCGTTTTTGTCTCTTCCGCCGCCGCGTTCTGGCGCATGCGCCACGCCAGCGTGCCCAATCCGCCCCCGAACAGCAGGAAAGGAATCATGGGCAATCCCGGGAACAGGGACAGCACCAACAGCACCCCGGAGGCCATCAGCAACGGCTGCGGTTTGCCGAACACCTGGCGCCGGAACTCGGTTCCCAGGCGCGCCTCGGCGCTGGCGCGGGTGACCACCAACCCTCCCGAGATCGAGATCATGAGCGCCGGCATAACCGTCACCAGGCCGTCGCCGATGGTCAGCACCGTGTAGGTCTGGAGCGCCCGCATCAGGTCCATCCCGTGCTGCAGGACGCCGATCAGGAACCCGGCGATGATGTTGATGGCGGTGATCAGGATGCTGGCCACCGCGTCCCTCTGCGTGAAGCGCGAGGCGCCGTCCATGGCGCCGTAGAACTCCGCCTCCGCCGCCAGCTGCCGGCGCCTGGTGCGAGCCTCCGCCTCGTCGATCAATCCCGCGTTCAGGTCCGAGTCGATCGACATCTGCTTGCCCGGCATGGCGTCCAGGGTGAAGCGCGCCGTGACCTCCGAGATGCGCACGGCGCCGTGGTTGATTACCACGTACTGAATGGCGATCAGCACCAGGAAGATCACCACGCCCACGATGTAGTTGCCGCCCACCACGAACGTTCCGAAGGCTTCGATCACGTGGCCCGCCGCGGACGTCCCGCCGTTGCCGTTGAGCAGGATCAAACGCGCCGAGGAGACGTTCAGACTCAGCCGGAACAGCGTCATCAGCAGGAGCGCGGCCGGAAACACGCTGAACTCCACCGGTTTCAAAATGGACATCGCCACCAGCAGGACCACCACCGAGATGGTGATGTTCACAACGATCAACAGGTCCATCAGGAACGGCGGCAGAGGGGTGACCATCGCCAGAACGATGGCCAACACTGCCAGCGGAACCCCCATCTCGGCGGCCTCGCCTGGCGAGAACACAGCGCGGACGGCCGCGGCGCCCTTTGCGCGGGCGCCTCCGCCCGGACGTGAACCGGTGAACGGAGCTCCGCCGCTTGCTGGAGCCAGGCTAACGGGTGCGGGTGCCATATGTTATGCCGGCAGGCGGCCTCCCATCAGGCGGTAGATATACGCCAGGATCTCGGCCACGGCGCGGTACAGGTGCGCCGGGATCTCTTGCCCCACCTCGGCCGACTTGTACAGCGCCTGCGCCAGCGGCGGGTTCTCGACGATCGGAACCTGGTGCAAGACGGCCACCTGCCGGATGCGTTGCGCCAGGTAGTTCTTCCCCTTGGCCACCACCACCGGGGCTGCCATGGCTTCGACCGAGTAGCGGATGGCGACCGCGAAATGGGTCGGGTTCACGATGACGGCGGTAGCGGTCGGCACCTGGTGCATCATGCGCCGCCGCAGCAGGTCGCGCTGCAGGCGCCGGATGCGGGCTTTCACCTGCGGATTGCCTTCCAGCTCTTTCATCTCGTCGCGCACTTCCTGCTTGGTCATGCGCAAATCCGCCATGTAGCGCCGGCGCTGGCGCCAGAAGTCGAAGATGCCCAGGGCCAGGAAGACCCAGACGGCCTTCCAGATCAGGCTTTGGAGAGACGCCGCGGCCGTCCGTGACCCCGCCTCGACGCTTTCGAGCGGCATCGCCCCGAGCGCATTCAGGTTGTCCCTCACCACGCCCCAGACGGCCGCGCCGAAGACCGGCAGCAGCAACAGGGCCTGGAAGAACAGCGGAAGGTTCTGCCGCGGCAGTTCCTTGAGCTTCGAGAGTGGGCTCAGACGGTTGAACTGCGGAGCCAGCCCCTTGGCGGAAACGCCGCCGCCCGTGACCGCCAGATGCGAGCCCAGGGTCACCACGAGCAGCGCTCCCGAGAAGATCCCCAGCGGCGCCAGGTCGTGGAGCACGATCCGGGAAGCGAGCCGTGAGAGCTCGGCCGGCGTGAGCTCGCCTCCGAAAGCCCGGACCAGCAGAAAGCGGAACGTGCGCATCATCCCCGCGAACCAGGCTCCGCCGCCCGCCGTGACCAGCCAGGCGAAGGTCAGGAACTGAAGCGAGGCCACCAGCTCGCGGCTGACCGGGAACTTGCCCTCGCGCCGAGTCTTCTCTTTTCGCCTTTCGGTCGGTTGCTCGGAAGCCTGCCCTCGGTCCGCCATGGTTCCTCAGAGCAACCCGTAAAGCACCGCGACCGTGTGTTCGGCCGCAGCCCGATACACGGGCACCAGCAATACGAAGATCAGCGCCAGGAATACCAGGGCCGCCAGCATCTTGACCGGGAATGCCAGGGTCAGCAATTGCAGTTGCTGGTGGATGCGGCCGAGCAGCGCCAGCGAGATATCGATCAGCGCCAGCAGCACCACCACCGGCATCGCCAGGCGCATTCCCGTGGCGAGCATCTGGGAGCCCAGGCCGATGATCGCCTCCGCCGAAGAGGCGCGCAGAAAGAAGGTTCCCGGCGGATGCGCCACCAGGCTTGCCGCGAACACGCGCAGCACCTGCCGGTCCATCCCCAGAGAGAAGAAAAGCAGCCCGCCGGCCAATTGCGAGAAGACCACCATGACGTTGCTGTCGGCTTGCGTGGTTGGATCGACCGTCGAGGCGTAGGAGTAGCCCGCCTGCAGCCCGAAGATTTGAGCCGCCACCAGCAGGCTCTCGATCAGAATCGCCACCGCGAGGCCGACCGTCAGCCCGAAGGCCGCCTCGGAGGCGACCGCGACCACGATGCCCCCCACCAGCGGCTCCGGGAGCGCCACCGGGGGCCACAGCGGCGCCAGACCCACCGTCAGAGCGATCGCCAGCAGGATCCGCGCCGCGTCCGGACCGGCCGAGAATCCCGGTAGGGGAACGAAACTCAGCGCCCCGCTCACGCGCGCCAGGACCAGCAGGAATCCGTACAGTCCCGCCACAGGCACCGTAAGAGAGAAAGGGTCAGCGTGCATAGCGGCCCAGGTCGCCCAGGAGTCCCGTGGTGTAGCTCATCATCTGCCGCAGCAGCCAGGGCAGCGCCAGAAGCA
>CAZBQQ010000161.1:0-12672 GCA_964493965.1 uncultured Solibacteraceae bacterium
AGGCCGATTTCGCGCGGGCGATGGACCTGTTGATCGAACGGGAGGAGTTCTCGGGCGTAGTCAACCTCGCGTCTCCGAACCCGCTGCCCAATCGGGATTTCATGCGAGGGCTGCGGGAGGCGTGGGGCGTCCGGATCGGCCTGCCCAGCCCAGGATGGATGGTAGAGATCGGCGCCTTCGCGTTGCGGACCGAATCGGAACTCGTTCTCAAGAGCCGCCGCGTGGTTCCCGGCCGGCTGCTGGCCGCGGGCTTCGAGTTTCTCTTTCCGGAATGGCCGGCCGCGGCCCGTGAACTGGTTTACTCTTCTTCCTCGAGCCGGGCGCGTTCGTAGCAGGGGATGCAGAACTTGGCCCAGGGGACGGCTTCGAGGCGCTTCTCCGAAATCGCCTCGCCGCACCCCGCGCAGATGCCGAATGTGCCGCGCTCGACGCGTCGCAGGGCCGCCTCGAGCTCGCGGAGTTGGGCGGTCTCGAGCCGGTTCTGGTTCACGAAAAGCCATTCGTCGTGGCTCTTCTGGCACCAGTCGCCGAAATCGAGCGGCTCTTCGGGCCGCTGCACGAATTCGGCCGCCCGCCTGGCGGATAGCCCTTGGCGAACGTCGTGTATCTTGCTCTGGATCAGCCGCTGGTATTGCTCCGTCCTCGCGGGCGCGAGCGCCTCTTTCACCGTGCCGGGCATCTTCCCCTCCATTTGGGCCACACTACGGTAGCACGATTTTGGAGAAGCGGATATCAAAGTTTGTAAAAAATGTTTGGGCCGAAGTGGGGGCGGAGCGGCGCCGGTGCGGGGTGGGGCGGCCCGCTGACCTGCCTGAGGCACGCGGGCAGAGTGCGAGAATCGGAGCATGGAGAACCGGGAGATCGCGCGCTTGCTCTCCGAGACCGCGGATCTCATGGAGATCGCCGCGGAGGACTCGTTCCGCATCCGCAGTTACCGCAACGGCGCCTCCGTCATCGAGAGCTATACCGAGCGCATTGAAGACGTCGCCAAAGACGAGAAGCGCAAGCTGACCGAGATTCCGGGCATTGGCAAAGGCCTCGCCGGCGCGATCGACGAAATCCTCACGCGAGGTTCGTTCGAACGCCGCGACCTGCTGCTCACAAAGTACCCGCCGACGGCGCTCGAGCTCCTGAAGATCCAGGGACTGGGCCCGAAGACCATCGCGCTGCTCTGGAACCACTATCGCGTCAGCACGATCGACGACCTCGAGCGCATCTGCCAGGAACAGAAGCTGCGGTTGCTTCCGCGCCTGGGCGCCAAGCTCGAGGAGAAGGTGCTGCGCTCCATCGCCCAATACCGCCGTCGCAGCGGCCGCTTCCTGCTGAGTTTCGCGGACGAGCTCGCTACCGAACTGGTCGCCTACCTCGCCGACACTCCCGGTGTGGAGAAGGTGACGCCCGCCGGCAGCCTGCGGCGCGGGAAGGAGACGGTGGGCGACCTCGATCTGCTGGTCACCGGCCCCGCCCCCGAAGCCGCGCTGGACCGGTTTGTGGCGAATCCGCGGGTCAGCGAGGTCCTCGGAAAGGGGCCGAACAAGGCCAGCGCGAAGGTGGGTCTGCAATCGATCCAGGTGGACGTGCGCGCGCTGCCCACCGACAGCTTCGGCGCGGCGATGCTGTACTTCACCGGCAGCAAGGAACACAACATCACGCTCCGCGGCCGGTGCCTCAAGATGGGCTACACGCTCAGCGAATACGGCCTGTTCCAACTCGAAGGCGGGGCCAAGGTAGCCGGGGAAACCGAGGAGGATGTCTACCAGAAACTCGGTCTGGCATGGATTCCGCCCGAGCTGCGCGAGAACCAGGGGGAGATCGATGCGGCCGCTGAGGGCCGGCTGCCCCACCTGGTGGAGCGGTCCGATATCCGCGGCGACCTGCACATGCACACCACCGAGACCGACGGCCGCGCCACGCTCGAAGAGATGGCCGGGGCGGCGCGCGAGCTCGGCTACGAATACATCGCCGTCACCGACCATTCCCAGGCGCTCGCCATGGCCAACGGCCTCGACGAAGCGCGAGTGGTCGCCTTCGCCCGCCGCGTGCGCGAGATGGACCAGAGCGGTCTCGGGATACGCGTGTTCTCCGGCATTGAATGCGACATCCGCAAGGACGGCACGATGGACCTGACGGACGACGCGCTGGCCGAACTCGATTTCGTCATCGGCAGCGTACACAGCTACATGAACCAGGAGGCGGCCGAGATGACCGACCGCCTGCTGCGCGCGCTCGAGTGCCCGCACATACGCGCGCTCGGGCACCCCACCGGTCGCCTGCTGCTGGTGCGCGACGCGTTCCCCTTCGATTTCGACCGCGTGGCCTCCGAAGCCGCCCGCCGGAAAGTAGCGATGGAGATCAACGCCAGCCCCGAGCGGCTCGATCTGCACGACACGCTGCTGCGGCAGGCCAAGGCCCGCGGCGTCCGGTTCGTCATTTCGACGGACGCCCATCACCCGAAGCACCTGCTCAATATGCGGTACGGCGTCACCATGGCGCGGCGAGGCTGGCTTGAAGCGTCCGATGTAATCAATACGCTACGATTAAAAGAGTTCCAGCAGCTTCTGGGACGATGAGAAGCTCTGCTGGGTTCATTCGCTATGAGAATTCTATTCTTCTACCTGGCCGCGTTGTGTGTGGCCGCCGCTGTTTCGGGTGCGTCCGAGTTTCGCATCCCGATTGAGAAATACAAGCTGAAGAACGGACTGCGCGTGATCCTGTCGCCGGACAGTTCCGTGCCTGTGGTTACGGTCTACATCGTCTACGGCGTGGGCGCGCGCGTGGAGGAGAAGGGCCGCACCGGCTTCGCCCATCTGTTCGAACACATGATGTTTCAGGGGTCCGAGAACGCCCCCAAGGGGACGCATTTCCGGATGGTGGAATCGAATGGCGGATCGCTCAACGGTTCCACACACCCCGACTACACCGACTATTTCGAGGTTCTGCCGTCGAACAAGCTGGCGGTCGGGCTGTGGCTGGAATCGGACCGCATGCGGGCGCTGGCCATCAACAAGGACAATCTCGACAACCAGAAAGAGGCGGTGAAGCAGGAGCGGCGGCTATCCTTCGACAACCAGCCTTACGCCACGGCGATCGTGGATCGCTGGCCCGAGCTTTCCTACCGCAACTGGCAGAACTCGCACTCGCTGATCGGGTCGTTCGAAGACCTGAACGCCTCCACGGTGGATGATGTCGCCCGTTTCTTTCATAGCCACTACGTGCCCAACAACGCGGTGCTGGTGCTCTCGGGAGACTTGCAGGTTCCCGAGGCAAAGAAGCTGGTGGAAGAGTATTTCGGCGACATGCCGGCTAAGCCGCTGCCCACGGTGCCGGATATGACCGAGCCTCCGCAGACCGCGCCGCGCACCGAGGAGTACAAGGACAAGCTGGCGCGCGTCCCGGCTGTCCTGATCGGCTATCCTGGACCCGGCCGGCGCACGCCAGACTACAACGCGCTTGTGATGCTCGACTTTCTGCTAACCGGCGGCGACAGTTCGCGCTTCCAGCTGAACCTGGTCAAAGGAAAGAAGTCGGTGATCCAGTACGAGGCCAATCTGGGCTGGCCCTTCGCGAGCGCCACCGATTACATGGACCCCGGGCAGTACGCCATGATGATGCTCTACAACCCCGCCTTCAAGGGCGAACAAATCGTCCAGCAGGTGGAGGAGGAGATCGGAAAGATCGTGCGCGAGGGCGTGGATCCGAAGGAACTGGAGCGCGCCAGAACGTATTTCCGGTCGGCGCGCCTGAGGCAGCTGCAGAGCTCGCACAATCGCGCCACGCTGCTCGGCAAGTTCGAGCTGCTGGACGGGAATCCCGATTACATCAACACGGAGATGGACGAGTTTCTGGCGGTCACGCCCGCTCAGATACAGGCCGTTGCAAAGAAGTACCTCGATCCGGCGAAGCGGACCGTGCTCGACATCGTGCCCTCGGGCGAGGAGCACGCGCCCGACGGCTCCGCCGCGGACGGGGAGTACTGAAGTGCGCGGCTCCCTGATGGTTGCGAGCGCGATTTTGCTGCTGGCGGAGATGCAAGGTCAAACAATGGATAGAACGAAGCCTCCTCAGACTCCCGAATTGCCGGTCTTCAAGCTTCCTCCCGTTTTCGAGACCCGGCTGCCGAACGGATTGACGGTCCTGCTGGTCGAAGACAAACGCTTCCCGATGGTGACCGCCCGGCTGGGCTTCGAGGCCGGGGCGAAGTACGATCCGGCGGAGCTGCGCGGCCTTTCCGAGACCGCAGGCGCGCTGCTCACCGAAGGAACCACCCACCGCACGTCGCGTCAGATCGCCGAAGAGGCGGCCTCCATTGGCGGAAGCGTGCACGCGGACTCCTCCGCGGATTCGATGGTGCTGGCGGCCAGCGCGCTCTCGGAGAACCTGCCGCGGATGCTCGACCTCATGGCCGACGTCGCGCGCAACGCCAACTTCCCCGAGGACGAGGTGGCCCTACGCAAGCAGAACCGCAAGCAGGAACTGCTGGCGCAGCGGGCCGACGCGGGCTACCTGGCGGACGAGAAGTTCTCCGAGATCGTCTTCAGTCCGCATCCCTACTCGCGGCAGGACCCCACGCCGGAATCGATCGACCGTCTGGATCGCGCCGCCCTGGCGGCCTTCCGCGACCGGTACCTGGCTCCGGCCAACGCGGTGCTGGTGCTGCTGGGCGCGCTTCCGGAACGCAAACAGACGCTCGATCTCATCCAGGCGCGTTTCGGCGACTGGGCGCGTAAGGAGACGCCGGCGGCTCCAGCGGCGAAGTTCCCGGCGCCCGGCAAGTCGATCACGCTGGTGGATCGCCCCGGGTCCGTGCAGGCGGATCTGCGCATTGGCCGGCTGGCCGTGACCCGCACGGATGCGGATTACTTCCCGCTGCTGGTGGCCAACACCATCCTTGGCGGCGGCGCCAGTTCCCGCATCTTCGCCAACATCCGCGAGAAGATGGGCTACGCTTACGACGTGCATAGCGCGGCCATGCCGCTGAAGGATTCCGGCACGTTCTCCGTGGCCACGCAGGTGCGCAACGAGGTGCTGGTTCCCGCGATCCAGGCCCTGCTGGCCGAGATGCGCGAGATCGCCGCCAAGGACGTCTCGGCGGACGAACTGGCCACCGCGAAGAACTACCTCAGCGGCGTGTTTGTCATCCGCCTTGAAACGCAGGACGGCCTGGCGAGCCAGCTTGCCGCCGTCAAGCTGCTGGGGTTGCCATTGGACTATCTCGAGAAATACACCGCGCACGTGCGGGCCGTCGATGCGGCCGCGATCCGCGCCGCCGCGGCCAGGTACATCAGCCCCGACGCCGTCGTGGTGGTCGCCGTGGGCGACGCCTCGAAGATCTCGAAGCAGCTCGAGACCTTCGGCAAAGTATCCATCGTGAAGGCGGACTGATGAAACTGCTGTCCTCGAAAACGCGCTACAAGAACTCGATCTTTTCGGTGAACGAGGAGCAGGCGCTCGAGCCGGGCGGCCTGCGGATCAAGCGAGCCATCGTGCGCCACGGCCCTTCGGCCGTGATGATGCCTGTCGACGAGAAGGGCCGGGTGCTGCTGGTGCGGCAATTCCGCCTGGCGGCGGGCGCGTCGCTGTGGGAGCTCCCGGCCGGGCGGGTGGACGAAGGCGAGAAGGTTCTGGCCGCGGCCAAGCGCGAGCTGATCGAGGAGACCGGCTATCGGGCGCGCACGTGGCAGAAGCTAGTCACTTACTATGCGAGCCCGGGGTATGTCTCCGAGACGATGACGATTTACCTGGCCACCGGACTTACCGCGGGCCAGGCGACTCCCATGGAGGACGAGCGGATCGAATGCCGCTGGTTCACGCAGAAGGACCTGGACCGCATGATCCAGGCCCGCCGCATCATCGACGGGAAGACCCTGATCGGGTATCTCTTGTGGCGCAGGTACAAACCCCGTCTGCTGAAGCCCCGAGCCACTTAGTTTAGTTGTGGGGCAGGACTCCAGTCCTGCAGCGGGTCTCCAGACCCGCATCCGGCATTGCGCTGAAGCCAGCTTACTTCGTGGGGGTCGCGGGCTTCGGCGCCGGTGCGGCCTTCGGCGCCGCCGGCGCAGCCGCTGCCGGGCCGGCGCTCTGAGCCTGATCGTACAGCGTGACGATTTCGCGCGTGATATCGATCGAGTTGGACGCGAAGAGAACCGGCGTCTGGGGCGAGCTTACGTCCAGGATGAGCGCGAACCCGTGCTCGCCGGCGTAGCGATCCACCACCACCATGATCTTCTGGCCGAGAGCCTGGAGCACGCGGTCCTGGTCCTGCTGCAGCTCCGCCTGCGCATCGTCGGTGTCGCGCTGCAACTGCTTGCGACGCTGTTCGATGTCCCGCGCCAGCTTCTGCCGCGCCTCGTCCGACATGGTGTTGGTCCCGGAGCGGTATTGCTGCTCGAGTTGCGACACCTCGGCCTGCTTCTGTTCCAGTTCCTTTTTCTTCGGGTCGTACTTGACAGTGAGTTCGCCAGCGGCCTTCTGCCCGTCTTTGGTCTGGGCGATCGCTTGCTGAATATTGAGAATGCCAACCTTAGTGGGCGGCGCGGCTGCCTGGCCGAAGGCCAGAACTCCGAAACCCAGCGCCAGCAGGGGCGCTCGAAACACGCTTTTCGTCACGAGATCAACTCCTTCAAAGTCTTGATGTTAGCACAGCGTCACTACTGTGGGGGCGGGCCCCTTGTGTCACGTCAGCCGTCCGCTCCCTGACGGTGGCGGTTCGGTCGAGAGCACACTAGAACGTCCGTCCGATGGTGAAGCGGAACTGGGTCCGCCGGTCCGGGTAGTTATATCCGCTGCCGATGGTGCCTACCGCGTTCGCGAAACTGGCTGAATTCGGGAACATCGAACGGTCTACGACGATCGGCTGCTGCACTGGCCCGTTGTAGATCGACGGGTTGTATGCGTAGTAGATGCGGAACGGCGCGTTGACCACAGGCAGGACCACCTGGAGCTCGAGGCCGGTTGAGGTCCGGAGCTTCTGCGTGCCTGGGGCGATCTTGATTTCGTTGGTGAACCCCGCCCAGGGAAACTCGCCGTTCAACTGGTCCAGGCGCGATTTGGCAATGGTGAGCTGCGAGGGCAAGGTCACCCGATCCCATCCCGCATCGAAGAAGGCGGCCAGCGTCACGGGGCCGAAGATCGGGATGCGGTACTCCAAGTTGCTGATGGCCTGGGTATCTCCGCCGATGGCAATCGCCTGATAGACCGGGATGGTCATGGTGGCGTTCGTGTAAGTGACGTTGCCGGAAGAGTCGAAGGCCTTCTGCAAGCGCTGGGAACCGTCGGCGTTCAACACGTTGACCGTGGCCGCGCTGGGGATGAAAGCGATTGGACTGATGCCCCAGATCTCGAACCCGCGCACGTCCTGCTCCCCGCCGATGTAGTAGCGGTTGAAGGGCGGCGCCGATTTGCCGCCGTAGCCGGAAATCATCGTGCCCAGCAATCGCAATCCGAACACGTGCCCCTTCTTCAGGGCGGGGTGGAAGTAGGTGAACTGAATCGACGGCTGGATGGTGTTGACGTTGCCACCCAGATAGGTCCCGGCAACGGAGCCGGAGACCGACAGGCTGTGTCCGTGCGACGGCGTCATAGGATTGTCGATCGAGTTGTACGAGTACGAAGGGGTGATCGAACTCGTCCGGATGCCCGTCAACTGGTTTGGTCCGCTCAGAGTGCCCGAGAAGGTGGAATAGTCGAAGTACGTCGTCGCCGCGGTTGTCAGGGGCGTATAGGAACTCACGCTGTACCCGTAACTGATCCCGAGACGGGAGAAGCTTCGCCGCAGGGGGTAACTCGCGAATACCGTGAAGCCTACGGTGTCGGAGATGTAATTCAGCAGGTTCTGCGAACCCTCGGCCTGGAACAGCGGGATCAGGTTCTGCCCGTAAAGGATCGACGCTTCGCGGCCCTGATCGTAATTGAACCGCTGGATGGTGACGGTGAAGCCCGTCTGTATGGGGCGATCGAGGAAATAGGGCTCGGTGAAGCCGAACGTCACGTTCCGGATGCGCGTTCCCAACTGCGACTCGACGGAGAGCGTCTCGCCCAGGCCCAGGAAGTTGTTGGTCGAGTAATTGAGCCCGACGAAGCTTCCGGCGATGCCCGACACGCCTCCCGTGAGGCCGATGGTGTTCTTACCGCGCTCCCTCACCTTCAGCGTGAGATCGACGGTATTCGACTGCGGGTTGCGGGTGATCTGCGCCGCGTCCTCTTTCTTGAGGATCTCGAAATATCCCAACTGGTTGAGGCGCAGGATGCTCATCTCCCACATCTTGGAGTTGAACAGATCGCCCTCGTCGATCAGGATTTCGCGGCGGATCACTTTGTCGCGGGTGGTGGTGTTGCCCTGGAAATCGATGCGGCGGACGTAGAACTGCTTGCCCTCGTCGGCGGTGATGGTCAGATCGATCTGGTTGGTGCCCGGCACCGTCTCGGGAAGCGGTTCGGGGACGAAGTCGATGTAGCCGAAGCTGCCGTAAAGGTCGCGCAGGTTCTCCATGCCTTTGCGCAGCTTCTCGGTGGAAAACACGTCGCCGGCCTTCATCCTGAACATCGGCCCGGTCAGGCTTTCGGGCACGCGGAATAGCTTCACACCCACGTAGTTCACGTTGCGCAGGCGATAGAGCTGGCCCTCCTCAATCGGCAGGGTGATGTCGGCGTCGATCCCTGGCTTGGGCGTGTAAATAAACGGTATCCGGAACCAGCCCGGGGTGGTGTTGCGCAAGGTCACTTTCTGCTCCAGCATGCGGGCGGCGAAGTAACCCTTGGTCTGATAGAAGTCCTGGATACGGGACTTGTCCTCTTCCAGCTTGGCGAGGTCGTAGGTTTTCGCGAACAGGTCCTCGAACAGGATGGAGTGTGGGATCCCGATCGGCCGCAGGTTCTTCATCACGCGCACCAGTTGGCGATGGCCGAAGACCTTGTTTCCGGTGAACTCGATGGGGCCCACTTTCACCTTGGCCCCTTCGTTAACCACGAACGTCAGCTCGATGGACGAGGGCGGGATCTGGCGCAGTTCCGGAGTGACTTCCGCATACTGCCGGCCGCGCTCGGCCTCGTACTCTTTTATGACCACCACGGCGCGCTGGATCTTGTTGGGGTCGTACTGGGACTCGACGGTGAGGCCCACCTTGCGCTCTTTGTAGCGGTCGAGCAACTCGGACAGGGTGACCGACTTCATTCCCTCGTACTTGATGGAGCGGATCACCTGCCGCTCGACCAGCACGAAGCGGACGATGACACCGGCAGTGCCCTGGTCGGTCTCGATCCGGATGTCGTCGAAGCGGCCGGTGTTCCAGAGGGCCATGAAGTCGCGGCGGAGAGACTCGGGGTCGTATCGGTCGCCCTTCCGGCTGAAGATCATCGCCTTCAGAGTGTCCTGCGGGACGCGGCGTGCGCCGCGGAACTCGATGGCTTCGATGACATTCGAGCTGGGAGGGGCCGGCGGGGCTACCGCCTTGGGAGTTTCGAACGGCGCTTTCTGACCTTCGGGCGGAGGAGTCTTCTGCGCCGGGGCCGGCGCCTTCTCCCCAGCCTGGGGCACAGTTTCGAAGGGACTCTGCTGCTGCGGCGGCGGCTGTTGCTGCTGCTGTTGCTGCTGTGGGTCGGGCTTCTGTGGCGGAGACGGCTGCGACTGCGCCTTAGCGGTCAGGCAGCACGCGCAAACGAAGAGTACCCACAGGCACCCGTCGGGCCTGTCAAACCTCATGCAGACTCAGTTCCTCTCCACTCTGCGCGCCTATTCAGACGTGTCGCCAGCTTACGGCGTTTCACCTCACGGTCGCCATCCTGCGCAGATTGAATCATTTATTCTAGCACTTCGACTTCAGGGGACCGCTTGGGTGATGCACTCTATTCGACGGCACCCGGGGTCGCATCCGTTTCAGGCATCTGGGCGGCCGGCTCCCCGAGGAAGGTCCGGGTCACCGAACGAAGCCCGCTGGGAAACCAGCCCAGCACCAGCCCGTACATCAGGTGTGCCATCAGCAGGGTTCGCGGCGGACTGTACAATGTGACGAATACCCCCAGCTTTCTCTGAAACAGGGCCTGGGAAAAATAGAACCAGACCAGCCCGGTCAGCATACCCAGCAAGGTCACCCGAAGGCGCCTCGCGGCGTTGCCCACCAGCAGGCCGAATGTCATCCCGATCAGGCCCGAGACCGCCAGATGCAGGCCCAGGCCCAAGACCGTGGCCCAGCCGAAACCGCGCTGAAGCGTCGCCTGCCCGCTCAGCGTCGAGCCGAGCAGGTTCGGCGCGGTCCAGATCGAACGAAAGTCAAAAAGCGAACTGAGGGCCAGCCATCCAAACATGGCCACGCCCGCTAACACCCCGGTCTCGACTCCAGCCAGCGCTCTCAAGAGCGGAGCCGAAACCCGGCCGTATTTTTCCGGACCCATCAAAAGAGCCTATACTAGCACGCCTGGGATGGGTGCGCGCGACATGGAAGTGGATGCGAGGGCGCTCCAGAGTGAAGCGGGAGGGCGGGCTTCAGCCCGCGCGGGGCTTCAGCCCCGCTCAGCGGGGCGGCGGAACTGAAGTTCCGCGCGGGCTCAAGCCGGGCTCAAGCCTGCCCTCCGCGCCAGGCTCCACTTCTATGTCGTGCACCAGCCTGGGATGCCCCGGGCCGGATCGCGCGATAATCGGGAGACAATGACACGGATCCTGACGATACTGGCGCTGGCGGTGGCCACGGCCGCCGGCGGCGAACCGGTCCGCATCATCTTCGACACCGACATGGGCAATGACGTGGACGACGCCATCGCCCTGGCGACACTCCACGCTTTCGAGACCCGGGGCGAGGCCCGCATCCTGGCCGTCACCATCACCAAGGACAACCACTGGGCAGCGCCTTTTGTCGATCTCCTGAACACCTATTACGGGAGGCCGGGGATTCCGCTCGGCATGGTGCGCAACGGCGTGACCCCGGAGGACGGGAACTACACAGCGGTGGTCGCCGGCAAGCAGCGTCCGGGCGGCGCGCTGCTTTACCCGCGGAAGGTGACGCCAGAGAGCGCGGTGCCCGACGCGCACAACGTTCTGCGCCAGACGCTCGAGGAGCAGCCGGACTCTAGCGTGGTGATCGTGCAGACCGGTTTCAGTACCAACCTGGCGCGGCTGCTCGATTTTACGGGGACCGGAACCGACCCGTATTCCGGCTTCGACCTGGTGAAGCAGAAGGTTCGGCTGCTGGTGGTGATGGGGGGCCGGTTCAGCGATTCGAAGCTCGAGTACAACATCGAGAAAGACATCCCGGCAGCACAGAGGCTGTTTGCCTTTTGGCCCACGCCGATCGTCGTGAGCCCTTTCGAACTGGGCGCCCAGACGACTTACCCCGCCGCCCATCTCGACCGCGACTTCCGCTATGTGCCCGACCATCCCCTGGCCGACGCTTACCGCGCCTACCAGAAGATGCCTTACGACGAGCCGTTGTGGGACCCGACGGCCGCGCTCTACGCCGTCCGGCCGGATGCCGGCTACTTCACCCTGTCTCCGGAAGGCCGCATCAGCGTGAACGAAAAAGGGGTGACGACGTTTTCCGCCGGGGGCGGGCAGCACCGGATTCTGAGCGCGAACCCCGAGCAGCGGGCACGGATTGTCGAAGCCGTGGCGGCGCTGGCCAGCCAACCGCCGGAACGCTGCAAGTAGCGGAGGAGACAGCCATGCTGCCGGAAGATCTTGAGTTACGGATTCGGGCCTTTCAGGAGAGCCGGATTCTGTTGACTGCGATCGAGCTGGACCTGTTTGAAGCGCTCGGCGCGGGCGCGGACGCCGACGATGTCGCTGGCGCTCTCGGCACCGACCCGCGTGCCACCGGAATGCTTTTGAACGCGCTGGCGGCGCTGGGGGCGATCGAGAAGCGCGGCGGCGTGTTCCGCAACACGCCCGAAACGGCGCAGCATTTCACCAGGCGGTCGCCGGACGATGTGCGGATGGCCATGATGCACACGGTGCATCTGTGGGACACCTGGTCCACGTTGACGGAGTGCGTGCGCAAGGGCACTACGCTCGGCCGGCGCCCGGCGGGCACCGAGGACTGGACTGGGGCGTTCATCGCCGCCATGCACGCCAATGCCTCGCGACGCGCCATGGCGGTGGTGGAAGCGGTGGATGTCGCGGGCGCACGGAAAATGCTCGATGTCGGCGGCGGCTCGGGGGCTTACTCCATCGCTTTCGCGCAGGCCAGTCCGGCGCTCAGGGCCGAGATCCTTGACGTCGGCGACGTGGTGCCGATTGCGCGGCGCCACATCGCAGAGGCCGGGCTGGAGGATCGGGTCACCGTGCGGGAGGGCGACCTTGGCAGCAGCGACTTCGGCACGGGCTTCGACCTGGTGTTGATTTCCGCCATCTGCCACATGCTCAGCGAGGACGAGAACCGCGCCCTGGTGGCGAAGACGCATGCCGCCCTGGGCGCCGGCGGGCGCATGGTGATCTCGGATTTCATTCTCGATCCCGACCGGGACGGGCCGCGAATGGCGGCGATGTTCGCTCTCAACATGCTTGTGGGCACGCGGCACGGGAACACCTACACCGAAGCGGAGTACGCGGCCTGGATGCGCGACGCGGGATTCAGCGGGATCCGCCGCGTGGCGCTGCCCGGCCCGGCTCATTTGATGGTCGGGGTGCGGTGAGCCGAAGCTCGGGCGCGACGTGGGCGGGGTAGCTCCCGAACCACCGTTGCCGAA
>CAZBQQ010000162.1:0-2068 GCA_964493965.1 uncultured Solibacteraceae bacterium
CAACCGGCGCGCAGCTTGACAAGCTGCCCCACAAGCTCCCTCACGCAGCGATGGAAACAGGCTTGACGGCCCGGAGTTCGGCTGGCGGCGGTGCAGCCACAGGCTGTGCACCGGAATCCTCCCAGGGAATCTCGTAGACGCGGTTGCAGCGGCGGCACCGATAATGCCCCTGGACCGGCCAGGCGACATCGTTGTGCATCGTGCGGCACCAGAGTTGTCCCAAGGATGCCAGCACGGTCCGGCTCTCTCTCCGGGCCACCCTCGTTCTCACGGCTCCCTCCTCTTCGGATCCCTCTTCCGATCACGGAGATAGACGCAAAAGAAGCTTTTTGGGTTTCAACGTGCTGCTGGGGTATGGGTCTGCGCTACAATGGCAGCGCGATATGGATGCGATTGGCCGCTATCAGATCATCGGCGAGCTGGGGCGCGGTGCGATGGGCGTGGTGTATCGCGCGCAGGATCCCACCATCGGGCGCCTGGTTGCCATCAAGACCATCCGGCTGGCCGACCTGAGCGACCAGACGGAACGGGTCCGGCTGCAGGAGCGCCTCTTTCGCGAAGCGCAGTCGGCCGGCATCCTCTCTCATCCCGGCATCGTGGTGGTCTACGACGTCGGTACGGACGGCGACATCACCTACATCGCGATGGAGTTCGTCAACGGGACCACGCTCGAGAAGCTCCTGGCGGACCCGAACCCTCCCAGCCAGCAGACGGTCCTCGGCGTCCTGCGCCAGACCGCCGCGGCCCTCGATTACGCGCACAAGAAGGGAATCGTCCACCGCGACATAAAGCCGGCCAACATCATGATCGATGGCGACGCCACGGTCAAAATCGCCGACTTCGGCATCGCCAAGATCGCCACCTCGAGCCAATTAACCCAGACCGGCCTGGTGATGGGAACACCGAACTACATGTCGCCGGAGCAGGTGCAGGGCAAGGTGGTGGACGGCAAGGCCGACCAGTTCGCCCTCGCCGTGGTCGCTTACGAGATGCTCACGGGCGAGAAGCCGTTCACGGGCGAGCAACTCACCACGGTGCTGTACAAGATTGTCTCGGAGGATCCGCCGCCGGTCGAGCACCTGAACCCGACGCTCGGCTTCGCCGTTTCGATGGTCCTGACGCGGGCGATGTCGAAGGACCCCGCCAGGAGATACGGCAACTGCTCGGAGTTCGTCGACGCCCTGGAGGCGGCGCTGAATTCCAAGAAGGGCTGGCAGGCGCTGGCGCGGGGCGCGGGCCAGAGCATGCCGACCGAGGTGGTGGTGGGCGGCGCGCTCGCGGCGCGGCCGCCGGCTTACGCGGAGCCGGAGCCGAAGCCCCCGAAGACGGGCGCCGGCGGGCGTGCCATGCGCATGATCGCAGGCCTGGTTCTCGGGATTTGCCTGGTCGCCCTGGCGTTCCTGGGAGTGCGGAAGTGGCTGCTGACGGAACCCGCCGCGGGCGAGCCGGCGACCGCGGTCACCACGCCCACACCGCCTCCGGGACCGGCGAAGCCGTCGCCCGCCGCCAAGCGGGTCGAGCCGCCCGTGAGCGCCGGAGCGGCGGCCCAGACGCCGCACACCAAGCCCGCGGAGTCGTCGGCGCCGACGCTCGCCACAATTCAGATCGTGACCAACCCTCCCGGCGCGCAGGCAATGTTCGATCGCGACGCTTCGATGGTGTGCATTTCGCCCTGCTCTCTCGATGTGGCGCAGGGCCCGCACTCGCTCGCGCTCACGCTCGCCGGTTACCGCCAGGAGTACCGGATGCTGGACGTGAGCGGACCTCGCCAGCTGACCGTCGCCCTGACGCAGCCGACGGGTACGGTCCGCGTGGAGAGCGATCCGCCGGGCGCGGAGATCTTCATCGACAACCAGCCGCGCCCCGAGAAGACGCCCGCTACGTTCGTGCTGCCGATTGGCAGCTACATGCTGGCCGTCGTCAAGGACGGAAAGCGCACCGAGCAGCGTCTGCAGATCAGAGACGGCGCCCTGGTCACCTTCAACCTGCAGCTGATGCAGTAGTTGTGGGGCAACGTCCTACCCTGAAGGAATGCACATCCTGCGCCTCGAGTGCCGCCCCGCCGAGA
>CAZBQQ010000162.1:2168-5665 GCA_964493965.1 uncultured Solibacteraceae bacterium
ACGTCCTACCCTGAAGGAATGCACATCCTGCGCCTCGAGTGCCGCCCCGCCGAGAAGGACACCCTGATCGCCGAGCTATGGGAGCGGGGCACGCTCGGTGTCATCGAGGAGGACGTGGCGGGCGGCGTCGCTGTGCTGCGCGCCTTCTTCGACCAGCCGTTCGATGCCTCGGCGTGGGGCCCGGCCCGCTGGGAGCCGGCCGAGGATCGGGATTGGGTCGGGGAGGCGCAATCGAAGTGGGATCCGGTGCTGGTGGGGGAGAGGTTCTACCTGGTTCCGTCCTGGCGCGCGGATCCGACGCCCGCGGGGCGCCTGCGTCTCGAAATGCAGCCCGGCCTGGCCTGCGGTACCGGATGGGGACCCGCGACCCAGTTGGCTCTGGAGGCCATGGAGACCCAGCTTCGCCCGGGGATGTCCGTTCTCGACCTCGGCACCGGCTCCGGCATTTTGGCAGTCGCCGCCGCGCTGCTGGGGGCCGGCCGCATCTACGCCTGCGACATCGATTTCGAGGCCGCCGCCATCGCCCGGGACCGGTTCCGGAGCGAGGGCGTCGAGGTGGGCCTCTTCGCCGGCTCCATCCGCGCGATCCGCACGGCGGCGGTGGATTTCGTGGTGGCCAACATTAACGCCGAGGCGCTGGCGTCCCTGGCGCCGGAGATCGACCGCATCCTGAAGCCGGGCGGAGGAGCGGCGCTCACGGGCTTCCCCGTTCGCAACCTGGCCATAGTCCGGGCGGCCTACGGAGGCCGGGGAACGGTGATAGAGAAGGACGAATGGCGGTGCGTAACATTTCCGCCGCTGCCGTCATCTCTCCCTATATGAAAGCGCTGCGCTTCAGCTCACTATTCGTGTTGACTCTGGTTCTCGTCGCCGCGGCTTCGGCCGCTGACGTGACGGGAAAGTGGGTGGCACAGGTTCCGGGCCGTGGCGGGGAGACCCGCGAGGCCGTCTTCAATCTCAAGGCCGCGGGCGACCAGCTTACGGGCACAGTAACTTCGCCGCGCGGGGAACAACAGATCTCGGAGGGGAAGGTCGACGGGGATGCGATCTCGTTCACGGTGGTTGTCGAGTTCAACGGCAACTCCATGAAGTTCTTCTACAAGGGGAAAGTGACCGGCGACGAGATCAAGTTCACGCGCGAGCGCGAGGGCGGCCCGGAAGGCCCTCGGGAATTCACCGCCAAACGTAGCTCGTGAGGTCGCCTCACATGCGCGCCTGCCACGTGCTGCCGGTGGTCGCTCTTGTCGCCGCAGCGGCCCTGGGGGCCGATTCGCGCGACGAACTGCGCAAGACCAGCGCGGCTCTGGAAGAGCTGTCGCTGAAGGTGTCGCCCTCTGTGGTCAAGGTCCTGGTGACCGGGTACGGGCCGATCAGCGATGAGGGCCATGAGAACACCGGGCTGATCGGAAGACAGCACGCCATCGGCTCGGGCGTGATCGTGGACCCGTCGGGCTATATCGTCACGAATGCCCACGTGGTGGAGGGAGCCCTCGCGGTGCGAGTGGTGATACCGCCTCTAGCCGGCGTTCGCGAGAACGCCGCGGCCTCAGGCCCCGCTCGGACGCGCACCCTCAAGGCGCGGATCACCGGGATAGACAAGGAGACCGACCTGGCGGTGCTCAAGGTGGATGCGGAAGGGTTGCCCGCGCTCGAGATCGCCGACTACCGCAAGCTCCGGCAGGGCCAACTGGTGCTGGCCTTCGGCAGTCCGCAGGGGCTGGAGGACAGCATGAGCATGGGCGTCGTCAGCTCCGTCATGCGGCAACCCGATCCCGACAAGCCGAGGATCTACATCCAGACCGACGCGGCGGTGAATCCCGGCAATAGCGGCGGGCCGCTGGTGGACCTGGACGGAAACGTGGTCGGCATCAACACCTTCATCCTGTCCGAGTCGGGAGGCAGCGAGGGGTTGAACTTCGCGATTCCGAGCGTGGTGGTGCAGTTCGTGTACCGGGAAATCCGGGCGCATGGCCATGTGCGGCGGCCGCGCATCGGAGTCAACGTGCAGTCCATTTCGCCCACCCTCGCGGCGGGCCTGGGACTGAAGCAGGATTGGGGGCTCGTGGTCTCCGACATGTTGCCCGACGGGCCGGCCGACAAAGCCGGGATCCGGGTGGGCGACATTCTGCTGTCGCTCGATGGCACGTCGCTTCCGAGTCTGCCCCGGTTCGAGACCGCGCTGTTCCGCCAGTCGCACGGGAACCCGGTGACCATCGAGGTGCTGCGAGGGTCCGAGAAGATGTCGTTCACGGTCCCGGTGGTCGAGGAGCCGGCGAGCCAGATCGACAACCTCGCGGAGTTGGTCAATCCCGACAAGAGCCTGGTGCGGGGACTTGGGATCCTGGGCGTAGAAATCACGAAGGAGATCGCGGGGATGCTCGAGGATGTGCGCGGCGATACCGGCGTGATCGTTGCGGCGCGGGCCGCGGACGCCACACAGGAGACGGGGTTGAAGGCCGGCGACATCATCCACACGATCAACGGCACGAAGGTCGAGACGCTGGAGGGGCTGCGGGCGGCGGTCGGCCGGCTCAAACCGGGCGACTCCGTTGCACTTCAGATCGAGCGGGACGGGATCCTGATGTTTGTGTCGTTCGAGCTGGAGTAAGGGCGGGTCTGGAGACCCGCTGCAGGCGTGGACGCCTGCCCCACAACTACCGCACCACGATGTTGACCAGCTTGTCGGGGACCACGATGAGCTTGACGATCTGCTTGCCCTCTACCAGAGCCCGGATCTTGTCGTCGGCCTGCGCCAGGCGCTCGAGCTCCTCGCGCGGGGCTCCGAAGGGGGCGCGGATGCGGCTTCGCACCTTACCGTTCACCTGCACCGGGATCTCCACCTCTTCCTCGCGCGCCAGGTCGGCGTCGTAGGACGGCCACGGCTCGCGGAGCACCTGGTTGGTCCCGCCTAGTTCCTCCCACATCTCCTGGGCCACGTAGGGGACGAAGGGCGAAACGACGAGCACCATCTTCTCCAGGATCTCGCGCAGCGCGGTTCCGGACAGCTGCGCCTCGACCGGCACCAACTCGTTGAGCAACTCCATGGCGGCCGCGATCGAAGTGTTGAAGTGCCAGCGGCTCTCGAAATCCTCGGTGATTTTCTTGACGGTCTGGTGCAGCTTGCGGAGCGCCTTGGTGTCGGCTTCCGCGGCCGGCCCTGGGGACCGCACGGCGTGCTCGGCGTTGCGCGTCACGAAGCGGTAGAGGCGGCTGAGGAAACGGTACATGCCCTCGACGCCGGCGTCCTGCCATTCGAGGTCGCGCTCGGGCGGCGCGGCGAAGAGAACGAAGAGGCGGCCGGTATCGGCACCGTACTTCTCCACCATGAAATCCGCGCCGACGACGTTGCCCTTGTTCTTGGACATCTTGGCGCCGTCCTTCACCACCATGCCCTGGGTGAAGAGGCGCGTGACGGGCTCGTCGTTCGTGATCAGGCCGAGGTCGCGCATCACCTTGGTGAAGAAGCGCGAGTAGATCAGGTGCAGGATGGCGTGCTC
>CAZBQQ010000162.1:5765-12630 GCA_964493965.1 uncultured Solibacteraceae bacterium
AGTTCGCTTTCCGGCACAGGCACCACGCCGCAGGCCGGACAGTGGATCACCGGAATCGGCGTGCCCCAATAGCGCTGGCGTGACACGCCCCAGTCGCGCAGGCGGTAGGTGATGGCTGCCTCGCCGAAGCCGTGCTCCTTGGCGTAGGCGGCCATTCGCTGGCGGGCTTCTTCGCTTGTGAGGCCGGTCCATTCGCCGGAATTCTCGAGGATGCCGTAGTCGGGGAAGGACTCCTTCATGGTCGGCTCGTCGGCGAGCGCGCCATCGACCGGACGGATCACGGGTCGGACGGCGATGCCGTACTTTCGGCAGAACTCGAAGTCGCGCTGGTCGTGCGCGGGGACGGCCATGATCGCGCCGGTGCCGTATTCCATCAGCACAAAGTTGCCGACCCAGATGGGGACGCGCTCGGCGCTATAAGGATTGAGAGCGTAGAGGCCGGTGAAGAAGCCGACCTTCTCGACGTCCGCGGCGTCCTTGGCGTCCTTGGTCTGCCGGGCGGCGGCGCGCATGGCGGCGGCTCCGGGGAAATCCTTCGCGAGCGGATGCTCCGGCGCGAGAATCACGCAGGTGGCGCCGTAGATGGTGTCGACTCGGGTGGTGAAGACGCGGATGGGCTGGGCGGTCCCTTCGAGGTGGAAATCGATCTCGGCGCCGTCGGAGCGGCCGATCCAGTTGCGCTGCATCTCGAGGACGCGGTCGGGCCAGCCGCCTTCGAGCTTCGCGATGTCGGCGAGCAATTCGTCGGCATAACGCGTGATGCGGAAGAACCACTGCTCGAGCTCGCGCTGCTCGACGGGCGTGGTTTCATGGCGCCAGCAGCAGCCATCGACCACCTGTTCGTTGGCGAGCACGGTGCAGCACTCCGGGCACCAGTTGACCTTGGACTTGCGGCGGTAGGCCAGGTCGCGCTCGAGCATTTTGAGGAAGAACCACTGGTTCCAGCGGTAATAGTCGGGCTCGCAGGTGGAGACTTCGCGGTCCCAGTCGTAGCTGAAGGCGTAACGGGCGTGGGTCTTCTTCATCTCCGCGATGTTGGCCCGGGTCCAGTCGCGCGGGTGCAGGCCGCGCTTGATGGCGGCGTTCTCGGCGGGAAGACCGAAGGCGTCCCATCCCATGGGGTGGAGCACGTTGAAGCCGCGCATCCATTTGTATCGGGCAAGGGCGTCGCCGATGGTGTAGTTGCGCAGGTGGCCCATGTGCAGGGTGCCGCTGGGGTAGGGCAGCATTTCGAGCACGTAATACTTGGGCTTGGCGGAGTTCTCCTCAGCCTGGTAGAGGGCGGGCATGTTCTGCCAGCGCTCGAACCACTTCAGTTCGATGGGGATGTGGTCGTAGATCTTCTCGGGCATTGTCTTGGTCGACGCTCGCTGGCGGCCCGTGGCCCGTCGCCGCGGCGTGCGAAGAGTTCCATCGTAGCAGAGGCGGCCGGGGCGAGGCGGAATTGGGTCGCGCGACCGGCGCGCCGGTGGGTTCGTATTTTTCCAGCCATATCCATGATAACGCGGTGGTTGGGCGCAATGATGGGTTCGTTCGGTGCTTTTTGCTTTGGTGGCGGTAGGGGGAACGAGTTGGTGTGAGCGGCGCATGGGCTCCGTGAGAAGTGTAGAACAGGGCGCAAGAGCTCGGGGCGGCGGCGGGCGGCTAAGTGGTTGGAGAGTTTGGGGAATCGGAGTTTGCGAGTTTGGTGAACGGCTATTCCCCGAGGCGGCCGAACCACATGGTGGTTTGGTAGCAAAAGCGCACCGTTCCCCGGTTCCGATGGCTGTCGAAGACGCGGCGAAGGTGCGCGAGCATCGGCTCGTGAGCCGGATCGCCGGACCGGGGGGCGTAACTGGAGGACATCAGCCGTCCTTTGAGCCCGTCGAAATCGAACAACTGCGAGTGGGTGAAGGTGGCGCGCCGGACCTGGGCGCCTTCGAAGAATGCCAGGATCGACGGCTCGTCGTTTCGGCTGTCCCGGATCTTCTGGTAGTCGATGCCGTGTTCGACGAGGATGGCTTCATAGGCATCGTCGAACGCCGAGGCGCCCGCTCGTTCGTTCCAGATCAGTGCTACCCATCCACCGGGCTTCAAGATGCGGCGGACCTCGGCGCGCGTCGCAATCGGCTCGAACCAGTGGAAGGCCTGGCCGGCGACCGCGAAATCCACGCTGGCTGAGCGCAGGGTGGTCGCCTCGGCGCGGCCGTCAACCGGGTGGAAGCGAGGGAATCCCTGAAGCACCTTCTCGGATGCCGTCCGCATGGCGGCGTTTGGCTCCACGCCGAACACCGTGTTCCCGTTCTCCAGAAACACCAGGGCCAGATTGCCGGGACCGCAGCCGATGTCGGCAATGGCCGCATCGCTGGTCAGCCCGCAGTCCTGGCGGAGGACTTGAAGAAGCTCGCGGGGGTAGCCGGGCCGATAACGAACGTAATCTTCGACGCGGTCCGAGAATCTGTCGAGCGGGTTCATTGCTTATATTTTCGCTCGCGTGTGTATAATCGAGCAGCAGGCTGGGATGATCATCAGAGCGGCAATGGCGGTTTTGGCGGTGCTGTCCGCGTTTGGCGCGGAGCCCGAGCAGGTGCGTTTCAGCGCTGGGGACGAGAGCGTCACTCGGCCGATCCGCGTTCCGGACGAGATCGTGGAGATCCTCAAGAATGACGGCGCTGTGCGGCAGGTTCTCGAGAGCGAGCATCTGTCGGCCGGTCGTCTTCCCATGTCCTGGTTCGCGGCGTCGGAAGTTCACCTGGGCGGGCCGAAGGAGAAAGACATCGTCGTGGTGGGGATCGGGAAGCTGAAACGCGCGAACCTCACGACGTTTTGGGTGTTCCGCCCGATGCATCTCGGCTACGAGGTGCTACTCTCGGCGAGCGAGCACGACTTGACCGTCACGGACGAGCGGTGGAAGGGGTACAGGATCATCAAGACGTCCGCGGTCACGGCCACCAGCATCCGCGGCGCGTCTTATCGGTTCGAGGGCGGGCAATACAAGATGTTCAAGGACAGCAGCGTGAAGCGCGCGGAGTAACCCCTGCCCCGGGGCTGAAGCCCAGCGCGGCTAAAGCCCAATGCCGCTCGTTTTTCCGAATGCGGACAGCCGGAGTGGGGCGGCTCTCCAGAGCTGCGCTGGACGGAGGCGGGTCTGGAGACCCGCTGCAGGACTGGAGTCCTGCCCCACGGTTTCTGCCCGGTCTCGGAAAAACGAGCGGCATTGGGCTAAAGCCCGCCCCCCCGGAAGAGGCCCCAGGCGAGGGCGAACCAAGCGGCGATGAAGGCCAGGCCGCCGAGCGGCGTGATGGCGCCCAGGCTCCGCACTCCCGTCACGGCCAGCAGGTAGAGGCTGCCGGAGAAGAGGAGGATCCCGGCGGCCAGCAGCCAGCAGACCCAGGCTCCGGTGCTTGGCCTGAGAGCGCCGAGTTTGGGGAGGATCGAGACCACCAGCAACCCCAGCGCGTGAATGAAGTGGTAGAAGACCGCCTTCTCGTAGATGCCCATCGAGTAGGCGTCGAGACGGGCGCGCAGGCCGTGCGCGCCGAAGGCGCCCAGCACGACCGCCAGACCCAGCAGGACCGCCGCGATGCCGCTCCAGTTCATACGCTATTGTTCCAGTATCGAAGGCTCAGCCAGTAGCCGCTGCAACCTGGGACGGGGCCGTGGCGGGCGCTCTAGCGCCGATACGAATGCGGCCCAGCGTTCTTCCGAGAGGAGGAATACCCGCTGGTCTGCGAGCGTTTCCTCTGCCTCCGCACAAGCACTCGCGACCATGAAATCCGTCACCGTTTGCTTACGTCGCTCGGCGCCCTTGCGGATCAGTTCCTCCTCTTGCGCAGATGCACGGATATTGATCCGCTTGGAGCGGTTCGGGATCACTCGGGACTGTTTCTTGGCTCGGCTAGGCATCAGGGATCACCACGTACGTACATTGTACCCCGTTTGCGTGATCCTATTGAGCCCCGGGGCGATTCACGTTCCGCTCTGGTGTACCATTGTGCTTGTGCCAGCCGCCGAACCTCCCCTTTCAGGCGTCCAGAACCTCACGGCGGACCACGACACCCGCTCGTTCCGCTGCCGTAAACATGCGCTCGAAAGCTGGCTTCGGCGCCATGCGTTGGCGAACCAGGCGGTCCGCTCTTCCCAGACGTATGTCGTGCTGCGCGGGAATCGAGTTGTTGGCTACTATGCCCTGACTTACGGCGAGGTCCGGCGGGAGGATTGGCCGGCGAAGGTCTCAGAAGGTATGCCAGAACGGTACGCGATCCCGGTTCTGTTACTCGCGCGGCTGGCTGTCGACGACCGCGAAGCCGGCAAGGGACTCGGGAAGGCGCTGCTCAAGGACGCTCTCCTTCGCGCCGTCGCAGCCGCCGACATCGGGGGCCTTCGGGCTGTTCTGGTCCATGCAATTGACGAAGAGGCCCGCTCGTTCTACAGGCGGTTTGGATTCGAGGATAGTCTTGCCGAGCCGTTACACCTGATGATCCTGATAGACGAAATTCACGCGGAGATGCCACCGGGCGAGCCGCGGTAGACACCTCTTCTTAGCGGGACGGCCTAGTTCTCCAGCGCCGCCGAGGGCAGCCCGCGGCGCTCCTCGGGATTCCGGACCGCGTGGGACGGCGAGGTCGGATCGCCGTAAATGATGCCTCGCCCGTTGGTGCCGATGTAGACGCGGCCGAAGACGCGCGGATCGCCGATCACCAGGCTGGCGTTCCCGTACTGGTGCTGATCGTCGTTGATGCGGCTCCAGGTGGCGCCGGCGTCGGTGGAGCGGAAGAAGCCCGACACGTTGCCGACCACGCCCAGCACGTAGATCGCCGGATAGGTCGCGCCCGGCGCGGCCATGCCAAGGCCCACACTGAATGCCTGCTGGACGCCGGCGACGGTGGCGAACGTACTGCCCGAATCCGTCGAATGAAAGAGGCCGCCGTTTGATGCCTCCCACAGGTCGCCTTCGGCCGCAAAGGAGGCCACCGGGGGTCCGCTCACGGAAGCGTTCGTGGTGGTGAATGTGACGCCGCCGTCGGTGCTGCGGTAGAGAAGGCCACCACTGGCGATGTAAAACTTCAGGGGGTTTACGCGGTCGGCAACCACTGTGGTGCCCGAGGGAGCGGTGGACGATGGGTTCCATGTAGCGCCCTGGTCGGTGGAAACGGCGACCAGAGTGTTGAGGGGTGCCCAGACGAACCTCGTGCCGTCAGCCGAGACGGCGATGGAGCCGGCCCCTTGTGTGGTCCCGGCGGGGGTGCCGGCAAACGGCGTCCACGTGATGCCGCCGTCGGTGGAGTGCGCCCCGTACGGGCTCACGTTGTTGTTGGCGTAACCAGTGCGCGCCATCACCAGCGGCGCGTTTTGGGCGAAATCCAGGCCGGTGGTGGTGGAGAGGATGGGATTGGTCATCATTCCGGCGGGAGGGCTCTGGGTGAGGCTGAGATGAGCGAATCCTCCGATGTCGCCGACGCCGCTCAGCAGATTCGCCGGACCGCTGGGCGGGCTGATGAGCTGGAGCACGGCGGTTTCCTCGAGGCCCTGGGCTCCGATGGTCCAATTCACCGGCTGGCCCGAATCGATCGCGGTGGCGTTCGACGTGGACCAGATGGTGGCGCCGGTGCCGTACATCGCATGGCCGGCGTTGAAGGGATCGATGGCCAGCGAGCCCATCCACCATCCCGGCGACGTGCTGCTCTGCAGCAAGCCGACCCACGGGGATAGGGAGTTGTCCCAGGTGCCGCTAGCGCCTACTTGCTCCCAGGCGTCGCCGCTATCCAGGCTGCGAAAAATATCGTCGTGCAGGTACCACAAGTCGAGGGTGCTGACCATGATGACGCCCGGGTTTTCGAGGTCCACCGCGACGCAGCCGTAGCCGTACCCGCCGTTGATCGTATAGGACGGCAGCGGCGGCGTGATATTGGTCCAGGTGCCGTTGAGGTTCGGAGTGAGGTTGGGCGGCGGCGTGTATCTCCACACCGCTCCGGCAGTGATATTGTTGGGGCCGACGTCGTTGCCGTAAGAGAGATAGATATTGCCGTCGGGTCCGACGGGGCCGTGGCTGGGATAGAGGCCGGTGGGCTGACCGGGAACAGCCTGCCAGGTGGCGCCGGCATCCGCGCTGCGATAGAGGTTGGTGCCCGGGTCCGAGACGCCCACGTAGATGAGCGGGGTGGCGCTGCCGGAACCCCCGCTGCTCTTGATGAAATCCACGAAGACCACGCCGACACCGGTGCCGCCGGTGTGACCGGTGACCGGGAAGCTCGTCACCTGGCTCCAGGTGGCGCCGTGATCGATGCTCTTCCAGAGTCCGTTATTGCGGGAGCCGAAATAGAGGATGCTGCCGAGGTTGGGATCGACGGCCAGGCGCTCGCCGGCGTGGCGGCCGTTGTCATTGGCGCCAATCGGAAAGGGCACCGGCACGGTGGTGAAGGTGTGGCCCTGATCGGTGGAAACCAGAATGGCGCCGTTTCCCGCGAAGGATTCCACGTAGGTTCCCGCAGCGAGGTACAGGCGGCTGGGATCCGCGGGGTCGAGGCCGATGCTCTCCACGCCGATGTAGTTCGACTGGCCGCGGCCGATCCAATCAAGCAGGGGGATCCAGGTGCTGGTGACGGGGTCCCAGCGGTAAGCCCCGCCGATGTCGGTGCGGGCGTAGACCAGGCTGGGCTGGGTTGGATGAAAGACGATGCCGTCGACGAAGCCGCCGGCTACGATTTGGACACTGTTGTAGGTGTAGGCCGTCGCGGGCGCCGGAGTCGGCGTGGGTGTTGGAGTGGGCGTGGGTGTCGGAGTCGGGGTAGGGGTAGGAGTCGGGGTTGGGGAACCGCTCGATTTGCCGCCGCCACAACCGGCCATGAGACCGAGCAGCAGGGCAAGCAGTGCTAGACAGACGGCG
>CAZBQQ010000163.1:0-12606 GCA_964493965.1 uncultured Solibacteraceae bacterium
CGCCGCTCATCACCCCGCTGGCCGATATCAACGGCAACCCGGTAGGCCAGCTTGCGATTCTCCGCTCCTTCGATACCGCGAACCGTGAGATTGCGGCGCTACGGCGAACCATCAGCCTGCTCTGGCTGGGTTCGGTGCTGGTGGGACTGGCCCTCGTCTACTTTCCCGCGCGCCATATCGTGGAGCCCATCCGAGCGCTGGACCGCGCCGCGGCGGAGGTGGCGCGCCAGAACTACGACTCCGAGGTGCCGGTCGAGAGCCAGGACGAACTGGGCAGGCTGGCCGCCACCTTCAACGCCATGTGCGCGTCCATCCGCAAAGCGCGCGAGGACCTGATTCGCTCCGAGCGCATTTCCACCATCGGCCGCCTGGCCACATCCATCGTTCACGACCTGCGCAATCCCCTGGCCGCGGTTTACGGCGGAGCGGAAATGCTGATGTATTCCCAGCTCTCGGAGGCCCACGTTCAGCGGCTCGCCCGCAACATGTACAAGGCCTCGGTTCGCATCCAGGAGCTGCTCCAGGATCTCCTCGACGTCGGCCGCGGCCGCGCGGGCGAGATCAATCCCCACAACCTCCGCGAACTGGTGGACGACGTGGTCGCCTCGTTCGCCGCCGCAGCCGAGTCGCAGGCCGTCCGGATCGAGGTCGAGGTGCCGGAAAGCATCGAGGTGCCGCTCGACCGGAATCGCATCCACCGGGTGTTCCAGAACCTTCTGGGTAATGCTCTCGAAGCCATGCCGGAAGGCGGGACCATCCTCATCTCCGCCACCAACCGGGGAACTTCGGTTGTCATCGACGTTCGCGACACCGGCCCCGGCATCGCCCCGGAAATCCGGGACCACCTTTTTCAGCCTTTCGTCACCGCCGGCAAGGCGACCGGCCTGGGGCTTGGCCTCGCTCTCTCGCGCCAGGCCGTGATGGATCATGGCGGCGACATGTGGGCGCATCCGGCCAACTCCTGCGGTGCCTGCTTCTCGTTCCGTCTCCCGATGCGCACTCCCAACTCCGGAACCGCCGCGTGAGATACTCGATCTGGAGGGCGGGCTTCAGCCCGCGCGGGACTTCAGTCCCGCAGGCATTTCCTCCTGCGGAGGCGCCACTAAGATGTCCCATGCCAGACGCGATTTTCTGAAGCTCGGCGGACTCGCCGCCACCGGACTGCTTTCCCAACCCGCCCGAGCCGGCGCCGTCGTCGTGCCGGAAAACCCCGTCACCGCCCACGCCATGCCGACCCGCAACCTCGGCCGGACCGGCTACAAGACCGGCATCTTCAGCCTGGGCGGCCAGGCGGCCCTGGAACGCGGAAACAACGAGAGCGTCGCCGTCCCGATCGTCGAGCGCGCTCTCGATCTGGGCGTGAATTACCTCGATACCTCGTCCATCTACGGCGGTCCCGAGCGCTGGAGCGAGCGCTACGTCGGTCAGGTCATGAAACGGCGCCGCGGCGAAGCGTTTCTCGCCAGCAAGACCAAAGAGCGCACCCGTGACGCCTCCATGCGCATGCTCGAAAAGTCGCTCGCGCTGCTGAACACCGACCACCTCGATCTGTGGCAGCTCCACGATGTCGGCGAGCCCCAGGATGTCGAGGCCATCTTCGCAAAGGGCGGCGCCATGGAGGCGCTTCTGGAGGCCCGCGAACAAAAGATGGTGCGCTATCTCGGCGTCACCGGCCACTTCCGGCCGGAGCCGCTGGTCGAAGCCATCCGCCGCCATCCTTTCGACGCCATCCTGATGGCCGTCAACGCCGCGGACAAGCACCACTTCAGCTTCATGGACACCCTACTGCCTCTTGCCGTCGAAAAGCAGATGGGGATCATCGGCATGAAGGTGCCCGCCCGCGGACGGCTTCTCCAGACCTGGAATCCCCCGCCGCTCGAAAACCAGCAGCACTCCTGGGAAGGCGCCGTCATCGCCAAAACACCGGGTACGCTGACCATGCGCGAAGCGATGTACTACTCCCTTTCGCTGCCGGTCTCGACCGTCATCATCGGCTGCGATACCATCCAGCAGCTCGAGGAGAACCTGGCGCTAGCCCGTGACTTCACGCCGCTCACCGAGCAGCAGATGGCTTCGCTCGAAGGCCGCGCGCAACCCGTGTCCAAGCAGGCGCTCTTCTTCCGCTTCGTCACCCGAGGCTGAGTCAGGGCCTCGCCCGCCCCCGTTACCGAGCCGCGACCGCAAGGGAGCGGACCGCCCTGACCTCGCCCGTCCCCCGTGCAGCCGTTACTGAGCCGCGACCGCGAGGGAGCGGACCTGGCAGTCAGAGCCCCGGCCTCGTCCGCCCCACGTGCAGCGCCACGATGCCGCCGGTCAGGCGCTCGAAGCCTACCTCGACGAATCCAGCCTCGCGCATCATCTCGGCCAGCTGCCCCGCGGCGGGGAATTTCCGCACCGATTCCGGAAGGTATTCGTAGGCGCCCCGCTCGCCCGAGACCGCGCCGCCAACGGCCGGCAGAACCCGCCGCGAGTAGAACCGGTAGAGCGCCGCGAAAAGCGGCGAGGGAGGTTGGGAGAACTCCAGGATCGCAGCCGTGCCGCCCGGCTTCAGCACCCGCTCCATCTCCCGCAGGCCTCTCTCGTAATTCGCCAGGTTGCGAAAACCGAAGGCGGTCGAGACCACGTCGAGCGACCGGTCGGCCAGCGGCAGCGCCAGCGCATCGGCCTCCACCAACGCGGCATTCACCCGCCGCCGTTCCACTTTGCCGCGCGCGACCACCAGCATGGGATGGCAGAAATCGACCCCCAGCCGCGCGGACGCCTGCGGGCTCGCCCCACTGAGCGCGAGCAGTAGATCCCCCGTTCCGCAGCACAGATCCAAAACCCGCGCACCCGGCCGTTCCAGCGCAGCCCTCAGTTCCCGCACCGTGCGGGCGCGCCAAGCGCGATCCAGGTTGAAAGACAGCAGGTGGTTGAGAAGATCGTAGCGGCGCGCGACGCGGCCGAACATCCCGCGCACCCAGCGTGCCGCTTCCTGTTCGCCGGCGGCGCCGGGGGGCGCGGTCCCCCCAGCCGGCGGGCCACTCATCCGAGCGCTTCCTCTATGGCCCCGGTCACGATCGCTTCGTCGATGTCCGAAACCACCGCAACCTGGCCGATCGTCTCGGGCAGAACCCAGCGCACGCGGCCTTTCAGCGTTTTCTTGTCCATCAAGGCGCGCCGCGCGATCGCCTCCGCGGTCACGCCTTCGAGCGATGGAATCGGTCCGTACAGAGCGATGGTGTTTAGGATCTCGATCGAGTCTTCGGCCGACAAGTGGCCGGTCCGCTCGGAAAGATATACGGCCGCGCGCATGCCGAACGCCACCGCCTCTCCGTGGCGGAAGCGGGAATAGCCCGTCTCGGTTTCGAGGGCGTGCCCGGCGGTATGGCCGAAATTAAGGATCACGCGCACGCCTTTTTCCCGCTCGTCGGCGGAGACCACATCGGCCTTGATGCGCACGCACTCGCCGATGATCCGCTCCGCCAGGCGGGGCTCGCGGCCGAGCACCGCTTCGCTCTCCGTGGCCAGGGTCCGGAACAGCTCGGGACTACGGATCACGCCGTATTTCACCACCTCGAACAGACCGTTGCGGTATTCGCGCTCGGGGAGCGTCGCCAGGACTTCCGGGTCGATCAGTACCGCTACGGGTTGGTGAAACGCGCCCACCAGGTTCTTGCCGCATTCGAGATCGACGCCCGTCTTGCCGCCGATGGCCGCGTCCACCTGCGCCAGCAGCGTGGTGGGGACCTGCAGCACCGGAACGCCGCGCATGAAGATGGCGGCCAGGAATCCGGCCACATCGTTCACCACGCCTCCGCCGAAAGCGATGACCAGGCTGGAGCGGTCGCCGCCCCGCGTCACCAGCTCTTCCGCCAGCCACTCCAGGCAGCTCAGGCGCTTGTGCTCCTCGCCGCCGGGAAAGAGTACAATCTCGTGCGAGCGCTCCGCCAGGCCGCGCGCCAGGCGGGAACTGTGGGGCTGCCAGACATCCTCGGTTGTGATGACGAAGACCTTTCCCGTGCCGGCCGGAATGAAATCCCCGATCCGCGCGAGAATGCCCCGCTCGACAATGGCCTCGTAATTCCGCTGCGGCGTGGTGATGGCAAACGACGGCATACAAAACCCTTGTACCATGCGCGGCCCGCCGCCCGTCGCCCTAGCGCCGGACCAGCAGCGCTCCTCTACCCTGCCGCGCTCTGGGCCAGCACCGCCCGCACCTTCTCCGCGAGCTCGGTCCGTGTGAACGGTTTCTTGAGAAACGCGCCCTCGAGCGGCTCGCGGCTCATGAAGCCGGAAATGAACAGAACGCGCGCGGCCGGCTGCTCGGCCTTCATCCAGGCCCACAGGTCGGCGCCGCCCATGCCCGTCATCACGATGTCCGTCACCAGAAGATCGATGGGCTGATCGCTGCGGGCCGCCAGGCCGGTGGCCTCATCCCCGCTCGATGCGGAAAGGACCCGGTAACCCTGCTCGCGCAGGACGTCTGAAATCAGTTTGCGAATGGGAGCGTCGTTCTCGGCGACGAGGATGGTGGGCATAAAAGAAGGCGGGGACCAGGACGGGTCCCCGCCGTAAGAGACTACCACCTGAAACTAGAAAGTGACCTTGGCGGCCAGCTGCATGTTGCGCCGGTCATACGTCGAGCCCGTGCAGCCATAGCAGCCGTTCACGGTGTTGCCGACGCCTACGTCGGCCGAAGAGCCGGTCACGTAGAAATTGGCATGGTTGAACAGGTTGAACACCTCGCCGCGAATCTGGAGCGTGAAACGCTCGCCCAGCTTGGTGTCCTTGTACACGCCCAGGTCGAGGTTCCACCACCCAGGTCCACGGAACGCGTCGCGCCCGGACATCGGGGCAAACGAGGAGCCCGGCTGGTAGGTCATCTGCACGTGCGAGATCGAGTCGGTCGGGAACGTGATGTACGCAAACGTGTTGGGAGTGTTTGGCGAGGCCACCAGCCCGTTGCCGGTGGTCGGAACCGGCCCGTTGAACGTGGCCCGCGGAGTGATGTACGCCTGTGACTGGACCGACGTATCGAACACGCTGAACGGCGTGCCGCTGTGAGCCGTGAAGAGCGGGTTGATGCTCCAGCCCTTCAGCACGTAAGACAACGCCGTCGAGTGCACCGGCGCCGGAATGTGCCAGCTACCCGAGAAGTTAAACCGCTGTGGCAAGTCGAATTCAGCGTTTCCACGGTCGAAGCTCGGGTCGAACGGGTTCTCCATGCCGACCACGAACCATCCGTTATTCACCGTGATGTTGCTCGAGTAAAGGCCCGCGGTCGCGGCCTCGAAGAAGGTCGTGCTCAAGTTGTCGATGGCATGCGACCAGGTGTAATTGGCATTCAGATCGAGGCCCAGATTCCCCACGTTGCGCAAAGTCACCCGGGTGTTCAGGCTGTGGTAAATCGAGGATCCCTGGTTGCCCCGGTAGCCCACGCCCGCGCCCCATCCGGAATTGAGCTGATTGGTGCAAGAGCCATCGGCGTTACACGGCTGACCCAGGATCATGTTGCCGAATCCCGGCTGGTTCGGATACACGATGCCGTAAAGGTCCACTCCCTTCGATCCGCTGTACTCGATGGCCACCACGGCGCTTCGCCCGAGCTCATGCTCGATCGATGCGCTCCAGGTGTGGGCATACGCCGTCTTGATGTTCGGATCGACGATGCGGGCGCCTACTCTGCCCAGCGGCGAGGTCCCCGAGGTGCCCGCCAGCGGGCCGAAATTGTCGTTCGAGACGGGCCCCGAAACGTCCAATACCGCGTAGTTGGGCGGATTCTGGATCATGTTGTACGTGACGTTCCCGAAGTTACGCTCGTAGCCGATTCCGTAGCCGCCGCGCAGGCTCGTCTTGCCATCGCCGAAGACGTCCCAGGCCGCGCCCACGCGTGGGGCGAAGTCTTTCCAGTCCGGCTTCCAGAGCTGCCCGATCGAGCTTTTCGGCGCGAGCTGCATCGTGCCGGTATTGATGTACTGGGCCAGCACCGGATCGGCAAAGCCGATTCCCGCGGCGTAGAAATTCGAGTCCAGGTTCGGGTTGACGTTATGCTGCACGCCGAAGTGCTCCCAGCGCAGCCCCAGGTTCAGGGTCAGGCGCGGCCTGAGCTTCCAGGCGTCCTGGACGTAGAGAGCCTCTTCCTTGTACCGGTTGCTGCGGCTGAAGTCCGGCGAAGAGACCGGCAGCGTGACATTGCAGTCGTTCGGATTCACCGCGCACGGGAACTTCCCCTGCGGATTCACCGCCACCAGAATGTCGTTGTACTGGCCGCCGAGCAGGGCACTGAGCGCCCCGCCCAGGCTCGAATCGCCACTGAGCCCGTCCACCGCGGTCTGGTAGGCGGCGTAGGTCCGGTTGTCGCGGAGGTACTCAAACGTGCCCCCGAACCGGAACGTGTGCGAGCCGTGGACCCAGCTCATGTCCTCATACAACTGCGCAATGTTCTGCGGACCGCCAAACGCGCCGCCCGCGCCCGGCGTGAACGGATTGTAGCCGGGGAAGGCAATGGAATCCGAGCCGATGTTGACCGCCCCGGCCACATTGGCGTACATGGTCGGCACGATTCCCCGCTGCGTGGTCAGACCCGGTTGAAGATTGGTGAGCCGGTTGAAGACGATTTTGCTTTGCGAAGTCAGGTTCGACGAGAAAGTGTGAATTACAGAGGCCAGGAAGTTGTGGTTGTAGAAGGTCTCACCCAGATCGTAATTGGCATAGGGGCTGTTGGACAAGAAACCCGCCTGGTCCGCTTCGCTGTAAAGCGCGTAGCGGCCATAGATTTGGGTCTTGTCCGAAAGGTTGTAGTCGATCCGGTTGAACGTGTCCCAGGTGTTCTGGGGAGCGCCGCCGCCCGAATCCGTCGGAGTGCTGTACGCGGTGTGGGTGAACAGCGGCGTGTCCATCGGCAGGCTGGCGCAGGCCAGACCGGCGCAGGGGTCGCTGCCCAGAATGTTGGTCAGGTCGGACCGCGATACCGTGCCCAGGACGTTGGCGCTCGGGCGCAGCTGCCCGTACGCGGTGAAGAACGCCTGCACGTTGGCTGGCGTTTGGGCGATCAGGCCCGGCGTCGGAACCCACGCCACAACCTCTCCGTTGCTGCGAACCCTGGTCCATTCCGTGCTGCTGAAGAAGAACAGCTTGTTCTTCTTAATCGGCCCGCCGAATGAATACCCGAACTGGTTCCGCGTGAACACCGACTCCGGAATGGCGAGGGCGTTGTTCTCGAAGCTGTTCGAGGAGAGGCCCGACACGCGGTTGAACTCATACACCGTGCCATGGTACTCGTTGCTCCCGCTCTTCGAGGCCACGTTCACGATTCCGCCCGAGGCGCGCCCGTACTCGGCCGTGAAGTTGCTCGTCAACACCGAGAACTCCCCCACCGCGTCGAGCGGGATCTGCTGCCCGACGTTCCCGTTGAACTCGTCGTTGTTGCTGCCGCCATCCAACAGGATGTTGGTCGACGCCTCGCGCTGGCCATTGATGGCAAAGCCCGCGCCGCGCGTGCCGACGCCGCCTTCCGACACGTTGCCCGCCAGCTCTACGAACTGGTATGGGTTCCTCGTGAGGTTCGGAAGCTCACGTATCTGCGCTTGCGTCACCATCGTGCCCAGCGTCTGAGTTTCGGTGTTGACCGCGACCGCGCTTTCCGTCACCTGTACGGTGGTCTCCGTCTTGCCCACCTGCAGATGAATGTCGAGGCCAACGCGCGCGCCTACACTCACCGTCACTCTCTGCTCGAAAGCTGCGAAGCCGGTGGTGTTGGCGCTCACGGAATACTCGCCCGGCAACAGGTTCGTGAACGAGTAGGTGCCGCCGCTCTCGGTTTGCGCAGTCCGCGTCGCTCCAGTGGCCAAGGAGCTCGCGCTTACGGTCGCATTCGGGACGGCGGCTCCGCTCGGATCCAGAACCGTCCCGGTAATTTGCCCAGTTTCAGTCTGCGCGTACGCCGCCCCCAGGCACAGCGTCGCGAAGACCGCGGCGAGTTGCGTATATCTTCCCAGTTGTTGCATCAGAAAATCCCCCTTGATTCAGCTCGATCGTGAAATCCCGAAGCGTGATGGCGCCGGAGCTGCACGGCCCCACGCCCAACCTTGAGCGTTGGGGGAAGCCCATAGAGATGTACCCACCTGGCATCCGCCCCCCCAAAAACAATCACCCCTCCGGAATTACCCTGGCCCCGCTTGTGCACGTCGCATTCCAGCAGCTAACGTGCTAAGATTCAGTCTCTTACGGAGGCTCGTCCCTACCAAATTCCACATCCGGAATCCAACTTTCAGGAACCTTAATGTTCAGCCAGCCGCCCCGGAACGCTACGATAGTAGATCAGGCCGATGGATATCATCGAGTTACAAGCCGTCTCGAAAAAATACCCGATTTACGAGCGGCCCGGCGACCGCCTGCGCGAGCTTCTGACCCTGAACCGCCGCTCCTACCACCAGGAGCACTGGGCGGTCCGCGACCTGACCCTGGGGATCCGCCGCGGCGAAACCTTCTGCGTCGTGGGCGAGAACGGTTCCGGAAAAAGCACCCTGCTGCAATTGATCGGTGGCATCCTCACGCCCACCAGCGGCCAGGTCCTGGTTCACGGCCGCATCACCGCCCTGCTCGAACTGGGTTCCGGCTTCAACCCGGAATACACCGGCCGGGAAAACGTCCACCTCAACGGCGCCATCCTGGGTTTCGCGGCGGGTGAGGTGGACCACAAGCTCGGCCAGATCCTGGAGTTCGCCGAGATCGGCGAGTTCATCAACCAGCCCGTGCGCACTTACTCGAGCGGAATGCTGGTGCGGCTGGCGTTCGCCGTGGCGGTCCACCTCGATCCCGACATCCTCATCGTGGACGAAGCTCTCTCGGTCGGTGACATCTACTTCCGCCAGCGCTGCATGCGCAAGATCCACGAAATGCGGAACCGCGGAGTGACCATCGTCTACGTCACGCACGACGTCGCGGACGTCAAGGCCCTCGGCAACCGCACGTTGTGGCTCGACCGCGGCCGCATGGCCGCTCTCGGCGATTCCGCCGAGGTCGTACAGAAATATCTGGCGGCCCTGATCGCGAAGGACGCCCAGCGGCTGCGGAAAGGGCAGGAGCGGACCTCCGGCCCGGCAGCCGACTACAGCGAGCCCGCCCAGATCGTGACGGCGATTTCGGGCGGCGCGCGCCACCACGGCGATGCGCGGGGCGAAGTGCTGGGCATCTCCGTGATGGACGATCGCGAACGCCCGATCGAGGCCGTGCGCACGCCAGCGCGGCTCTTGGTGAGGGTCAGCGTCCGCGCCACGGAGGCGATCCGGCTTCCCATCGTCGGCCTTCTCATTCGCACCGAAGAGGGAGTGGATTTCACGGGAGCCAACACGGCCAGCGAGGGCGTTGAGATGCCGCCCCTTGAAGCCGGACAGGCGGCCACCGTCGATTTCCACATCCGCCTGCCCGAGGTCGCCTCCGGCCGCTACACTTTCGCCCCGGCCATCTGCGACGGCACGCTGCTCGATTTCACCATCTGCGACCTGGCCGAGGACGCCGCCGCGCTCCGCGTGCTGGGCGGCGACGCCCCCGTGCGCGGCAGCATGCGCATCCCCTGCGCCGGCGTCTACGCCGCGGTCACGCGCGCCGATTGACCCGCCTCGGATCCGCTGTTATCCTCTGGACAAAGGCCCGCGCCAGCGCCACTCTCGCGCACTGCGGCCATTCGGGGGCGAACATGAAAATAGGGGTTCTCGGATCCGGAGCTGTCGGCCAGGTGCTTGCCTCCGGCTTTCTCAAGCACGGCCACGAGGCCATGTTGGGCACGCGCGATCCAAAGAAGAAGGCTGTCGAAGACTGGGCCCGCGCCAACGCGGCAGCCCGTGCCGGCACCTTCGAGGAGACCGCGCGCTTTGGCGAACTGCTGGTTCTGGCGGTAGCAGGGCACGCCGTCGAAAACACCATTGAACTGGCTGGGTCGGCCAACTTCGCGGGCAAAACCGTCATCGACGCCACCAACCCGATCGCCGACGAGCCGCCTGTGAACGGGGTCTTGAAATTCATCACCGGCCCCAACGAGTCGCTCGGCGAGCGGCTTCAGAAGAAGATCCCAGCCGCCCGCGTGGTCAAGGCATTCAACAGCGTCGGAAACGCGCTGATGGTGAACCCGCGCTTCTCGCAGGGCGTCCCCACTATGTTTCTGTGCGGGGACAGCGAAGACGCCAAGGCTCAGGTGTCTGCCATTATCAGGCAGTTCGGCTGGGAACCCTATGACTGCGGCGGTATCGTATCGGCGCGGGCCATCGAGCCGCTGTGCATGTTGTGGTGCCTGCCGGGGTTTCTCAGAAACGACTGGCAGCACGCCTTCAAGATGCTCTCGAGCTGAGCGTCACTTGTACGCCACCGCCACCACCCGCTTCGCGCGCGCGTGCTGCTCGTAAGCGCCGGCCGGAGGCGCAATCGTCTCCACCCTCCGGAAGCCCGCCTGCTTCAACATGAACTCGAGCGCCCGCGGCGACGGGCAGGTCGCGATCGGCGACGCGCCGGCTTCGGTGTTCTCGTTGTAGAACTCGCCCGATTCGTCGATCAGCGCCAGCACGCCGTGGTACGGCCGGGTCCACTCCCGCCAGCCCCACTCCGCCGCGCCCTCCACCTCATCGATCACCTGCGTCTCGATGACGCACACCTCGCGCGTGACGCGGCCGATGTTACGCAGGCACCGCATCGGATTTTCCAGGTGGTAGAGCAAGCCGAGGAACAGGCACAACTCGAATTCGCCCGTATCCTCCACCCGCAGATCCTCGCAGTCGCCTTGCCGCCACTCGACGTTCGCGAGGCCCAGCGTCTGGCCCACGAACCGCGCCCGCGCCAGGTTCGCCTCCCGCACGTCCACGCCCAGCACCGATTTGACGCCTTCGCGAGCCAGCGCGACCGAGTAGTAGCCCTCATGGCAGCCCACGTCGATCGCCCGGATCTGGGAGAGGCGCGGGCCGAAATGGCCCTTCACGGCCTCCATCACCATCCCCAGCCGCGTCTGGTGTATCGGCAGCACCTCCGGCGGAAGCGCCGACGGCGTGCGCCGCCCCCCGCCCAGATCGAACTCGTAGAACCAAGGCCCAAGCGCGTCAATCTGCTCGCGAATCTGCTGATCAGTCATCTGGAAGCGTCCATTGTAGCATCGGGAATTTGTGCAAATAGTACTTGACAACAAGTAAAGTTAGCTTTACATTATGACTATGAAACATGACACGAACTCTCCTTCCTCCTGCTGGACGCGAGGGACGACGATCCAGACCCTATGGCTCCTCGGCATGGCCTTCGCCACAGCGGGCGGAATCCTTCTGATCGCCCTGCTCAAACCCGCGCTCCCATTTCGCATCCTGGCGGTAGCCGTGCCGGTGGTCTGCGGCGTCGCCTACGCTTTCCGGCTTTTGCGCGATCTGGCAAAGCTGGACGAACTGCAACTCCGCATCCAGCTTGAAGCCGCCGCCACCGCCTGCCTGGGCGTGTTCCTGGTCACGCTTCTCTATCCGATCCTCCAGATCGCCGGCTTCGTCGGTCCGCTCCAGCCCTATTACGTCATCTTCCTGCTGGTCGGTCTCCTGCTCGCCGGCTACCTCAACGCCAACCGGAGGTACCGGTGAAAAACACACTCCGCGTATTGCGAGCCGAAAAGAACTGGTCGCAGGCGGATGTCGCCACGCACCTCGGCGTCTCGCGCCAGACCATTAACGCGGTCGAAACCGGCAAGTACGATCCCAGCCTGCCGCTAGCCTTCGGCATCGCCCGCCTCTTCGGCAAGCGCATCGAAGAGATCTTCCTGCCGGAGGTGGAACTTTCCACGGCGCGCTGAGAGTCCATGGGTGGGGCGGACCCCCTGGTCCGCGGCCGACGCCCCCGTCGGCCCGGTCGTGCATCACCGAGACAGCGGATCCAGGGGGTTTCGGCCTAGTGATCGCGTTCCCTCACCAGCGCGGTGAGCGTCGCCAGCGCGCGCTGGCACGGCGACTCGGGGAACCCGGAAATGATGGCGCCGGCCCTGGCCGTGAACTCGCAAGCGCGAAGGCGCACCCGCTCGACTCCGCCGTGCCGCTCGATCAAATCGAAGATGGCCGCGAACGGCACCCGGTCGTAATTGCGCTCCGCCAGCACGGTTTCCACCAGGCCCCGCTCCGCCGCATCGGCCTTCTCGAGCGCGTAGATCAGAGGCAGCGTGACCTTCCCTTCCCTCAGATCGTTGCCCACCGGTTTGCCCAGGACGGTTTCGCGCGCCGTGAAATCGAGCACGTCGTCGATGAGCTGGAACGCCATGCCGAGGTTCCAGGCGTACTCGCCCAGCTTCTCTTCGACCGCGGAATCCGCGCCGGCGACGGCCGCGCCGAGGCGGGCGCAGGTGGAGAAAAGGCCGGCCGTCTTGCGATCCACCAGGTCCATGTAGTCCGCTTCCGAAACCTCGATCGACCCGATGCGCTGCAGCTGCAGCAGCTCGCCCTCGACCATCGCCTGCGTGACGCCGGTCAGCATCTCCAGGATGTGGAAGTTCCGCTCCCGCACCGCGATCTCGAAAGCCTGCATGTACAGCCAGTCGCCCGCCAGCACCGAGGTATGATTGCCCCACTTGATGTTGGTGGATGGCTGCCCGCGCCGCGTCTGCGCGCCGTCGAT
>CAZBQQ010000164.1:0-12562 GCA_964493965.1 uncultured Solibacteraceae bacterium
GAGAACTTGCCGGATTCGAGACGGCGGTTCGATCCGGCCAGCGCGCCATAGACCTGCAGGGGCGAGAGCGAATAGGCCGCGAGCTTCGATTGATCGAGCGTGACGCGGATCTCGCGGCGATTACCGCCGGTGATGGCGACGGCCGAGACGTCGGGCACCTGCTTGACGGCGTCGTGCACCTGGGCGGCGACGCGGCGCAGATCGAAGGAGCCGTAGCGGTCGCTCGAGAAGGTGAGCGCGAGGATGGGAACGTCGTCGATGGAGCGCGGCTTGATGAGCGGTTGGGTGGCGCCGGGCGGGATCAGGTCGAAATTGGCGAACATCTTCTGGTTGAGATTGACGATGCTCTTCTCTTCGTCCTGGCCCACTTTGAAACGCACGATGGCGAGGGAGCTGCCGGGGCTGGATGTCGAGTAGATGTACTCGACGCCGGGGATTTCCCAGAGCAGCTTCTCCATCGGCTTGATGACCCGCTCTTCGACCTCGCGGGCGGAGGCGCCGGGCATGCCGACGAAAACGTCGACCATGGGGACCTTGATCTGCGGCTCTTCCTCGCGGGGGAGCTTCCAGACGGCGAAAGCGCCCAGGGCGAGAGACGCTCCGATGATGAGGGGCGTGAGCTTGGAATCGATCCACATGTGGGCGAAGCGGCCCGCCACGCCGAGCTTGGGCTGATCGCTCACGGGCGCACCTCCACCGGCGCGCCGTCGGCAAGGGAGGGCGGTGCGGGGAAGATGACCTGCTCGCCCGGGTTCAAGCCCGAGAGGACCTCGACAGAGTCCTGGGCGCGCTGGCCGAGGGTGATGAAGCGCGAGCGGGCGCGGCCGCCATCGGCTACGAAGACCGAAGCGAGCTGGCCGCGCTCGGTCACGGCCGCCGCGGGCACCGAGAGCACCTGGCGCGTGCCGAAGGCGAAGCGGGCGCGTCCGAAGAGTCCGGAGCGCAACTGTGCGATAGCCGGAAGATCGACTTTCACGAGGAAGGAGCGGGAGGCGGCGTCGATGGCGGGAACGATTTCGGAGACGCGCCCTTCGATGGGCCGGCCGATGCCGTCGAGCGCCACCGAGACCGGCTGGCCGGTGCGAATCAGGGGCAGCTTCGATTCTTCGACCGTGGCTTCCAGGCGGTAGGCGCCTTCGCGCTCGATGGTGAGGAGCGGCGCGCCGGGGGCGGCCAGAACGCCGGGATCCACGCTCTTCGCGGTAACGGTGCCGGCGAAGGGTGCGGCGAGTTGGGCGTAGCTGCGCGTGATTTCGGCCGATGCTACGGCTTGGGCGGTCTGCGCGATCTTCGCGTCGAGCTGAGCGCGGCGCGCGACGGCCATCTGGTGTCCCGTCTGGGCGAGTTTCAGGCGGGCGGTGGCCTCGTCGAATTCCTGGTTGGAGATGGAGTCCTTGTCGAACAGGTCCTTCATGCGCTTGTAGGTGGCCTGCGCCAGATTCAGGCTGGCCTGGGCGGCGGCGACGGCGTTGTCGGCTTCGGGCACCGCGCTGCGAGCCTCGGCCTCGGCGGCCTCGGCCTGACGGTAGGCGGCATCGAGATCGCGGGATTCGAGCGCGATGAGCGGTTGGCCCTCGCGGACGTGGTCGCCGGTGGCGACGTGCACCTCGCGGACGTAGCCCATCACCTTGCTCGAGATCACGGCCGAGGTGCGGGCGCGAACGGTGCCGGTGGCCTCGTAGATGTTGGGCCAGGCGGCGGGGGCGGCGGGGATCGCGTGGACCGCGATGGGCGAGGGGCGAGCGCCGGTTTCCGTGGGGGCGGAGGAACCGCATCCGGTCAGGAGGAGGAGTGCGGCAGAGGCGAGAGCGACCACCGCTCCCTGGCGGTCGCGGCTCGGAAACGAAGGCCAGTACTGAGCCGCGACCGCGAGAGAGCGGTTAGGGGGGCTTGCGAGCTTGCGCATTAGTTAAGTACCTCGGATTTGTCGGTGAGCGTGCCGGCCGCGAGTTCCAGGCTTACGGCGGCGAGGCGCTGGTCGTAGATGGCGGCAAGCCGGCGGTTGCGAGCCTCCAGCAGGGCGGTCTCGGTGCGGAGGAGGTCGGTTACGTTGCTCAGACCGCCGTCGTAGCGGTTCTTGGTGATGCGCAGGCTTTCTTCGGCCATGGAGACAGTGGCTTGGGCTACATCGATGCGCTCGGCGGCGGAGCGGAAATCAGCGTAGGCGCGGCGCACTTGGAGGCGTACCTGGGAGTCGGCCTGTTTCTCGAGGGCGCGGGCGCGGTCGAGGCCGTAGGCCGCCTCGTTCATGCGGGCCCGGTCGGCCCCTCCGTTGAAGATGTTCCAGCGCAGGCTGGCGGAGATCAGCCAGTTCGCTCCGCCGCGATCGGCGAACGTCTGGCGGTCCGTTTCGAAGCCGGCGTGGAATCCTACCTGTGGGAGTAACGACGCGCGGGCAGCGGAGCCCTGGGTTCGGGCCAGATCGGAGGCCATGCGCGCTTCGTGCAACTCGGGCCGCGAGGCGCCCGCCTCCTTTTCGTACTGCTCGAGAGATTGCTGGTTGAAGGAAACAGCAGTCAGCGGCGTGGTGAGGTCGTGGGGCTCGGCGAGAGGCAGCCCCAGAGCATCGTTCAGGGTTGCCACAGCCACGTCGAGGTCGGACTTACGACGGATCTGCTCCTCGCGCATCGCGGCCAGGTGCACCTTGATGGACAGCACGTCGGCGTTGGTGGACATACCGGCCTCGCGGACGGCTTGGGCGCGGTTCAAATCGGTCTCGGCGGAACGCACCGCCTCGTCGGCCACCTTGGCGCTTGCGGCAGCGAGCACGGTGCCGTGGTAGGCACGCACCACGTTGGCGATGGCGGTCATGCGGGTGAGGCGCTCGTCCTCCGCGCTCAGGTCGCGGCCGAGCCTCGCCGTCTTGACGCCTAGCCGCGTCTGGCCGCCGTCATATATGGTTTGGTCCAGGGTCAACTGCGACTGGAAGTTGTCGAGGGCGGCGGGGCGGTTCAGCGGATCCAGCGCGAAGTTCGCGGCGGTGAACTGGTGCTGGGTCAACAGAGAGCCGAAGACCACGACGGGGTTGTCGCTGCGCAGCACCGATTCGGTGTAGTTGAGCTTGGGGAGGTACCCGCTGTGAGCCTGGACGATGCGCGTTTCGGCGGCCTTGGTGGCGTCCCGGCTGGCTGCGACCGAAGGGTGGTTGTCGAGCGCCAGGCGAACGGCGTCCGCCAGGGTGAGGGGGCTCTGGGCCGCCAGCGGCACGACGGCGAACATGAATGAAGCCAACGTCTTTGCCATGTCAGGGGGAACGATGCGGAACGGTTGCGGAGGTTACCGGCTATTTCTCTGTCACCATGCGGAACCGGCTGCATCTTCGAGAATAGAGTCTTCAATATGGAAACTACGGTCCGGTATGTAGATGGAGTCAAGTTCATGGCCAGTTGCCGGGGCCACGAGGTGGTCTCGGACCAGCCGCCGGACAACTCGGGGGCGGATGCGGGAATGACGCCGCCTGAATTCCTGCTGGCCTCGCTCGGGACCTGCGCGGGGTTCTACGCAGTGCAATACCTGAAAGCGCGCGGGTTGGCGGCGGACGGGTTGACGGTGCGGGTGACCGCAGAAAAGGCCAAGGCCCCGGCACGGCTGGCCTCGTTCCGCATCGAGATCGACGTGCCCGGCCTCGAAGACCAACGGCACAGGGAGGGCGTGCTGCGGGCGGCGAAGTCGTGCCTGATCCACAATACGCTGCTGAATCCGGCGGCGATTGAAACCGTGCTCCAGCCGCTCGCAGCGGCCGCCACCGCGAAGTAGCTACAATGCGAGCAAGGCCCCAACTTGGCAGCTTCCGACACCAGGAACGAAGTCGCACTGGCGCGCGATCTGATCGCGGGCGAGCCAGGGGCGTTCGACCGCTTCGTGGAAGTGTTCCGCTCGAAGATCTTCCACTACGCGCAGACGGTGTGCGGGCGGCGCGAGGATGCCGAAGAGGTGGCGCAGGACACGCTGCTCAAGGTGTTCTCGAACTTCGGCCAGCTGCGCGAGCCGGAGCGGGTGAAGGCCTGGGTGTTTCGCATCGCCCGGAACGAATGCCTGATGCGGCGGCGCAAGAGCGTCTTCGCGCCTACACAGGAGCTGTCGCTCGACGACTTTCTTCCGCACCAGGATCAGGACGACGGACGGCGGCTGGAGATCGCCGACTGGTCCGCGCTGCCGGACGATCAGGCGCTGCGCGGGGAGCTGAGGGAAGTGGTCCACGCGGCGATCGACAAGCTGCCGGAGATCTACCGCGCGGTGATGACGCTGCGCGACATCGAGGAGCTGAGCACGGAGGAGACGGCCGACGTACTGGACATCAGCGTGGAGGCCGTCAAGACCAGGCTGCACCGGGCGCGGTTGTCGGTGCGGCAGAAGCTGGACGAATATATGAAGGGCGCTAAAGCCGGAGGGAGACGGTAATGGGGACCTTCAAGCATGAGAAAGGGAAGTGCCGCGACGTGTTCGCGCTGCTCTCGGAATACCTGGATCGCGAGTTGACTCCCCAGACTTGCGCCGAGATCGAGGCCCACCTGGCGGGCTGTCCGCCGTGCATCGAATTCCTCAACAGCTTGAAGCGGACGGTGCGCCTGTGCCACGACTGCGAGGGGGGCGAGAAGCCGCGGCCGCTCACGCCGGAGCAGCGCGACAAGCTGATGGCGGCCTACCGGACGTATCTGGCGTCGAATCGCGGGGGGTAGCAGAGGCGGGGCAGGCGCGCTCAGCCGGCAAGTGCGTCGGGGGCGCGTTCCAACTCGCTCAGCGCAGCGGTGCGCAGTACATCGAGGTCGTGGCGCACGGTGTGCCAAATCAGGTCCTCGTCCACACCCTCGTATTCATGGCGGTAGACGTTACCGGCCGCCGCGACGGCGATCCAATCGATCTCGGGGTGACGGTCCTTGAGTTCGGCGGGCAACCGTCGCGAGGCCTCCGACACGATCTCCAGAGCTCGAACGACGGCGTATACGGTCTTCCGATCCGCAGCGAAGCTATCGTGCTCCATGCCGGTGGTGAACACCCATCTGGCATCGATGTTATCGACGATGTCGCGGAGGCGTTGGGCGGGGTTCTTAGAAAGCATGAACTGCATCGTGCAGGATGCTGTCGCGAAGGAGCGGCTTGAGCGTTCTGCGGTTGACCACATCGCCGGCACCGTTGAGGATCTCGTCGATGTAGAGCTTCAGTCTGGCGTACTCGAAGATCCCGAGGGGACGATCGCGATCGAGGTCCACCAGCACGTCAATGTCGCTGTCCGCTCTGGCTTCTCCTCGCGCGACCGACCCGAACACCGCGGCATGCGACACCCCTAGCCGCCGTAACTCAGTCTCGTGAGTGCGCAGCGTATCAAGAACTTCACCGAGGGTGCCGGTCATGTTTCAACCACGAGTCTACCAGACCGTGCCCCTGCCACGGGTCTCTTGCGCGCGCTACGATTGAGCCAAAGGAGATCTCATGAAGTCCCTATTCACCGTTGTTTTCCTGTTCGCACTTGTGGCTGGCGTGGCCGCTGCCGCGGATGCGTCGAACCCACTGCTGGCCAGCTCGAGCGCGTTCTATGGACAGATGAAAGATATCGTCCTGCGCTCGGCGGAAAAGATGCCCGAGGCGGATTATTCCTTCCGTCCAACGCCGGAGGTGCGCACGTACGGCGGGGTGCTCGCCCACATAGCCGACGCGCAATTCCTGCTGTGCGGGATCGCGACCGACGGCAAGATGGTCATGAAGGGCTATGAGAAAACGGCCAAGACCAAGGCGGAGATAGTCGCCGCGCTCAAAGAGGGCTTCGCGGCCTGCGACAGTGTCTATCAAAAGCTGACCGATGCCGATGCAGCGACGATGGTGTCGTGGTTCGGACAGCAGCGCACGAAGCTCAGCGTGCTCGATTTCAACATCGCGCATGGTTTCGAACACTACGGGAACCTGGTGACGTACATGCGGATCAAGGGCATCGTTCCGCCTTCGAGTGAGCCGCGGAAGCCGGCGGCAGCGGCCGCGCCGAAACCGGCGGAGACGCACTGAGTCTGCTCCCTGACGGTCGCGGCTCGGTAGGAAGCCGGCTAGCGGTAGGTGACCAAGGCCGGATCCACCAGGTGCGGGACCGCGTTGAAGCCCAACAGCGAGAAGCGGTCGCCGGAGAAGAGGAACTCGGAGCAGGCCGAGTTGCGCACCAGCCAGGCCAGCTGAAGCGTCTGGAGCGGAGGGATGCCGTGCGCCATCTGCACGGCGATGGCGGTGGGGCCGGCGGACGAAAACACGGCCACGCTCGCGCCTCTTGCTCCGTGGTTCCGCACCTGGTCGAGACCACGCCGCACGCGAGTCTCGAACATCTCCCAGGTCTCGACTTCGGAGGCGTCGAATTCCTGGCGCACCCACATGGTGGTGAAGGCTTCGAAGAGAAGCTCGATGGCGCGGGCGTGATCGGGCCCGCCGTGTGCGCGATGCAGGTCCTGGGCCAGGACTTGGATCCGCGGATTCTCCTGGGCCACCTGAGGCAAGAAGCGGCGGGTCAGTTCCACCCCGGGGAACTCATCGAGATCGGGCAGCATTACGGGCTCCGGCCACTCCAGGCCGGCTTTGCGACAGGGCTCGCCAGCCAACTCGGCGGTGCGCAGGTGGCGCCTCGCGGGACCGGAATAGATGCGATCGAACACGGTTCGCGTGCGGGCCCAATGCTCTCCCAACGCCTTCGCCTGGCGCTCGCCGAGCGGCGACAGGCGGTCGTAGTCCTCGGCGAAAAGGGACGCCTGGCCGTGGCGGACCAGAGTCAGGATGCTCATCGAGGAAGCGCCTCGCGATGGCTTGGCGTGGGCTCGACGTGCACCAGGACGTCGGCGATGAAATCCAGGTTCTCCTTGAGTTGGATGCGAACGTCGGTGGCGATGTCGTGCGACTCACGCACGGTGATGTTGGGGTCCACTTCCAGATGCAGATCGACGTGGTACTCGAAGCCGGTCTTGCGCGCGTAGCACTTCTCGACTCCCTCGACGCCGGGCACGGCGAGCGCGACGGCGCGGATCTGGTTCATCAGCGCGCCGTCCGGCATGGTATCCACCAGTTGCAGGGAGGTTTCGCGAACGATGCGCGCGCCGGTGAAGACCACGATCAGGCCGACGGCGACTCCGCCGTACTGGTCGAAGTGCACGAACCGCGAAGGATCGAACAGAGTGAGCCCAAGCGCGATCAGGGCGGCCAAGCCGGAGAGGATGTCGACGGTGTCATTCCAGGCGTCGGCGATCAGCGCTCCGCTGCCCGTACTCTTGCCGAAGCGGAACTTCACGGTCGACAGGCCGATCTTGACGATGATCGAGACGATCAGCGGCCAGATGGCGTAAAACGCGGGAGTCGCGCGCTGTGCGGAGAGGTTATCGAAAGCGTGCACGCAGATGCCGGCCCCGGCGCCGGACAGAAGAATCCCGACGGCCAGGCCGCTGAGCATCTCGAAGCGCCCGTGCCCGTAAGGGTGTTCGGCATCTGGCGGCCGCGAGGCGGCGATCAGGCCGAGCAGGACGATGGTGGAGCCCACCACGTCGCCGGCGGATTCGAAGCCGTCGGCGACAACGGCGGTCGAGCCGGCCATCCAGCCGATCAGGAGCTTGCTGAAAGCGAGCACACTGCTGACGCCGACGCTGATCAGGGCGATGCGGCGGGCGGTGTGGGCTCTCTTGGCTTGGCGATTGGCTGGGAGCAATGGGGAACGCCCCTCCGTATATGGTAGCCGAGTCCGGCGGCGCGGTTGGTTGGCGTGTCTGGAGACCCGCTGCAGGACTGGAGTCCTGCCTCACTTCTGCTAAACTCGAATTTTACTATGAGTTCCAAGGAAGCCAAGCCGAAAGAGCCGATGCCGCCGCTCAACGTGTGGGGACCGACGGTGGCGTTGGCGTGGTTCATCCCAGGAGGCGGCCATTTTCTGCTCAAACGCTACGGGCGCGCCGGGCTGTTGCTAGGCTCCGTGCTGGTGATGTTCCTGTTCGGGCTGATGATGCGCGGCGAGCTCCTGAAGCCGCAGGGCGGCGACCTGCTGACGGTGGTCATGTATTACGGCGGCTTCCTGTGCAACGTGCTGACCGGCATTCCGTACATGATCGCGGTGTGGTTCGGATATGCCCAGCCGGACGTGGCTGGGGCGGTTCACGATTACGGAACCAAGTTTCTGGTGACGGCGGGCCTGCTGAACGTCCTGGCGATCTTGGACGCGTACGAAATCGCGATCGGGAAGAAAAGCTGATGCCGAAGGTAACCCTCTCGCACTTCGAAGCCGCTCTCCTGTTCTCCCTCTGCGCCTCGCTGGTCCTCGGCGTGGTCACGAAAAGCACGGACCGGGAACGCCTGAAGTATGCCGCAACCTGCTTCGCGTGGTTCGTGGCGGTGCTGTTCGGTCTGGGCTGGGTGATGTACCTGGGGCACGGCTGATCGCGCCGGCCACGACGCAAGGCTGAGGGGCTATGAAGACGTTCTACATCGAGACCTTCGGCTGCCAGATGAACGCGCACGACTCCGAGAAGGTGATCGGCACGCTCCTGGCGCAGGGCTACGCCCAGGTTCCCGAGCCCGAGCAGGCCGATCTCGTGCTGTACAACACGTGCAGCATACGCGACAAGGCCGAGCAGAAAGTCTTCAGCCGCCTGCAGCAGTTCAAGCGCGGCGCAGGGAAGGGCAAGACGTTCGCGGTGTTGGGCTGCGTGGCGCAACAGGAAGGCGAGCGGATTTTCGAGAAGGCGCCGCACGTGAGCCTGGTGTGCGGCTCAGCCAGCTACAACCGGCTCCCGGAGATGCTGGTCCAGCTCGAGCAGGGCGACCGGCGGGTGACCGGCCTCGATCTCGACACCGACCTGACCTTCGAAACGCCGCTCACGCGCCGGGACAATCCGCACCGGGCCTACATCACGATCATCGAGGGCTGCGACAAGAGCTGCGCTTACTGCGTGGTGCCGTTCACGCGGGGCCCCGAGCGCAGCCGCACCAGCGGGAGCGTGCTGGAGGAGGCGCGGAATCTGGCCGCGCAGGGCTACACCGAAGTGCAGCTATTAGGGCAGACGGTGAACAGCTACCGCGATCCCTCGCCCGCGGGCCTGGATTTTACGCGCCTGCTTGATGGCGTCGCGCGGACGCCGGGCCTCAGGCGGGTGCGCTTCACAACCTCGCATCCGCGGGATTTCGTCAAGGACACCGTGGATGCGATCGACGCCAATCCGGTGCTCGCCAACCACGTGCATCTGCCCGTGCAATCCGGCTCGACCGCGGTACTCGATCGCATGCGCCGGCTCTACACGCGGGAGCAATACCTCGAGCGCATCGCCTGGATCAAGAGCGGCCGCCGCGCGATCGCGATCACGACCGATATCATCGTCGGCTTCCCGGGCGAGACCGAATCCGATTTCGCCGAGACGCTGTCGCTGCTCGATCAGGTGGAATACGACTCCGTGTTCGCCTTCAAGTACTCGCCGCGTCCCAACACTCCGGCGCTCGGGATGGACGCGCAGGTGCCTGAGGAAGAGAAGAGCCGGCGGCTGACCATCGTGCAGGAGAGGCAGCGCGCGATCCAGCTGCGGAACAACGCGGGCGCGATCGGGACGATCGAGGAAGTGCTGGTGGAAGGCTACAACCAGGGCACGGGGCAGTGGATCGGCCGGACGGCCCAGAACCGAGTGCTCAACTTCACCCATCCGGGGAACGGGCACTCGCTCGAGGGAGAGTACCGCAATGTGCGGGTCACACGCGCGGGTCCGAATTCGCTGGCGGGCGAGGCAGTATGATGGAAGTTGAAGGGGGCACATCATGGAAGTCGAAATGAAGATCCGCGGACTGATGATGGACCCGGTGTCGAACATGCCGATCGTCATCCTCAAGGATGTGGGCGGTAACTCGATCCTGCCGATTTGGGTGGGAGTCTACGAAGCCAACGCCATCGCCCTCGAAATCGAAAAGGTGACCACGCCGCGCCCCATGACGCACGACCTGATCAAGAGCCTTCTGGCGGGTCTGAGCACAGGGATGAAGAAGGTGGTGGTTAGCGAGTTGAAAGACGACACCTTCTATGCCGTGATCTGGCTGGAGCGGGACGGCGAGATCATCAGCGTGGATTCCCGGCCGAGCGATGCCCTGGCGCTGGCGTTGCGGCTGGACTGCCCGATCTACGTCGAAGAAGCGGTGCTGAAGTCCTCCAAGATGACCTCGTCGGTCTCCGATAAGGTCAACCAGGAGGAGATGCGGCGCTGGCTCGAGGGGCTCAACGACGAGGACCTCGGGCGGTATAAGATGTAATCCCGCGGAGCGGGTCTGGAGACCCGCTGCAGGTGTGGACACCTGCCCCACCGAAACAAAACCTCGCTCCGCTCGTCTAGGTTGGTATGAACGGGCCCAACAAGAGCAAGTGGCTGAGAAGGGCGGGGACGACCCTGGTGCTGACCGCGGTCACGCTGCTTGGGGCCAACAACCCGGCGGTCGCGCGCGCCTATTGCGCGACGCGGGGATTCGTGGGGAACTTCCGGTCCATCGAGACGTCAACTCTACAGAAGGGCCTATGGGAGAGAGTGGCGCTCAGCCTCGTGCTGGCGAGCGCCCACTCTCCGGAGCATGCAGGCGCGAACAGGGCGTGCCATCATTCGGCGTCCCTCTAGGGAGACGCCGGGAACCCTCTAGTCAGCCTTCTTGTGGTGCACCACCGCCTTCTTGGGCGGAGGCGGCGCCGGCCAGCCGGTCAGGTCCTTCTTGTCCACGTCGAACGTCACCATAAAGGGCGCCTTGGTGAAGGAGCTAGCCACGCCGCGGAACTCGATCGTGGTTCCAGGGTCGGCGGGGCGAGCCAGCGGCGCTTCGAACACCAGCGTGGCGTCGGGCGTCTTGCCGTCCTCTATCGATACTTTGATGGTCTTGGGTTTGGCCGCCGGCTCCTGGCTGATCACCTTCGCCCGGAATGCCGGGTCCTTTTCCTGCGGCACCAACGCACCCTTGATGTACTGGGTGAAGTAGGCGTCGCCGCCGTCGCCGGTCAGTTGTGCCTTGATGGTGCCCACCCAGAGCGCCAGGGAGGGGCTGGCCTGCTTCAAAATATCGAGCTTCTGCGTGGCAACCTCGTCCTCACTCAGGATCTTGAAGCCTTCGGGCGGAACGGCACTGGCCTTAGCGGCCGCCAGCAACGCCTGGAAGCCCGCGGGGTCGTCGCCGTGGAACTTGGTGTAGTTGTTCTGCACGTAGGTTTCGGTCTTCTTGCGCATCGCCGGGTCGAGCGCACCCGCTCCGTCATATTCTGCCGCGCGCGCGTAATAGAAAAGTGCCTGCGCAAGCAGTTCGGGCTTCTTCTCCGCCGTGGCCTGAGCGCCGAACGCGCCCGCGAGCCAGTAGACGGCCTGCGAATCGCCGGGGTTGACCAGGAGTTCTGCCTTGAACTCACTTTCAGCGGTGGGGTAGTCCTTTTTCTGGGTCGCTACCCATCCCAGCGTTCGGTGGGCGATGATCGCCATCTGGCCCTGGGTCGTCTTCCACGCATTTTCGTCGGTAATCGTGGCCGGCTTCTCCGCGTTGAGCAGGCCATTAGCGGCCTTCACGGCGAGATCGAGCCCATCGGGCGTGGTCTGACCCGGAACCGAAAGCAGGGCGATCCAGTACAGCGCTTTCAGGTTCTTGGAATTCAGGTCCAGCAGCTCTTTTGCGGTCGCGAGCATCTTGTCCGGCTGCTTGAGGGCCTGGTAGGTGTCCATGTAGGCTTCAAGACGCATCTCCTTGAAGTCGGTCGCCGGGTACTTGTCCTTCCACTGGTTGAGCAGGTCCAGTTTCTTTTGAGCATCCTTCTCAGCCAAGGCGGACTGGACGAGATCGTACTCCGCCCGGTCTTTCCACTGGGGTGCTTTCTGAGCCGTTTGCGAAGCCGCCGCTGGTTGCTGGTTCTGCCCCCAGGCGGACCCGAGGCCCAAAGCGGATGAAATCGCAATGGCAACAATTGCCGAAAGTTGAACGCGCACTCACGCCTCCTGTACTGCCCTTTTCTGTGCTGCTCCTGTAAGGCCGACCCGGCAAGCCAGCACGCACCAGCCGTGGTAAGCGGTATCATGCGCCGCGACTTGCACTTTGCGGAGTATAGCGGAATCAAACTCCAGGGCGCAACATCAACTTACCATTCCTGTTGACGGAGCCGGGCGCCAGGTTGTTTCGGGAGGTTTCGGGGGACGCCGTTGGGGGGGCGGGCGCTCGTTCGCTTGCTGACGCGCGCGGTTCGGTGCTGCTGACCACCGGGTTATCCTGGAAGGTCACGAATGCGGTACGCGGACTGGGCCGTCATTCTCGTCTACCTGGCCGGGGTCACCTGGTTCGGCGCGCATTTCCGGAGGCGCCAGAAGAGCCTGAAGGAGTATTTCCTGGGCGGGCGGACCGCGCCCTGGTGGGCCATCGCGCTCTCGATCGTATCCGCCGAGACCAGCACGCTGACCATCATCAGCACGCCGGCCCTGGCTTTCGGCGGCGATCTCGGCTTCCTGCAGGTGGTTCTGGGATACCTGCTGGCGCGCGTGGTGATCGCCTTTCTCTTCCTGCCCCATTATTTCCGGGGCGAAATGTATACGGCTTACGAGCTCATCGAAATCCGGTTTGG
>CAZBQQ010000165.1:0-12419 GCA_964493965.1 uncultured Solibacteraceae bacterium
TGGTGCACTTCCTCGCCGTCCAGAACTTCGCGCTCGAGCAGCGCCTCGGCAATCCGCACCAGCGCGTCCGACCGCTCTTCGATCAACGAGCGCGCCCGGTCATAGGAGCGCCGCACGATCTTCTGCACCTCGTTGTCGATCTTGACCGCCGTGTCCTCGCTGTAGTCGCGATGCTGCGCGATCTCTCGGCCCAGGAAGATCTGCTCTTCCTTCTTGCCGAAGCTCAGCGGCCCCAGGTCGCTCATGCCCCACTCGCAGACCATCTTGCGAGCGATGTCGGTGGCGCGCTCGATGTCGTTGCCCGCACCGGTGGTCATGTGCTTCATGAAGATTTCTTCGGCGATGCGGCCGCCCATGAGCCCGGCAAGCTGCGTGTCGAGGTAGTCCTTCGTGTAGGAGTGCTTGTCGTCCTCCGGCAACTGCATCGTGACGCCGAGCGCCATCCCGCGCGGGATGATCGTGACCTTGTGTACCGGGTCGGCGTTGGGCAGGATGGCCAGCACCAGCGCGTGGCCGGCCTCGTGATACGCCGTGTTGCGCTTTTCTTCCTCGCTGATGATCAGCGACTTCCGCTCCACGCCCATCATCACCTTGTCTTTGGCGATTTCGAAATCCGCCATCGTGACCACCTTGCGGTTCTGGCGCGCGCCGATCAGCGCGGCCTCGTTCACCAGGTTCGCCAGGTCGGCCCCCGCGAAGCCCGGAGTGCCTCGCGCGATGACCATGAGGTCCACATCGTCGGCGATCGGAACCTTCTTGGTGTGAACCCGCAGGATCGCCTCGCGGCCCTTCACGTCCGGCCGTCCCACTACGACCCGCCGGTCGAACCGGCCCGGCCGCAGCAGCGCCGGATCGAGAACGTCCGGCCGGTTCGTTGCCGCCACCAGGATGACGCCTTCGTTCGATTCGAACCCGTCCATCTCGACCAGCAACTGGTTCAGCGTCTGCTCGCGCTCGTCGTGCCCGCCGCCCAAACCCGCGCCGCGATGCCGCCCCACGGCGTCGATTTCATCGATGAAGATGATGCAGGGGGCGTTCTTCTTGCCCTGCTCGAACAGGTCGCGGACGCGGCTCGCGCCCACGCCCACGAACATCTCGACGAAGTCCGAGCCCGAGATCGAGAAGAAGGGAACGTTGGCCTCGCCCGCGATCGCGCGCGCCAACAGGGTCTTGCCGGTTCCCGGAGGGCCGATCAGCAGCACGCCCTTCGGAATCCTGCCGCCCAGCTTTTGAAACTTCTGCGGCTCGCGCAGGAACTCGATGATTTCCTGCAGCTCTTCCTTGGCCTCTTCCACTCCCGCGACGTCCTTGAACGTCACTTTCTTCTGCTGCGACGAGTGCAGGCGAGCGCGGCTCTTGCCGAAGCTGAGAGCCTTGTTCCCGCCGCTCTGCATCTGGCGCATCATGAAAATCCAGAAGGCGAGCAGCAGGATGAACGGGACCGCGTTGATCAGCAGCGAAACCCAGTTGCTGGCGTTCGCTTCCTTGACGGTGATCGAGACGCCGTTGTCCTGGAGCTTGTCGTAGATCTTCTCGTACCTCTCGGGGATCAGCGTGTGGAACGCGGCGCCGTCTGTATACGTGCCGTGCACCTCCATCCCGCTGATAGTCACTTCCTTGACCTTGTGGTCCGCCACGTCGTGGACGAACTGGGTGAAGATCAGGTTCCTGTCCGGGCCTCGCTGGCCGGTGCGGACGACGGTCACGAAGACCACCACCAGCATGATCAGGACCACCCAGAAAATCGCTGTTTTCAGATTGGAATTCATACAAGTCTCTCGCCGAGCGCCCCAACAACGTCCCCTACTATAGAGACGCCGAATGGCCGCGATCCGATCTCAAAATTCGGTGATTTCACCAATTTCGCGTACCCTCAGGACGCTAGCGGTCCGCCCGGAGACGGCATACTCCTCTGCCGGCCCAAACTTCGCGCACCAAATGATCGAGTCTCCGCAGGTGATCACCGGCCATCCGCCGCGTTCCCACAACGGGATGCGGGCGTCCTGGAACAAAAACTTGATCTTGGTCTCACAGGTGTGCCCAACCGGTCGATATCGATCACCCGGCCTCCAACTCCGTACTCGCAAACCGCCGGAGATGCGGCCCCAGTCTAATTCGCTGCCATCTTTATTATATGCGGAACCGGCCGCACCCGCCTCAGGCTCCAGTTCTAGCCTGAGAGAGCTACGGCAGCCGGGCAGTTCGACGTTCCCGGGTACCGGAACCGGCAACTCGTAGTCGCGGGCCTCGGCATCATAATAGGTCCCCGGTGGCGCCAGCCGAACCCAGTCGAAGGAACGGAGGACGTCCACCCCCGGCGCCTGAAGCCGCGCGCTTCTCTCTCGATCTGCTGTAAGTTCCAGAATCCGCTCGACATGTTCCATTCCGATGGACCGCAGATCTCCCTTGACTGCCTGAATCGCGCGGCGAATCACGCGCCGTGCCACCGCCGGCTGCAGGCCGCCGATCCAATCCACCCGGAACAGAACTGCCGGCGGCTTCAGCACCAGCCGGCCTTCCACGACCCGATCGATCTCCGCGTCCCAGTAGCTTTCTTCGTCCGCAGCCACCGCAGCGAGGCGCGCCAGGGTCGCAGGCAACGCCGGATTCTCCTCAGCCAGCCGGGGAAGCAGGTCGTGCCGGATCCGGTTGCGGGCGAAGCGGGGATCGCGGTTGCTCGCATCCTCGCGCCATGCGACTCCGCGATCCTTAAGAAACTGCTCCACTTCCGCCCGTTCGATCTCGATGAGCGGGCGCGCCAGGCCTTCCTGTGTCAGGGGCCGCATGCCGGCCAGACCCGCCGTCCCCGCCCCGCGCAGGAACCGGAAAAGGACCGTCTCGGCCTGGTCCGACCGCGTATGGCCCAAGGCTACCCGATCCAGGACCCCCCGCCGGAGAAAATCGAGGAAGAACTCCCGCCGCACCCGCCGCGCCGCCTGTTCCAGATTGTCGCCGGTCTCGAAAGCGATCGTCAGGACGTCCGCCCGCGCCGAGCGCACCTCGAAGCCGTATTGCGACGCAAGTTCCCCCACATATCTCTCATCGGCATCGGAATCCGCGCCCCGCAGTTGATGATTGAGGTGCAGCACGGTGAGCGTCAGCCCCAAACTCGGCGCCAGCTCCCGCAGCACCATCAGCAGGCAGACCGAATCCGCCCCGCCCGAAACCGCCACCCCCACCCGCTGCCCCGGCGCAAACATCCCATGCCGCGCAATGGTGGCCGCAACGCGCTGGATCACATCCCTATCTTAGCGAGCGGGCTGCTGGGGCCTACAAGGCAAAACTCTGGGCCACGAATGAACACGAATCTCCGGACGAGCTGATTGAGCCGTGGTGGCTGCCGCTCGAGGCCGGTCGCGGCGAGCGCATCAACCTCGGATGAATCGCGGCCGTCTCCGTTCCTGTCCGTCCTTATTCGTGTCCATTCGTGTCCATTCGTGTTCATTCGTGGCCCCAAGCCTTTCCTAGCCTGTCGCCTTCTCCCGCTCCGCGTTGAACTCGCAGCCCACGAACGCGATGATCGATAGCACGTACATCCACACCAGCAGCAGCACCACGGTCGCGATGCCGCCGTACATCACGTTGTAGTTCGCTATGTGGCGCACGTACCAGGCGAACCCCGACGTCGCCGCCAGCCACAGGATGGTGGTCAATACCGCGCCCGGCCACACCCGCCGCCAGGACAGCCGACGGTTCGGAGCGAAGAAATACAGGATCGTCGCGCCCAGAACGATCGCTCCGAGCGAGATCGCGTAGCGCAACATCTTGCCCAGCACCGCCACCCATCCCCGCATCGTTTGCCCCTCGCTGGCCAGCCCCAGCAAGTCCACGATCCAATTCTCCGCGCGGATACCGAAGAAGATCATGCCCGAGGCGAACAGCACCGGAATCGCCGCGGAGAATACAAGCAGGATCGCGATGATCCGCTCGCGCACCCACGGGCGCCCCTCCTGCACGCGGTAGGCCTTGTTGAACCCCTGCATCAGGCTCACCATCACGCCCGACCCCGCCCACACCGAGATGAGCATGCCCGTGATGGGCACTAACACCGGCTGCTTGCCGCGCACCGCGAAGTAGTAGAACACCAGGTCCTGCGTCCCCGGCGGAAGGACCTCGGACAGGAAATTGTATATGGCGTCCGAGATGAACTCCGCCCGGAACCGGACCAGGATCGTCGCGGCCGTGGTGAGCAGCGGAAAGAACGCCAGCAGCGCGGAGTAGGCGGCGCCTTTGCCGATTCCGAAGGCGTCGTCATTATATGCCGAGACGCATGCGCGCCCGCACATTTGGAGCACTGGCGGCCAAGCCGCCCTTCGCTTTACCACCATCCTGCTGGGGCCGTCCGGCATAGGCCAACCGATTTCATTGTTGCTCACCGGCGCGCTTCCTGTGCACGCGCATCCGGTGTCGAGGGATGTCCGGGTCCGCTTTCTGAGCCGCGGCGAGCACTTTGGCGATCGTCGAGACCGGCGGCACGGTGGCGTATTTTGTGGACGCGTCGAACGGGTCGGAAGCCGCCACCGCACGGCGGTTGACAAGAATGGTGGGAGAAGGAAGGCCGCGAACACGGGCCGGAACGTCCGCTCCCGGCAGCATCCACTCCGTCCATCGCTGCGAGACGCGCGCCTCCTTCAGCGCCCAGGCCAGGTTGGCACGCACCGCCGCCACTTTCGGGCAGCCCGCCTCATACACCAGTTCGATCAGAATCACCTTGGCTTTATGGTAGCAGCCGCGCCCACGCCATCCGCGGGCGGTCTGTGCGAACATACTGGGTAAGGATGGGGCGGGTGCTGCCTGGGATTCACCACGTCACCGCGATTGCGAGCGATCCGCAGCGGAATCTCGATTTCTACAGCGGCGTCCTCGGACTGCACCTGGTGAAGCGGACCGTCAACTTCGACGACCCCGACACCTATCACCTCTACTACGGCGATGCGCTCGGGCGCCCCGGCAGCCTGCTCACGTTCTTCCACTGGCCCGGCGCGCCGCGTGGCCGCGCCGGCACGCGGCAGGTCCGCGCCGTCTCGCTCTCGATCCCGGAAGGAGCTTCGGAGTTCTGGGTCCACCGGCTCCAGGCCCACGGAGTCCTGTTCGAGGTTCACGCCCGCTTCGGCGACGAGGTGATTTCCTTCTCCGATCCGGACCGCCTGCGCGTGGAACTGATTGCCGCCAGCGACGACCGCCCGCCGTTCGCCGATGGCCCCGTCCCTGCCGAATCCTCCGTCCGCGGCGTCTACGGAGTCACGCTGGCTGAGGAGGAATCCGGCCGCACCGCGGCGCTCCTCGGTGCGACCATGGGCTTCCGCATCGCCGGCGAATCGGGCGGCCGCACGCGATTCATCGCCGGGCCGGGAGGGCCGGGAGCGGTCGTCGACGTCGAGAACCTGCCCGGCCTGCGGCCCGGCCGCATCGGCGCCGGAGCCGTGCACCACGTGGCCTTTCGCGCGCCCGATGAGCACGCGCAAGACACCTTGCGGGACGAAATCCTGCGAGCCGGCCGTCGTGTGACGCCGTCGATAGATCGGCGCTACTTCCGCTCCATCTACTTCCGCGAGCCCGGTGGCGTCCGCTTCGAGATCGCCACCGAAGCGCCAGGCTTCACCGTTGACGAACCTGCCAGCGCGCTCGGAACCCACCTCATGCTTCCACCCTGGCTCGAATCCCGCCGTCCGCAACTGGAGCAGGCCCTGCCTCCCCTCCGCCTCCCCGCTCTGGCGAAGCGCGCCTGAGCAGGTCTTTCCGAACCGCGCGCGTGAGCGAGCGAACCTGCGAGCGCCAGCGAGCGGCTCAGCCGAATCGGGCTGATGGCTGATAGCTGACAGCTGACCGCTATTTGCGCCATAATCGCGCTAACGTGCACGCCGCCAAACTGAAGACCGGTTCGCTCGCCGCAGTCCTGCTCGCGGTCAACTGCTACGTCGTGTACGATCTGTTCCGCGCCGGGTTTATCGCACAGATGGGATCGATCGAGGCCGCCTACATCGGCATCGCTCGCTATCTCTGCCAGAACTGGCGCGACTTGGGTTGGTTCCCTCTCTGGTACGACGGCGTACCGTATCAGAACACCTACCCTCCCCTGATGCACTTTCTGGTTGCGATCGCCGCCACGCTCACAGGCGCCCAACCCGTGGTCGCCTACCACTTTGTCGCCGCGGCTTTCTACGCCTTCGGACCGGTGACGCTCTTCTGGCTGGCGTGGCGTCTCTCGCGCTCACGCGCCTTCAGCTTCGGCGCCGCGATGTTTTACTCACTGGTCTCACCCAGCGCGCTATTCGGCGCCGACATCCTGTTGGACATCCAGAGCCCGTTCAACCCCCGCCGCGTGCAGACGCTGATCGAGTATGGCGACGGTCCGCACATCGCTTCGCTCACGCTCATCCCGCTCGCCATCGTCGCCCTGGATACCGCGTTGGAAAAGCGGCGGCCGGTCTTCTACATCCTGGCGGCGCTCGGGATGGCCGCGGTTGTGCTCACCAACTGGCTGGGCGGCTTTGGCCTCGCGGTGGCCGTGATCGCGTACCTCCTCGCGCGCCCGGGGACGTCACCCAGGCTCTGGCTCGCCGCCGTGGGCATCGGCATCTACGCCTACCTGCTGGCCTCGCCCTGGATTCCGCCTTCCACCGTGGAGACCGTCCGCGTCAACGCGCAACGCGTGGGAGGGCCTTACGACATCACCCTCCGCCAGCTCAAATACCTCGGCCTGGCAATCATAGCCCTGACGTTCCTGCGCTCCGTATGCGACCGGTTCAGGATCTCGGCCGTCCTCCGCTTCGCTCTATTCTTCACCCTCCCGCTAGCGGCGGTCGTGCTCTCGTCGATGTGGTTCAAAGTAGCCATCCTGCCCCAGCCTCAGCGGTACCAGCTCGAGGTGGAGATGGGAATCGCGCTCCTCGCCGTCTTCGCCCTCCGGCCGCTCGCGGCGCGATTGACCCGGCGCGAGAGCGTCATGGTCCTGCTCGGGTTCCTCCTGTTCTGCTTCTTCCAGGCGAAGACCTATCGAACCTATAGCCGTTACCGCGACCGTCCCATCGACATCCACAGCACCATCGAGTACGAATCCGCGCAATGGTTCGACCGCAACATGAAAGGGCAGCGCGTCTTCGTGCCGGGCAGCGTGGGGTTCTGGCTGAGCGCCTTCAACGATACGCCCCAGCTCAACGGCGGCTTCGATCAAGGCGTCACCAACTACCTCATCCCGGTTGTGATCTACCAGCTCTTTTCCGGAGAGGCGTCCAACGGCCGCGAAGACGAGATCGGGGAGCTCTGGCTCAAGTCCTTCGGCGTCCAGGCGGCGATGGTCGGTGGACTCCACAGCCGCGAAGCATACAAGCCAATCCGCAACCCGAACAAGTTCGCAGGCCGCTTCAAAGAGCTCTGGCGCGATGGCGACGACGTGATTTATGAAGTGCCCTCGCGCACGCATTCTCTGGCCCACGTCATGAAACGGGAGGACCTGGTGCCCCGTGCGCCGGCCAGCGGAATCGACGTCGACCCCCTGCGTCGCTACGTCGCCGCGCTCGACAACCCCGCCTATCCCCTGGCGGATTTTCGCTGGCTCGCCCCCAGCCACGCGGCGATCACGGCCAACCTCGAGAGGAGCCAGATCCTCTCCGTTCAGATCAGCTACCATCCGGGCTGGCACGCCCGCGTCAACGGCCGCGCCTGCTCCACGTACCGCGACCACCTCGGCATGCTGGTTGTCGAGCCGGCGTGCGACGGCCCCTGTACGGTCGAGATGAACTACGACGGCGGCCTGGAAATGTGGTTGATGCGGATTCTGAGTTGGGGCGCCCTCCTTGCCGGGATCGTGTGGATCTACCGGGGCGCTCGTTCCACAAAGAGATCCACCGATTCCACGCGCGCACGGCCGACCGCCGCCTCGAGCGTCGAGTAGCGGATCGCCCCCGCGCTCTCGCGCAGCCGTTCGGCCGCCTCGAAGGTCAGCGCCACGGAGTAGCGGTCGGCGCGCTGCCGGTAGGAGTAGCCCCCATACACCAGCCCGCCCGCTTCCGCCAGCTCCATGAGCGCATCCCAGAAGCTGCGGCGCCGGAAGGCGCGGCGTTCGCTCCCCGCCGCGCGTTCGATCTCGACGCGCGTCGCCGGTCCCTTCAAGACCGCTCGAACGCAGAGCTCGCGTGCGAACGGACGCAGCGGGTCGGCATCCGGAAAAGTGGCCAGCACCGAGGCGACGGCATCGCGCTCGGCGGCAAGCCCGGTCCACCGCAGCCGCGACGCCCCCGAGACGAACGTGCCGCGCAGCAGCAGCCCGACGATCCGCTCCTCATCCTTGCCGGTCGCCCCCAGCATGGTTTCAATCAGCTCGCGCACCGGCATCTCCCGCACCACCACCGGAGTCAGCGAGATGGAACCCGCCTCTTCCGAACTGATCTTGACGCGGATGGTCTCGGGCAAGCCCACTAGGCCCATGGTAGCCCGCACACCATCAGTTCTGGCGGAGCGGCCCTCACCTGTTTGGCGTAGGATGTTATGGAACACGGTGAGCCTCACGAATCTCCGAGCCATTTGGGACCGACCCCTCGGCCGATTCAACTACGGCCTGTGGCTACTCTGGTATTGGGTCATCCTGGATGGGCTCGCAACCGGCCGCGAGCCCCACGCATTCTTCCTCTGGCCTGTCGTGGCATACACAGCGATCGTGCCTTGGGCCGTCAGCCGCCGGATGTTGTGCCTCGGGATCAACCGGCGGTGGGTCCTGCCCTATGCGTTGCTGATACTCGGATCTGCCTTCGTCCTCGCAAGCGAGCGTTGGTCTCTGATAGCGCTGGCAGTATATGCAGCGGTGCAGGCGCCGCTCGTGTTTCTTCCGTCCCGGCGAGGAGACGGACCGCGAGCCGACGCGGTGGTGTAGTCTGGACGCTTGGAGCCCGCCCTCACCCCTCTATCCGCCCTGCTCCGCGACGAGATCGCGCGCGACGGTCCTTTGCCTTTCCATCGCTTCATGCAACTCGCGCTCTACCATCCCGAGTACGGCTACTACCGCCGCGCCCGCGATCCCTTCGGCAAGGCCGGGGACTTCTACACCGCCGCTCAGTTGCAGCCCGTCTTCGGAATCCTGATCGCCGCGCGGGTGCGCGCGCTCTGGGACCAACTCGGCCGCCCGCCGGATTTCACCGTCGTCGATCTCGGCGCCGGCCGCGCGGAGATGCGCGAAGCTTTCTCCGACTGGCGCTACATCCCCGTCGACGTGGATCGCGGCGCCTTGCCCGACCGCTTCACCGGCGTCGTCTTCGCCAACGAGTTCTTCGACGCGCTGCCTGTCGATGCGGCAGTCTGCCGCGCGGGCGGCTTTCGCCAGATGCTGGCCGGCTGGAACGGAGAGCGCTTCGCCTGGGTCGAGGGTGGTGACGTTACTCCCGAGGCGTCCGCCTACATCGAACGCTACCTCGCGCCCTGCCAGGAGGGGGACCTGGTCGAGATCAACCTGGAGGCGCTGGCCTGGATCGAACGCATCGCCCGATCGCTCGAGCGCGGATTCCTGTTCACCATCGACTACGGCTACACCCGCCGCGAGCGCGCGCGCTTCCAGCAGGGCACGCTGATGAGCTACCGCCGCCACACCGCCCTCGAAGACGTGCTGGCGGATCCCGGCGAGCGCGACATCACCGCGCACGTGCCCTTCACCGCGCTCGAAGAACACGGGAAGCTCTGCGGTCTCGATCCCGCACCACTGGCCACGCTCGCGCAAACGCTGCTGGACGCTGGGGAGCCCGATCAGTTCACCGCCGCGCTGGCAGGCGAGGATCCCGCCGTGTGCGCCCAGCGCCGTCTGCAACTGAAAACTCTGCTCTTCGGAATGGGAGAGACCTTCCGCACGCTGCTACAAGCGCGCAGACCGTCGCGTCGGGCGTTCTCGGATGGAGCTGAAAGCTGAAGGCTGATCGCTGAAAGCTGAAACCAGGAGGGACTGAAAACTAAAAAGGCCCCGAAACCTTCGGGGCCTGCTACTAGAACTTGTTTTGCCGCTGTGGTGAGGCTACTTGCCCTTTTTCTTCGGGGCGGCCTTCTTCTTCGCGGCCTTCTTGGTTGCGTTCTTCATTGATCGTTTCTCCCTTGACATCAAAATCTGCAATCACGAATGACTGCAGTGTGATTCATATATAAAGTCGTTCGCTCCGAAAGTCAAGAGAAAAATGCATTCCGGGGTCCAGAACGTCGATGAGCGGAATTGTTTGCGCCTCGAAAGACACCCTTCCTCCCGCGCGGACCGTCGACCCGGCATGCGTTTCCCGGCTCGCGATGGCGTCCGCTTGCTTCTCCGCCGCTCGTCGGTATAGGATCTGGAGAAATGCAACGCCAGCTTTCGCTCATCGTCGCCCTCGCGCTTGTCCTCACCGGTTGCGCGAAGAAGAAGCGCGTCGCGGCGCCGCCCTCTGCTCCGCGGACCGGTGCGTCCATGCCCCACATCGGCGATGAGGAGAGCGGCATCGCGAGCTGGTACGGCCATCCCTATCACGGCCGCGCTTCATCGAGCGGCGAGATCTACGACATGGAGAAGCTCACCGCGGCCCACCGCACGCTGCCCTTCGGCACCGTCGTCGAGGTGCGCGATCTGGACAACGGCCGCGCCGTCGCGGTGCGCATCATCGACCGCGGCCCGTTCGTCGAAGGCCGCATCATCGATCTTTCCCACGCCGCCGCGCGCGAGATCCAGATGCTCGGCCCCGGCACCGCCAACGTGCGGTTGCGTATCGCTTCACTCCCCAACGCGATCCCCGAAGGCTACTTCGCCGTACAAACCGGCGCGTTCCGCGAGCGCGCCAACGCCGACCGGCAGCGGCAGGTCATCGAGCGGAGCTTCGGTCCAGCTCGCCTGGTGCTCCGCGGTGGCGACACGCCGCTCTGGCGCGTCCTGGCCGGCCACGCATCCACCATCGCCGATGCCTCCGCGCTCGCCGCACGCATCCAGGCGGAGGTGGGGCCTGCATTTGTGGTGAGAGTCGACGCCTCGTCGGGCGACTAATACGCTTGGAGCCCCTGTGCAGGATCTCGCTACCGGTCCGCCTGACTTGATCGGCCGCTCTCCCCGCGTGCGCGAGATCAACGCGCTCGTTCGCAAGCTGGGACGTTCCGATTCACCCGTGCTGTTGCTCGGAGAGACCGGCACCGGCAAGGAGGTCGTCGCGCGCGCCATCCACTACTCCGGCTCACGCGGCCCGTTCGTTCCCATAGACTGCTCCCTGCTGGGCCCTCTGCTCGAAAGCGATCTCTTCGGTCACACCCGCGGCTCTTTCACCGGCGCGGTGGCCACCAAGGCGGGCTTGCTCGAGGTGGCCGAAGGCGGTACGGCGTTCTTCGACGAGATCGGCGAACTGCCGGCCGAGATCCAGGCCAAGCTGCTGCGGGTGCTCCAGGAGAAAGAGTTCCGCGCCCTGGGAGCGCTCACCGGCCACAAGGCGCGCTTCCGCGTCATCGCCGCCACCAACCGCGACCTGGCTCGCGAGGTCGAGGCCGGCCGCTTCCGCCGCGATCTGTTCTACCGCCTCAACGTGGTGTTGGTGCGGCTGCCCCCTTTGCGCGATCGCCTGGAGGACATCCCGGAACTGGTGGCGTACTTCCTCGAGCGTTACGGCCGCGGCCACGAGTTGGCGGCGGAGGCGATCGAGGCCATGCTGCGATACGACTGGCCCGGGAACGTACGGGAACTGGAGAACGCGGTCCAGCGGATGGTGGCTATGAACTCCGGGCCTTGCCTGCACAGCGGCGATCTCCCTTCCGCGGTCCAGGGGTCGCTCGCCGCCGCCGAGTACCAGGAACTCGAGCGGCTGGCTGCGGCGGTGAACGGCGCCGCCGGGATCGCGCCAGAGCGCATGCCGCCGCGGGGCGTCGTCCCCATGGAAGAGCTCGAGCGGCGCGCCATCGCCGAGGCGCTCGCCACCACGCATGGCGACCGCGCGCGCGCCGCCGTTCTGCTCGGCATCGGCCGCACCACCCTCTACCGCAAGCTCAAACGTTACAGCGTTTGAGCCGGCACGCTTTTACTCCCTCAACTTTTCCCCTCGTCCCGCCGATAGTCAGTGTGCGCAGATGATCTCCATCCGTAGATTCCTCGATCGCCGGTCGGACGAGACGCCCGACGCCCTTTTGCGTACCACCCACCTCCTGCTCGAGGGAATCGAGGTGCACGCGGTCAGGCGCGATCCGGCAGACTACGGCCGGTTCCGAAAGGAGCTGGGTCTGATTCGGGCTGACCTCAAGGAGGGTGTCACCGCTCCGGAGATTCTCGCGCTGGCGGGTCAGGCGCTCAAGACACTGGAGGGATACAACGCGCACGCCACCGGACATATGCGCGCCCAGTGCGAGGACCTGCAGAACATGGTGGCCATGCTGACCAAGACCATGGCGGCCATCACCTCCGAAAGCAAGAACAGCATCTCGCGCCTCCAGGAAATCCAAACCAC
>CAZBQQ010000166.1:0-12280 GCA_964493965.1 uncultured Solibacteraceae bacterium
TGAGGGAGCGGTCTCTTGAAGGGGGGTATCGCGATGCAATTGCATTCCACGACCGGTGGGCGGCGCTCGTTTCTGAAGGGCGTTGCGGGAGCCATGGGACTCAGCCTCTGGGCTGACGAAACGCTGGAGGCCCTTCCGCAGAACGTCAACACCAACTCCAAGCCGTCCGGGTTGAAGATCACCGACCTGCGCGTGGCGGTCATCGGACACGCGCCCATGACTTGTCCCATCATTCGCCTGGACACGAACCAGGGCATCTATGGCCTCGGCGAGGTGCGGGACGGCGCCAGCAAGAATTACGCGCTCATGTTGAAGAGCCGCCTCCTGGGCGAGAATCCCTGCAATGTCGATAAGGTCTTCCGCAAGATCAAGCAGTTCGGCGGCGAATCGCGCCAGGGCGGGGGGGTCAGCGGAGTCGAGATGGCGCTGTGGGACCTGGCCGGCAAGGCGTACGGCGTGCCGGTCTTCCAGATGCTCGGCGGCAAGTTCCGCGACCGCATACGATGCTATGCGGACACCACGGAATCGAGCGACCCGAAGGTCTACGGCCAGCGCCTGAAAGCGCGGCGCGACGAAGGCTTCACCTGGCTCAAGATGGACCTCGGCATCGACCTGGTGGGCGACGTTCCGGGCGCGGTCACCAAACCCGAAGATGTGAGCCTCACCCAGCGGGAGCGCGTCGAGCATATGTTCACCGGGATCCAGATCACCGACAAGGGCGCGGCCCTGATGGCGGACTACGTCGGCCAGGTGCGCGAGATGGTCGGGATGGACATACCGCTGTCGGCCGACCACTTCGGTCACATCGGCGTCAAGAGTTGCATCCGCCTGGCGAAGGCGCTCGAAAAGTACAACCTGGCGTGGCTCGAGGACATGGTTCCCTGGCAGTACACCGAGCTCCTGAAGCAGATCCGCTCCGCCATAGGCCTCCCGCTCCTGACGGGCGAGGACATCTACCTGAAGGAACCGTTCCTGGAGCTGTGCCGCGCCCACGCGGTCGACATCATCCATCCGGACCTGGCAACGGCGGGCGGGATCCTGGAGACGAAGAAGATCGGCGACGCGGCGCAGGAGCTGGGCGTGCCGATGGCGATGCACTTCGCGGGAAGTCCGGTGTCGTGCATGGCGAACGTCCATTGCGCCGCCGCGACCGAGAACTTCCTGGTGATGGAGAACCATTCCGTCGATGTCCCGTGGTGGAGCGACTTAGTGGACGGCGTCGAGAAGCCTATCGTCAACAAAGGTTTCATTACGGTTCCGGACAAACCCGGCCTGGGAGTTACTCTGAACGAAGAGGTGGTCAAGCAGCACTTACTCGATCCGGGTTACTTCGAGCCGACGCCGCAGTGGGACGTCGATCGCAGCAACGACCGTCTGTGGAGTTGAGCCATGCATCGTCTATCCACTCTGGCCTTGACGGCGTGCGCGGCCGCCATGATCGCCCTGCCGCAATCCATCACGCTGACACGGGAGCAACTGGTCGAGTACACCTCCCAGAATCCGTTCGAGCGGTTTCCCGATGGGCGGCCTAAGATCCCCGACTCGCTGATCGAGCGTGCGCGCGGCATCTCGGCGGAAGAGGTCTGGGCCGTTCTGCCCGAGAAGGGTTTTCACAACCAATACGAGGGCGGGTTTCAGGTGCTACACCCCGGGAAGAAGCTGGTAGGCCGGGCGTTCACGGTCCAGTTCATGCCCGCGCGTCCCGACCTGGAAGACGTTCTGAAGGCCAAGGCGCAGGCCGCGGGCCTTGGCTCGTTGAAGAACCAGACGGCCATCGACATGCTGCAGCCCGGCGACGTGCTGGTGGTGGACCTGTTCGGCAAGGAGGATGGCGGCACGATCGTCGGCGACAACCTGTTCTACTACGTCATGAAGGCGACGCATGGCGGCGGCCTGGTGGTGGATGGCTCGATCCGCGATCTGGAGGGCATCTCGGAAATGGATATGCCTGCCTATTACCGCCACGCGCACCCCAGCGCCATCTCCGGCGTGGTGCTGACCGGCATCAACGTTCCGGTTCGCATCGGGCAAGTGACGGTAATGCCGGGCGACTTAGTGGTGGGTGACCGCGAAGGCCTTTACTTCATCCCGCCGCAACTGGTGAAGGATGTCATGGACAATGCCGATGTCGTCCACATACACGACGAGTGGACGCGGAAGAAGTTCGACGAGGGTAAGTACAAATCGAGTGACATTTACGGCTCCCCGCACGATCCCGCGCTCAAGCAGGAGTACGAGGAGTATCTGAAGAAGCGGCTCGAGGAGATACGGGGCAAGTGAGCGGGTCTGGAGACCCGCTGCAGGACTGGAGTCCTGCCCCACTTACTCGGCCCGCAGGGCCGTGACTGGATCGACGCGGCTGGCGCGCCAGGCGGGCAGGTAGCTCGCCGCGGCCGCCAGCGCGATCAGGAGCGCCGCAACTCCGACGAAGGTGGGCGCGTCCGTCGTCCCTACGCCGTAGAGGACGGTGGACAGGAATCGCGACAGGCCCGCAGCCAGCAGCAGGCCAGCCGCGACGCCGGCGAGCGATAGCTTGAGGCCCTGTCCCACGATCAGGCCCAGGACGTCTTTGCGGTCCGCTCCCAATGCCATCCGGATTCCGATTTCGTGCGCGCGCTGGGCAACCAGGTAGGCCATGACGCCGTAGATGCCCACGCACGCCAGAGCCAGGGCCAGCGCCGCGAACAGGCTGAGCAGCAGCATGCGCACGCGCCGCGGCGAACGCGACGCCGACACCACTTCCTCCATGCTGCGGACGCCATAGAGCGGCTGGTCCCGGTCGATGGAGTGAATGGCGCTTTGAACGGCTGACGCGGCCGCCGCCGGTTCCGTCGAGGTGCGCACCACGAACACCATGAACGGCCAGGGGTCCCGGGCGTAGGGCACGTAGACGGCGGGGCGCGGCGTCTGGTCCAGGTTGTGCTGATGCACGTCCTCGACCACACCGACCACCTGGCACCAATCGTTCTCGTTGCCGCATCCGCCCACCATCACAAAGTCTCCGACCGGATTCCGTCCCGGCCAGAAGACACGGGCCATGGACTGGTTTACGAGGACCACCGGCGGAGCGCTGGCATCGTCACGTTCGGTGAAGGCGCGGCCGCGGAGGAGCCGGATGCCCATGGCGCGGAAATAGTCGGGACTGGTCACCAGATAGTCGGGCGCGGGATCATCCGGGGTGGATGTGCGTCCCTTGATGTCGACGGAGCGCGTGCTGTTTCCGGGGTTCAGCGGAAGGCGAGAGACCACGGCGGCCGAGCCAACGCCGGGAAGGGCAGCGATGCTCTCGAGCGTCCGGGTCACGAAACGGGCGCGATCCGCAGTGCCGGGATAGCGGGCCTCCGGGAGCGAGAGCCTGAGACTCAGCACGCGCTCCGCCTGGAATCCTTCGGAGACCGCCAGCAGCCGGCTGAAGCTGCGGATCAGAAGGCCGGCGCCAACCAGCAGCACCGCGGCCAGCGCGACTTCGATGGCCACCAGCGCGCTCCGGGCGCGGTGTGCACGCATGCCACCCGAAGAACCGCGGCCTTGCTCCTTGAGCATGCCGTCCAGGGCGCGGGCGCCCGAGAGATGCAGAGCAGGGAAGAGCCCGAAGAGGATCCCGGAGGCGAGCGAGACGAGCGTAGTGAAGGCCAGGACGCGCGGGTCCAGCGTCAGCGCCGCACTGCCGAGCATGCCTTCCGGCAGCAGTGCGCGCAGCGGGTGCAGGCCCGCATAGGCGAGCGCGACTCCGAGGACGCCGCCGGCCGCGGCGAGCAGAATGCTCTCGGTGAGGAACTGCCGCACCAGGCGCGCCCGTCCCGCGCCGAGCGCCGAACGGACCGCGATCTCCTTCTGCCGTGCTGCACCGCGCGCCAGCAGGATGTTCGCGACGTTGGCGCAGGCGATCAAGAGCAGGAGCCCAACTGCGCCCAGCAGGATCATCAGTGCCGGCCGCGCCGGACCGATCAGGTCGTCACGCAGGGTCACCAGGGCCGCGTTGTCAGCTTCCTCGTTGCTGCCGTATTGCTGCTTCAGGCGGCGTGCGATCGTGTCGGCCTCCGCCTGCGCCTGCGCCAGAGAGAAGCCAGGTCGCAACCGGCCGATGGTATCGAAGTAGTGCGAGTCGCGTATGTTCGATTGGTCGAGATTGGGCCGCAGGATGTGCTCGGGAACGGCGAAGCGCGCAGCGGTCCACAACTCGGATTCCTCAGGGTATTGAAAGAACCGCGGCATGACTCCCACGACGGTTCTGGGCTCGCCATCGAGAACGATCTGCCGGCCCAGCACGTCCGCATTCCCTCCGTAGCGCCGCTGCCACAGGGCATAACTCAGGACGACGGCACGCGCTGCGCCCGGCCTGTCCAGGTCCGGCGTGAGGGTGCGGCCCAGCTGGGCCTGAACTCCGAGCACACCGAAGAAATCGGGCGTGACGACGGCGCCTGCGATCCTTTCCGGCCGGTCCTGCCCGGTGACATTGAACGGCGACTGGCGGTAACCCGCCAGGTCGAGCGCGCGGCTCTGCCGGTGAAAGTCCAAGTAGGTGGCGGGCGAGAGCTCGGCGTTCTCCCGGGACTGGCCGCGCCCGTACAGCATGACCAGCCGGTCCGGCTGTGGATAGGGCAGCGGACGGAGTAGCGCGGCATCGATGACGCTGAAGATGGCGGTATTCGCTCCGATGCCGAGGGCCAGCGTAAGCACCGCCGCGACGGTGAACGCGGGCGAGCGCCGCAGCATCCGCAGGGCGTATTGCGAGTCTCTCGACACCTGGTCCCACCACATCCAGCGGCCGCTCTCGTAATAGCGCTCCTCGGCCGCGGTGGGGTTGCCGAAAGCGCGCCGCGCGGCGGCCTCGGCGTCCGCCTGGCTGAGGCCGTCGGCTCGCAGTCGCTCCGCTTCGAGCGCGATGTGGGCCTGGATCTCCGCGCTGAAGTCGTTCCCGGCTCGACGGCGGAACATGCGCTACGACCCTCCTTCCGCACCCAGAACGCACCCGATCGCCGCCGCGAGCCGCTGCCAGCGCGTGGTTTCGTCGGCCAGGTGACTGCGCCCGCTCTTCGTCAGCGTGTAGAAGCGCGCCTTGCGGTTGTTCTCGGAAGCGCCCCACGCCGCCCGGATCCAGCCTTTGGCCTCGAGACGCTGCAGGGCCGGGTAGAGCGCTCCGTGTTCCACCAGCAGTTCGTCGTTCGAAGTGAGCTGGATGGAGCGCGCGATCCCCTGCCCGTGCTGCGGCCCAAAAACCAGCGTCCGCAGAATGAGGAGGTCGAGGGTGCCCTGCAGAAGGGCCAGTTGTTCTTTGTCGTCTTGGGTAGCCATCTGACCCGAGTATGGATCAACTCGGGTAAGATGTCAACCCAAGGGCGTGCGGCCGCGGCGGTCAGTTGTGACTGCGGACAAGCGCGGCGACCACGTCGTCGTCCTCGGGCTCCGCGCCATACTCAAAACCCGCCGTAGTCTTGGATGGCGGCGACGGACCGTCCACGCCTCCGAGGTTCCGGCGCTGGCGCGTTTCGAGGTCCAGAAGGATCATGCCGCAACTGTTCTGGTAGGCGCCGCCGCCGAATCCCGCTCGCACGCCGTCGTGCAGGTACTCGCCCACCTGGCCGTAGCCGTAGGTCAACAGGATGACAGACCGGACCTGTGCGGAGGACGAGGCAAGCTGGATCGGCGCCTTGCCCTCCAGGTCGCCCTGAATCCCCGAGGCACGCGGAAAGCGCCCCACTCCGGCGAGCCTTTCGAGCCACGCCTCGCGGCCCAGATCCGCTCTGGCGACCAATACTGGCCCAAGTGGTTTGAGTTGTTCGTTCGTAGTGAAGGATTGCCAGCCGGATGCCTGCCGCAAAGGCGGAAACCAGCGGTAGGCGTTCCAGCACAAGCCGCAGTAGACGGCCAGCGCCAAGGAGGCGAGCACCAGATGGAAGGTGCGGTTCGCCGCGAACCGGGGGCCCTCGGACCAAGCGGGGAATGAACTGATGACGGCCAGCAGGAACAGCCAAAGTGTGTACCGGGAAAAACCGAAGCAGGGCGGCAACACGCACTGCAGAAGCCAAAGAAGGGCGCACGACAGCCTGCAGAGCCGCGCGGCGAGAGGAATTCGGGGGAGCAGCGCCAGCTTGCCGAAGAAGCAGGCCAGCGGGATCGCAAGGACGACACTCATCAGAAGCGGGCCCACCAGCGTCTTTGTCAGCACCGCAACAAGCCCGAGGAGCAGGAGCACGCCGAACAGTGTTTGCATGGAGGCTCGCGGTCAATCACCGCGACGGCGGGCGCTTCGGATAGAGAGAATCGGCGGGACTGCCCGTGAAGAGCAGTCCCGCCCGATCGATTGTGTTTCTACAGGCCCTTGGCGGCCAGGAACTTCACCAGGTCGACCACACGGCAGGAATAGCCCCACTCGTTGTCGTACCAGGCAACTACCTTGAGCAGATTGCCGCCCAGCACCTTCGTCAACCCTGAGTCGACGATCGAGCTGTTCGAATTCTGCAGCATGTCGGTCGAAACCACCGGGTCTTCCGTGTAGGCCAGAATGCCCTTCAGCGGACCCTCGGCGGCCGCCTTCAACGCAGCGTTGACCTCTTCGGCCGTGGCGTCCTTCTCGAGCACCGCCACCAGGTCCACCGCGGAAACGTTGGGCGTGGGAACGCGCATGGAATAGCCGTCCAGCTTGCCCTTCAGCGCCGGCATCACCAGGCCGATGGCCTTGGCGGCGCCGGTGGAGGTCGGGATCATGTTGAGGGCGCCGGCGCGGGCGCGGCGCAGATCCTTGTGCGGGAAGTCCAGGATCGGCTGGTCGTTGGTATAGCTGTGGATCGTGGTCATCGAGCCCTTCGCAATTCCGAAGGTCTCGTGCAGCACCTTTGCCACCGGCCCGAGGCAATTGGTCGTGCAGGAAGCGTTGGAGATGACGTGGTGCTTGGCCGGATCGTACACGTTGTCGTTGACGCCGATGACCACCGTCAGGTCCTCGTTCTTCGCCGGAGCGGAGATGATGACCTTCTTCACGGTCCCGCGCAGGTGCTTGGAGGCCTGCGTTGCGTCGGTGAACTTGCCGGTGGATTCGATGACCACCTGGGCGCCGAGCGAGCTCCAGTCGAGCTCCGCCGGGTCCTTGATCGCGAAAACCTTCAGCGGCTTGCCGTTGATAAGGATGGAATCTGCCGTAGCCTTGACTTCAGCGTCAAGCCGGCCCAGGACGGAGTCGTACTTCAGCAAGTGCGCCAGCGTCTTGGTGTCGGTCAGGTCGTTGCATGCGACGAATTCGATTTCGGGGTCATTCATTCCGGCCCGGACGACGTTGCGTCCGATGCGGCCGAAACCATTGATTGCTACTTTGACTGCCATTAAGAACTCTCCTGTCGGTTAGGTGTTGTGGAAACCACAGAAACGGCTGGGGACCGTCCTGCAAAGGAAATAACCTTAGATGATACCAGACCTGGGCGGCCGAAATGGCCGCAGCTCTCAGCTGTCAGCTTTCAGCCCTCAGCTAACCCCGGACAGACCCGGCCGCGAGAGCACTGGCCGACCCCGCTTTGGCTGACAGCTGAAAGCTGATGGCTGACGGCTGCGGCCGCCCCGGCCGCTCACGCCGGCCTAGGCGCTCGCGGGCCCAGGGTTTCGCGTACCTTGGCCGCCAGAGAGTGCGGAGAGAAGGGTTTCTGCAGGTAGGCCACCTCGCCGGCGGGCCCGCCTTCCCGGGCGATCAGCTTGTCCGCGTAGCCGGACATGAAGAGCACCTTGAGCGAAGGCCTCAGCGTGGTCAATTTCGCGGCCAGCTCCGGACCGGTCATGCCGGGCATGACGACATCGGTCACCATCATGTCGACCGGCCCGGTGTAAATCGCGCAGAGCTGCAGAGCGTCGGGGCCGCTGGCGGCGCCCAGCACCTTGTATCCGTAACTCTCGAGAACCTCCATCGCCAGGTGCCGGACCTCGGCCTGATCTTCTACCACCAGCAGCGTCTCCTCGCCGCTCAGGTCCACGGCCGGCGCTGTGGGGACCTCCACTGTGACGACCTGGCCCGCGGCGCGAGGCAGGCAGATGTGGAACGTCGTGCCCGCGCCGGCTTCGCTCTGAACCCAGATATGCCCGCCGGCCTGCTTGACGATGCCGTACACCGTCGATAGTCCCAGGCCGGTTCCCTTGGCCTTCTCTTTGGTGGTGAAGAACGGCTCGAAGAGATGGCTGCGCGTGTATTCATCCATCCCCGAGCCGGTGTCGCCGACCGCCAGCTCCACATAAGAGCCGCGCGCCAGCTCCGGGCGGCTATCGACGCCAGTGAAGTCGCGGGTCTCGATGATCAGCTTGCCTCCGTGCGGCATGGCATCCCGCGCGTTAACCGCCAGGTTCATCAGGACCTGGTTGATCTGGTTGGGATCGGCGAGCACTTTTCCGCTGGCCCCCAGGCGGACAATCAGATCGATGTCCTCGCCGATCAGGCGGCCGATCATGGTCTGGACGTCCTGCACCACCAGGTTAAGGTCCAGCACCTTGGGCTGCACCACCTGGCGCCTGCCGAAGGCCAGCAGTTGCTCGGTCAAGGCCGCGGCCCGCTGCGCCGCCTTTCGGATCTCGATCACGGAGTTGGCCAGGAAGCCCTCCGGGGGCAGCTCTTCGAGCACCAGTTCGCCGCAGCAGAGGATAACGGTCAGAAGGTTGTTGAAGTCGTGGGCCACGCCTCCGGCCAGGCGCCCGATGCTCTCGAGCCGCTGGGCCTGCAGGAATTGATCCTGCAATCGCCGGTACTCGGTGACGTCCTGTGCGGTACCGATCATGCGCCGGACGCCGGAATCGTCCACCTCGAACTCCCCGTGCTCGCGGATCCACCTCTGCGTGCCGTCTGGCCGAACGATGCGGTGGTCCAGCCGGAACGGCTTGCCGCCTTCGAGACTCGCGTCAATGGCGGCCCGAAGCGCGGCACGATCCTCGGGATGGACGGTTGCGAGGATGGTTTGCAACGTCGGGATGAAGGACTCGCGGGGGACTCCCCAAATGCGGTAGAGCTCGTGGGACCAGCGAATGGGCTCGCTCGATCCCGCGGCGAGACTCTCGATGGAGGCCTCCCAGCTGCCCAACTCCGCGATTCGCTGGGCGCGTTCCAGCCAGGCTTCGCTCTTCCGCAAAGCGTCCTCGGCATGCTTGCGCTCCGTGACGTCCTGCGCCACCCCCAGCACCTTGCTGGGAATGCCGTCGGTGCGGGAGAACACCATGTCGCGGCAATGCACCCAGCACCAGTGGCCGTCGGCGTGCCGCATGCGGTACTCGATCTCGAGGGTCTCCCCATCGGCCGCGTCCCGGCAGCGGCGGTAGTGCTCCGCCACCGCGCGCGCGTCCTCGGGGTGGAGGATCTCGCCCATCAGGTCGGCCCCCAGCGCCTGCGCGCGGTCGAAGCTGTATCCCAGGAACTCGGTCACGTGCCGGTTGGCGAAGGTATTCCGGCCTTCGGCCAGGTCGTAGATGTAGAGCAGGTCCGGAGTCGCGTTGAGGATGCGGTGAACCAGGCGCCGGCTGGCGTCGAGTTCCTCTTCCATCTTCTTGCGCTCCGTAAAATCCATGTGGGAGCCGAGCACGCGGCGCGGGTGCCCTTGGGTGTCGAACAGAAGCGCGCCGCGGGCCAGAATCCAGCGGTAGCTTCCGTCCTTGTGCCGCAACCGGAAGTCCGACTCGAATTCTGGCGAGGTGGCGCTCAGGGACTTGATCACCGACATGGCCCGCTCGCGGTCCTCGGGGTGTATGCGGTTCTGCCACTCCTCGATGGTGTTGCCGATCTCGCCGGCCGCATAGCCGAGTTGCGCCTTCCATTCCGGCGAGTAGTAGACCTGCTCGGATCGAAGATCATAGTCCCACAGCCCGGTCTTCGAGACCTGCACCGCAAGGTGCAACCGGCGTTCGCTTTCGCGGAGCGCCTCCTCGGCCCGCTTCCGCTCCGTGACATCGCGGAAGTACACCAGCGAGCCATCCTCGCCGAGGTAGCGGAAGGGCTCCGACGTTGCTTCGACATCGATGGTGGAGCCGTCCAGCTTGAGGAACCGATGCTCGGCGGCCGGCGCGCGCCGCTTCTCTTCCCGGACCTGCCGCATTCTCTGTTGGACCAGCGCGTGGCATTCCGGATCGATGCGGTCGAGCACGGGCCGGGACAGCAGTTGGTCCGCGGACTCCGCGCCGAAGGCAGCGACCGCAGCCGGGTTGACGTAACGGATGCATCCGCCGGTCTGTACAAAAATCGCCTCGGGCGCGGTCTCCACCACCAGCCGGAACCGCTCCTCGCTCTCGATCAGCGACCTCTCGGTCTTTTTGCGATCGGTGATATCGACGATGACAATCAGGACTCCAACCGGTGATCCGTTCCCGTCGAGAAGGGGCGCGGAGCTGATGCTGACGTCAATCAGGGAGCCGTCTTTCCGGACGCGTTTGGTCTCCTGCCCGCTCAGGACTCCGCCGAACACCAGGCGCTGCCAGGGCTGGCCGGAGGCGCGTTCCTCTTCGGGATAGACGGCAACCGGCACCGGGCAGCCGACAACCTCCTGCGCCGTCCAGCCATAAATAAGCTCGGCGGCCTTGTTGCAGAGCTGAACGCAGCCTTTGAGATCCAGGGCGACAATGCCTGCCGGGGCGGCCTCGATGACCGCTTCCAGCTTCTGCTTGGCCTGGCGCAACTCTTCTTCCATCACTTTGCGTTCGGTGATATCGCGAACGATGGTCTGGAAGAACTTAGCGCCATCCACGTCGATCGGCCTGGTGCTGGCTTCGACGGGAAAACTTGTCCCGTCCTGGCGGCGGTGCCGGGTCTCCATCACTCGCCCGTCCGCTTCGAACCCCGCGGGCGGCTGTCCTTCGGGCTCGCCCTGAGGGGCCTGCCGTAGGTCGCCGAGCCGCTTCTGTAACAGGTCCTCGCGGCTGTAGCCGTACGAGGCGGCGGCACGTTCGTTGGCCTCGATGATGCGCCCGTCCGCGTTCGTCAGAAGGATGATGTCATTGGTGTAGTGGCTGAGGTAGTCGAAATGCCCCGCCAGGGCCCGGCGTTCCTGTTCGGCCTCGTAGGCCTGTTTGTAGAACTGCAGCTGCTGGTGACGCCACAACACACCCAGCGCGAAAGCGGCCGCCGCGAGCAGTGCCGCCATCCGGAGCGCGAGCTCGGCGGACTGCTGGCGCAGCGGGATCTCGACCTGTTCCAGGTTCATCTCGGCCACTATGGACCAGTCGGTTGCCGGAACCTTGCGCATCGCGGCCAGAACCGGGACTCCCCGGTAGCCCACTCCGTGCAGCGTCCCGCCGCGTTCGAGCTGGGACATTGCGGCCGGTGAAAGGGCCATCCCCGCCGGCGCCCGCACGGCGCCGCCCTGGCTGCGCAGCAGCAGGATGTCGCCGTTCCCGCCCGGAATCGGCCAGGATTCGATGAGAGGATAGAGTGCCTTGCGGGCGTCGATCCCCAGAACCAGGGTGCGCGAGGTGGGACGGCCCGCAGCCAGCGGAATGATCAGGCCCAGGTCGAGGCCCTCCCCGCTCTGGCTTCGCTCCAGATCCGCCAGCACCACGCCGCCAGCCCGGCGAGCCTGCTCCGCGAGAGCGATGTAGACCTCCGGGGCGCGGGCAGCGCCCAAGGCGACATGGACATCTCCCTCACGGCCGACCAGAACGGCGTTAGCGTAAACCGCCGCCTTCGGGCCTTGTATCCATTGCCGCACCGCGGCGGCCGCCTCCTCGCCCGAACCTTCAAGGGCGCGAACCGCGGAGGGCGACGCGGCCTGGGCCGCGATGGCGCGCGCGTCCTTGAATCGCTCCTCCCGCCACGCGGTAACCTGGCTGACCTTTGTCTCCGCGATGGTGGAGAGATGAGCCCCGATGTCCCGTACGATCGCTTCGCGCTCGTGAAGGAAGTACCGGTAACTCGCTCCCGCCAGGCCCGTGGCTACCACCAGGAACACCGCGAGGGGAAGGAACAGCCTGCGGTGCAAGGGATCGGACGGCCGGCTCGATCCGGCGGGCCGGGTGTCCGGGGCTATCCTCTTATGGAACAACGTCTGCACGGTATTGGTCGTCAGAAACTCAAGTAAAAGAACGAAAAGCATTATAACCCGATTTGCCGGCCAGCCATTAAGTTACGGTCTCCGCCTTCTCCAGTTGCAGGCGAGTGCGCGACAGAGAAGTGGATGCGTCGACGCCATCCGAAGCAAACCGCTGCATTCCGAACGTGCCGCTACGCAGGCCGCTTCCGAGTGAAGCGGGAGGGCGGGCTTGAGCCCAATGCCACTCGTTTTTCCGAGACCGGGCAGAAACCGTGGGGCAGGACTCCAGTCCTGCAGCG
>CAZBQQ010000167.1:0-12056 GCA_964493965.1 uncultured Solibacteraceae bacterium
GTAGATGGTGGGCCCGACAGAACTCGAATCTGTGACCTCTACCGTGTCAAGGTAGCGCTCTAACCAACTGAGCTACGGGCCCGTCGTACGGAGGACTGAACCGAATTGTAGCATAGGGGCGCGACCCCGCCGCGCGGCTGGGCCACGGCTGGCCCCGGCCGCACCATGTGCTAACCGACCGGAACGCCCACCGCGGCGTCGGAATACCGCGTTACCGTCTCCTCGAGCACCTTGCGGCTGATGGGCTTGGTGATGTGGTCGTCCATGCCTGCGTCGAGACAGCGTTCCCGGTCGCCGCTCATGGCGTGCGCCGTCATGGCGACGATGGGCACGTGAATTCCCGTTTCCCGCTCCCGCTGCCGCATCCGCCGCGTCGCCTCGAAGCCGTCCACCTCCGGCATTTGTACGTCCATGAGCACCAGGTCGAACAGGTCTCTGTCGAAGGTGACGCAGGCTTCAGCCCCGTTACTGGCCAGCGTGACCCGGTGTCCCATCTTCCGCAGCATGGCGAAGGCGAGTTTCTGATTCACCGGATTGTCTTCGGCTACCAGAATTCGCAGGGAGCGCTGGGGCGGCCCGGCCTCTGGCGCGGCCACCGGCGCCGCTTTCTTCTGTGGTCCACCCAGCGCCTTGCGGATCGATAGCTGCAGTTCCGCGGTCGCGATGGGCTTGACCAGGTACGCTTCCACGCCCAGCTCGCGGCACCGTTCCGCGCTCGTGCTTTGGCCCGTGGACGTCAGCATCAGGATGGTCGCGGCGCGCCAGGAGGGATGGGCGCGAATGCGCTCGATCATCTCGAAGCCGTCCATGCCCGGCATCTGCTCGTCCAGCAGGATCAGACGGAACGGCTCTCCCGCCGCCGCCGACTGTTCCAGAAGGGCCAGACCGTCGAACCCCGAGCCGGCCATTCCAGGCCGCATGCGCCATTGCCGGGTGGCTCTCTCGAGAATGCGGAGGTTGGTGGCATTGTCATCGACGATGAGCACGCGGACGCCACTCAGGTCCTCGACCGGCACCGTTCCCGTCTCGTTCTCCACGGCCGGCGCCGGCTCCATGCGCGACGTGAAGTGGAAGACCGAGCCGGCCCCAGGCGCGCTCTCCATCCAGATCTCCCCGCCCATCAGGCGCACGATTCGCGCCGAGATGACCAGGCCCAGCCCCGTGCCGCCGTACTGGCGCGTGGTCGAGGAGTCCGCCTGCTCGAAGGCCTGAAACAGCCGGCCCTGCTTCTCCGGCGGAATCCCTATGCCTGTATCACGCACCGATACCTGCAGCTTCAGCCCGCTCTGCTCCCGTTCGGTGACGCGCACCTGGACCGTCACCTCGCCGCGCTCCGTGAATTTGATGGCGTTGCCAGTCAGATTCAAAAGCACCTGCCGGAAGCGCACCGGGTCTCCGACCAGCGTCGCCGGCACCTCCGGGTCGATGTCGAGGGCCAGTTCGAGCCCCTTCCTGTGCGCGGTGACCGCCATACTCTTCATCGCCTCGCCGACCAGCTCCGCCAGTCCAAAACGGACCGCGCTCAAAACCATCTTGCCGGCTTCGATCTTGGAGTAGTCGAGGATGTCGTTGAGGATGACCAGCAGGCTCTCGGCCGAAGACCGCACCAGGGAAAGGAACTCCCGCTGCTCCGCCGTGAGGTCTGTGGAGAGAACCAACTCGGTCATGCCGATGATGCCGTTCATCGGGGTGCGGATCTCGTGGCTCATGTTGGCCACGAACTCGCTCTTGGCGTGGCTGGCCGCTTCCGCCGCCACTTTGGCCGCCCGCAGTTCCTCCTCGATCTTCTTGCGCTGCGTGATATCCACGGCCACGCCCAGAACCTGCACCTCCCCGCCTTCGCTGACGATCGGCCGCTTGACCGTCTGAAGCCAGTGCACCTCGCCGGCGACGTCCGTGAACGCCTCCTCCGGTACGTATAGCTCTTGGAGCGTCTCCACTACTTCGCCATCGGAGCGCGCGAGCGCCTCCACCCACTCCTTGTGTGGACTAATCTCCCCGGCAGTCTTGCCGATCATGTCCTCCACGCTCCGGCCATATCCCTTGGCGTGGGCCTGGTTGACCAGCGTGTAGCGGCCCTGGCGATCTTTGACGAAGACGAAACTGGGTAGGATGTCGATCACCTGGCGCAGGAAGGCCCGCTGCGTCCGGAGGTCCTTGGTGCGCTCATCGACGACCCGCGCCAGCTCCTCTGCCCTGCTGCGCAATCGCCGCGTATAAAGTCTTTGCAGGACGAGGGCCGCAAGAAGCACCAGCAGGGCGCAGGCGCCGCGGAACAAGTCCGTCTGGTAGAACCGCGGCTCGAGGACGAACGCGACCGAGGCGCCCTGGAGGTTCCAAACCCCGTCGTCGTTCGAGGCGATCACCCGGAACCGGTATTGGCCCGGAGGAAGACGAGTATAGCTGGCGACGCGGCGAGAGCCGGCGTCCACCCAATCGCGGTCGTAGCCTTCCAGGCGGTACTTGAAACGCACCCTGGACGGTACCAGCATGCTCAGGCTCGTGTACTGGAACTCAATCCGGTCCCTGCCCGGCGCGATCCGAATCCCCGTTTCGAGGGGCACCGCCTTGCCGTCCTCCGCCATCCCCTCGACCACCACCGGGGGAACCAGCGCGTTGTGCGCCAAGCGCTTGGGGTCCACCACCACGATCCCTTTCTGCGTAGTGAACCACAGCCGGCCATCCCGCGTCCGCCATGCGGCCGGCCCCGCCCCCGGGTCCGACGCCTCGCTGGTCTGCATGCCATCGTCGATCCCGTATCGCACGGTCCGGACCGTGGAGGCGAGGCCTTCCGCCACGTCGTCCAGGTCCTTTTCGTTGGCCACGTAGATTCCGTTCGGGGTGCTGATCCAAAGCCCCCCTTGACCATCCGTGACAACGCCCGACGGGTAGGCGTCGAAAAGTCCTTCCCGCTTTCCATAGTGACTGATGCGGCCGTCGCGGACGCGCAACCGGGTGATCCCGGGTTTGCGGCCGCCGAGCCACAAGCTTCCCCGCCCGTCATCGGCGATCGAAGTGACCGCAAAGCCGATCTGTTTTTGCTGGGCCTCGTCCGGAGAAAGCCCTTTGGCGAACTTGAACAGCCCTTGTGCCGTGCCGAACCACAACGTCCCCTGAGAGTCGCGGTGGATCGTGAAGGTGTAGTGGCCGGGCGTCGAGAGCGGAGTGGTCTTCCCGTTGAAGGTCAAAGGGCTGAGCCGCCCGTTCTCGAAACGCACCGCCAGGGTGCCGGCCAGGATCAGGCTCTCATCGTCTTCGCTGAGGGCGGCCACGAAATAGGGGAGATGCGCTCGCTCTCCATACCTCGTTATCCTCCCGTTCTTATAGCGCGCCAGACCCCCGGTGGTCGCTATCCACAGGCTACCGTCCCGGCTCTCGAACATCGCATGGCCATAGGGGTCGGGGAGGCCGTCTTTCTTCGTGATGGCGCTGATCGCGCCGTCGTCGAATCGTGCCAGTCCCCCGCCCGAGCAGAACACCCAGAGACTGCCGTCCGATGTCTCGGTGACGGACCGGGTATCGTTCGAAGGAAGACCCTCCCGAACCGTAAACGTCGTAAGCTTGGTGTCGCGGAAGCGGTCCAGCCCGCTCGAGGTCCCCACCCACAGGCTTCCTTCGCGGTCCTCGAACAGAGACAACACCCGGTTGTCGGTCAGGCCGTCCGCCGAACCGAACGAAGACACCCGGCTGTCCGCGATTCGGAAAAGGCCCTGGGACTCCGTCCCGCTCCACAGATTGCCCGCACGGTCCTCCAGAATCGTTTGCACTTCGTTCCGGATGCCGCCCCGCACAGCCGCTTCGAACCGCGACCGCCCCCTGTCAATGCGATAAGGGCCATCTCGCGTGCCGACCCACAGAGTCTGGTCGAGGTCTTCGACCAGGGCATCGGCCCCGAGCTGTAGCAGGTCCTTTGGGAATGACGAGAGCTTCCCGCCGCTGTACCGGAACAGCTTCCTCGAGCCGCCGATCCAGACTATGCCCGCCCGGTCTTCGAGAAACGAATAGATCCACCCGGTTCCCGACTGGAGCAGCCGCGGCCCTCCGCGCTGAAGCAGGTAAATGAAGTCGTCTGAACCTACGAAGAGCTCGTGCTCCCGGCTTTCGAACAGCGTCTTGATCTCCCCGTCGGGGAGGGCGGATGGAGGCAGGTAGTCGGAGAAAACGCCATTCCTCCGGATCACCGTTCTCGACGTCGTGCGGATAATCAGATCGCCGTCCGCTCCGCGGCAGATGGCTTTCACCGGCTCGTTGAGCGGCTCCTTCCCCACCACCGGCTCCACCAGGACAAAGCGTACCCCGTCGAACCGCACCAGCCCCGCCGAAGTCCTCAGCCACAGATACCCATCCGGACTCTGCAGAATCTGGTACACCGCCTCTCCGGGAAGACCGTCTTGGGCGGTCCACGTGTTGTGCGCGTATTGACCGATGTTCTTCTGCGGCTCGAGACCCAGTGCGGCGCTCACCGGCCACATCCCGGCGAGGAGGACAGCGAGGAAGCTCCTCCGCGAATGAGTGCGCTGTCGTGACATGGGTCGTCGCCTACCCTATCGGCTGCAAAGGGATCGGGCTTTAGTGGGGCAGCTCTCCAACGCTGCGCCGGACGTCCACGTCCGGGTTTTTTGGTTTCAGGAAGTTGGACAGAGGCGGGTCTGGAGACCCGCTGCAGAACTGGAGTTCTGCCCCACCGTTTCCGCCGGCCCCAGGACTCCGCGAGGCGATACACTGGGAAACTGGCGGCCGGGAGCCGCCCCGGAGGTCGAATGCGGCGATACTGCGGCGCCTGGATCTTCTTGACAGCGGGCATGCTTCTGGCACAAACCCGCGACTTCTCCGACTGGCCGGCCGGCACATCCCCACTCGAGGTCGGCAAGCGCGTCGCGGAGCATTTCGTCGGCGGTCCTCACCAGGACCCGAAGCGCATCAGCTACCCCGAAACCTGCACCTGGTATGGCGCGCTGACCTTCGCGCAACTCTCGGGCGACCGCGACCTCTCGGCCCGCCTCGTCGCGCGATTCGAACCTCTCATGACGCCCGCCGAAGCGAAGCTGATCCCGCCGGAGCGCCACGTGGATTCATCGGTTTTCGGCGCGGTCCCGCTGGAGATCTTCATCGAAACCAAAGAGCCGAAGTACCTGGCCCTGGGCAAAGCCATCGCCGACCGCCAGTGGGAAAGCCCCACGCCGGAAGGATTGACCCCCGAAACCCGCTTCTGGATCGACGACATGTATATGATCACCGCCCTGCAGGTCCAGACAGCGCGCGCGACCGGCGACCCCGTCTACCTGGATCGCGCGGCGCTCGAGATGTCGGCCTACCTGGACAAGCTACAGCAGTCGAACGGGCTGTTCTACCACGCGCCGGACGCTCCGTTCTTTTGGGGGCGCGGCGACGGCTGGGTGGCCGCGGGAATGGCCGAATTGTTGCGCTCGCTCCCCGCCGAGCATCCCCGTCGGGCGCGCATTCTCGATGGCTACCGCAAAATGATGGCGGCGCTCGTGGAGTTTCAAGGCAAGGATGGCATGTGGCGCCAGTTGATCGACCACCCGGAGGCCTGGCCCGAAACCTCATCGACGGGAATGTTCGCTTTCGCCGTGATCACCGGCGTCAAGAACGGCTGGCTCGATGAGAAGGCCTACGCTCCGGCCGCACGGCGCGCCTGGCTGGCCCTCACCGGCTACATCGACCAGAATGCCGATGTCACCTCGGTCTGCGAGGGCACCGGCAAGAAGAACGATCTGGACTACTATCTGGCCCGCCGGCGCAAGACCGGAGACATGCACGGTCAGGCCCCGGTTCTGTGGTGCGCTTCGGCGCTCCTGCGGTAAGTCAGTTGGCCGGCTGCGACGCCGGGGCCGGATTGCCGGCCACCTTGAACGGCACTTCGCGCGTGATCGCCCGGCTGCCCTGCCGGATCGTGAGGACCGCCTTGTAGTCTCCTTCGGGGAGCTGGGTAAACTGCATGTCCGCGAGGTAGGGGAACTCGCGCGCGTGCTGGCTGGCGGCATTGAGAAGCCCGCCGTTTCCTAGCGCTCCACCCATGGCACCATTGTTAGGGGAGGTCTTCCCTTCGTAGGCCCTCTCATGTATGTTGTTTTTGAACGGTAGTGGCCCCTCGGCCGCCGTCCTCCCATTGGTGATCAACTGCAGGCTCAGCTCCGGCTGGGCGCCGTCGATGTCCGGATAGAGCACCAGGAACAACTGCATGCCGAACTTCCTTCCGGCGGGGAAGACCGGATCGAGCACCGGCGCCAGGGCGACGCCTTCGAAGCTGACCGTCTGATCGGCCTCGAACGAGTCCGCCGAGTCGTCGAACTTGCGCACGAACATCGCATCGCTGGCGTTGAGACCGGGCACGCCCGCGCCTGTTACCACCGGATTCTGGATCGTTGCCGTCTCTTCCGCCCGCAGGTCCTCCACCTTGGCCTCCACCGTGTATTCGGAACCGCCCTGGAGGGTGAGCCCGCGCAGAAAGAAGAGGCTGCCCTGGCGCCGCGCTTCGAGCTTCTTTTCCGGTCCGTGAACGCCGATCTCTTTTTCAGCGCTCCAGACCGCGCTCCCTGCGGAGTCGCGAACCGTGACTCGAACTCTGGCTCGGGCCGCGTACTTGCCCTTCTCGATGTCGAACTTGAGCGCGCTCAGCGGCGTTTCCACCACCACCATGCCGTGCATCGGCCCTGAGACCGCGTTGGAGTCAAGCCGCGCTCCCTGGGAGCTGCTCCTCCCGGTACCCACCGCGCCGGTGGCGTTGTCCTGGAGGCCGCCCGCCGAGCTCGAAGACAGCGATCCGGACATCGACGTGCGTATGAAGCGCGCGAACACCGGAATCGGGGCCTGGGTTTCCAAAGAGATTCCTTGCGCCGCCGCGTCCTGCCCGGCTGCAAGCACGGAGGAGGAAAGGAAGAGGCAGCCTAACGTGGCCAGGTCGCAAAGACGGGACTTGATTCTCATGGTTTGGAGCCTCCAGTGGGACTTCGTTGCCCTTATCGACGGGAACAAGCGTCAAGAGGTTACAGGGGCAAGAGAACCGCGGTGCTCCGGTTCCTCACTCAGGTTTCTCGAACCGGATCGCCGAACTCGCCCCGAAGCGCTTGTACTCCGTGTAGCGGATGTCCATGCGGGTCCGCAGCGGGCCGGTCCTGAAATCCAGCGTGTCGTCCGCATAGGTATGGACGGGGAAACGCAAACCTCCCTCCACCGGCTCCCACCGCGTGGTGAAGCGAGGGAACAGGTTCTCGTTCGTCATGCTGCGGATGTCCGGTACGGCTTTGCCCATCGTCTGCACGATCGAGAAGTCCTCTTTGCTGGCCCACAGAAGCCCGTCGAACAGCCTCTGGCCGGCCAAGATCTGCCGTGGCCGCACCTGGAGCACCCAGCACTCCACGCCGTAGACCGTCTCCTCGCCTTTGAAGCGCGTTTCGTACGCCCACAACTGATCGGTCGAAAACAGAAAAGGCTGTACCTGGCGGATGTCGTCGAAGTCCTGCTCGGTGAGCTTGAGGCGGACTAACCGGTCCTGCGGCTTCCCCACCATCTTCTCGCTGCGCTCTCCGCCGGAGGAGAAAACCACGTCGCGCACTTCGCGGTACTCGCCGGTCTGCGCGCCGGCCCCCGACAGCTCCACCACGGTGACGCTTTGGCGGTAGGTGTACTGGTCGAGCGCGGCCCGCGTCTCGGTGGCCCGGGCAGCCACGCGTTTGGCTAGGCCGGGCGGCGCTTCCTGCCCTCGCGCGAAGGGCGCCGTCAACACGGATGCTAAGATGATCCAGATGCTAGCCGCGTGGGTTGCCAACCTTCAGAATATACCCGCGACGGCATTGGTTCCCCTGGTTGCGGCCTTCGTCACCGAAGCCTGCCTGTACGCGCTGCCGGTGATCGAGAGCGCGCGCAAGGGCCTCGAACGGCGTCTCAGCCCCCCCGCCCTGGCGCTCCTGATGACCGCCAGCGCCGCCCTGCCGTATTGCCTCTACGCCTTGCCGGCCGGCGTGTTCCGGCCGTCGTCGCTGGCTGCGATTCTGGCCCTGGCCTCAGCGGCGTCGTTCTGGTACGTCTTCTTCCCGCGCCGGCCTGCCATCGATCTGGCCTACATCGCGCTGGTTGCCGCGGTGATGCTGCTCTATCCCTTCAAACGGATCTATGGAACGCCCGCGCCGGGCCTGCCCCTCGCCATTCTGGGCCAGATCATGTGGACGCGCCTGGCCATCTTCGAGTGCCTCGCCATCGCCAAAATGCACCCGGAGGGCTTCGGATTCCTGCCCAACCGCCGGGAGTGGGCCTCCGGCGCCATCCACTTCCTGCTCTTTCTGCCCGCCGGCGCGCTCGCCGCCTCGGCGCTGAACCTGCTGCGCTTTCACCCCCCGCGCGGAGACTGGCGCATGACGGCGCTCATAGCCGCGGGAACGTTCCTGGGGATGCTGTGGGTGGTGGCGTTGCGCGAGGAGTTCTTCTTTCGGGGCCTGGTGCAGCGCTGGCTCGGCCGCTGGCTGAAGAATGACTGGACCGGACTGGTGGCGGCCTCGGTCCTGTTTGGTCTGCTGCACCTGTCTTTCCGCGGCTTCCCCAACTGGCGTTTCGCGGTCCTGGCCACCCTCGCCGGCGTCTTCTACGGCCGCGCTTACCTCACCACCCGCAGCGTCCGGGCCGCCATGGTCGCCCACGCCCTAGTCAATACCGTTTGGAGGGTCTTCTTTTGGTAAACGGTCGAAATCGATACCCGGACAAGCTGGCGGTGACCCCGCTCGTGCCGGTTCAGTTGTCACCCGACGCGCCGGTGATCTGGTCGAAGTTCGAGTTCCTCAATCCCAGCGGATCCACCAAGGACCGGATCGCCCGCTACATCCTCGAAAGGGCGGTCGCGGCCGAACGAGTGAAGCCTGGCGGCACCGTCATCGAGGCATCCAGCGGATCGACCAGCATTGCCATGGCCCTCACCTGCGCGCAGCTTGGCCTCCGCTTCATCGCGGTCCTGCCGGACGGGGTCAGCAATGAGCGGGTGCTCATGATCCGGGCCTATGGAGGCGCAATCCACCTCACGCCGCGAGAGGCCGGTATCCGCGGATGTATCGCCGAGTCCGAGCGGCTCGCGGGCGAGACCGGCGCCTTTCTCCCTCGGCAGTTCGCCAACCCGGAGAATGCGGAGGCCCACCAGTTCGGCACGGCCCGCGAGATCCTGGAGCAGATCCCCGGAGGCGCGGTCGATGCGGTGGTGAGCGGCGTAGGAACCGGCGGGACCCTGGTGGGCTTGCTGAAAGGGTTGAGCAGCGGAGGCCACTCGCCGCGAGCCTTCCTGGCCCGCCCGGTCGATCCGGGGCCGGACCGCGACGCGGAGTGTTGCAGCTTCAGTTGCCGGATTCCCGGGCTGATCGAGTGCGTATCGTCGCTGTTCCGTGAGTCCGACATTCCGGGCCTGACCACGATCGAGGTGCGCGACCAGGAGGCTCTGGAAACGACCCGCGAGTTGATCCGGATGGGTTTCCCGGTCGGCCCAAGCTCAGGGCTGAACTACCGGGCGGCCATGATTGCAGCGACGCAGGCAGCGGAGAGCCCTTCGCCGGCCACGGTGGTGACCGTGTTCCCCGACCGCATGGAGCGGTACTTCACGACCGAACTGTTCGAACCGTTCCGATCCTAGAGCTGGTGAGTGGTGCGCCCGGGGTGACTCGAACACCCGACCTTCTGGTTCGTAGCCAGACCCGGTCCCGCAAGCTCCTGATTACAGGCATAATATTTCTGCAAGAAACTTCAATTTAGGTACCAAAAACACGTGTGTGGGTGGGCTGTTTTAGGCGGATGGATAGATCGAGATTCCGATCAGCGTCACTGAGACCTGAGCCGAAGGCCGGTGGGCGTTTCGGCGTAGCGGGCCCTAATTGCACGCCTCGTTTGCGGATCAGCATGCCGGTCGCTACGTCAGAGTGAGCGGGCAACCGCAGCCGGCAAGCTTGCGGAGTTGCTTCGGTGGAGTCCCGTGTCGATGCTCGGCAGCCGTTCCTGAGGCCGTCGGGCGCGCAAGCCGGGGACGCACACGCGAGTCCAAAAATGTTCTTGGAGCTATCCGAGCGAGTGAAGCACGGAGCGGAGCCGCAAATCTCTCTCCCCTCGCCCTCTGGCGATTAACGTGCTGCAGAGCGTTCGAACTACGATTTGAAGAACCAGCGGATTCTGCAGGAGGAGTGACGAGCGTGACCTGGGCGCCGGCCGCCAGCAGCATTGGTCAGCCCCCCCCGGGCGAACACTATACACCACCTCCCCCGCGAGGTTGAGCAGGACTGGGTAGCCCTACAAACTCTCCGAGTGATCAGAGCCGTGTGACCGCAAATGCCGAAGGTGGAGGAATCGCGAGTCATCGTTCGCGGCTCCGGGCTCGGCCAGATACTCGGCCACCTGGGTCCGGCCGTATAGCTTCCTATCCGCACCCACTGGGCACACCTTGGCGCACACGCCGCAGGGAAAGCACGACTTATCGGCGAGCTCCTGGTGGTATCGCGTGCACGCAACAGCATCGAACTCCGCCATCAACCGCTCGGGATTGGGAGCGATGGCCTGCGCCGGACAGAGTCGCCCACACAGCTTACAGGATTTGCAGAGGTCCTTCTTGATGACCGGGTCGCCGGGCAGGGAAGCGTTCGTGAACAGCGACACGAAGCGCACACGGGGGCCGTATTCCGGCGTCACCACGTTGTGGCTATAGCCGATGGTCCCGAGACCCGCGTACTTTGCGGCGTAGATGTGGCTGAATGAGGCGGGCATCTTCTTGAGCAGAACGCCGAGATTGCGGTAACCATCCCGCGGAAGACAGATCGATGCGCGGCCGGCCTGGTTGAGAAAGATGGACAAACGGTACGCAATTTCATCGAGCAGCCGATTCGCCGTGTTGTACAGTTCCTGATGATTGATGGACGGCGTGCTCTCGAGGATGGGCAGGAGCATGGGAACGCCGGCCACGATTACAGTCCGGGCCGGCGGCCAGATGGACTCGGGCCGATAGTCGGAGGGCACTTCGCCATACTCGGCCCAGCGCGACACCGGCGCAAAGCCGACCAGAGTGGCTCCAAGGCGGCGCGCCTCGGCCTTCGCCCTGCGTTTCAGTCTTGACCTGGGTTCCGTTCCTTCCTCCTGGAGATACTCAGACAAGTATACGAGCTACGGCTTCGGCCCCGCGTGAACCTCTCGGAGGGCGTCCTGGTCGACCGCGCGGCGCGCCGCGCTCGCCGATTGAATACGCTGGCGGCCTCAGCATTCCTGGGTTCAGAGACTCGGGCAGCGACCAACGGACGGTCGAGTTCGGCCGACACGTCTGCCAGCCGATGTGACGCCTGGCAGCTCTTGATCCGCCATCTGAGCCCGGCACAAGCTACACTGTTTTCCGAGGAGGCGATTGCCACGATGCGGAACCGAATTGTCGTTGCCTTGCTGATGCTCGCCGCCGCCGGCGCGGGCTACCTCGCCGGCGCGCGCGACGAGCGCCAGACGCTGCTTCAGACCGACCGGAACTTCGATGCTGCGACCGCCAAGGGAGGCGCACCGGCCTGGGCTTCTTTCTTCGCCGGCGATGGCGTGATGATGCCCGCCGGCGGCGACCTTGTGCTCGGCCGCGACAAGATGGAGAAAGCTATGTCAGGCGCATTCTCGACTCCGGGATTCTCTCTGCGCTGGGAACCGGTGGATGGTGCCGCATCGGGCGACCTGGGGTACACCCGCGGCACCTACCAGTCCACCCGAATTGGCACGGAGGGCAAGCCGGTCAGTTCCTACGGCAAATACGTGACAATCTGGAGGCGCGAGCGCGCCGGTGAGTGGAAGGCCATCGTCGACATCGGCAACGCCAGTCCCGCGCCGCAGAACCAACAGCGATAGGTCCACGACAGGAGGAATTATGAAGAACGTCGTACTTGCTCTGCTGCTCTCAGGCTGTGCAGGCTTCCTCTACGCGCAAGGCGCCCCGCCTCAGGGCACGGCCGACCAGCCTTACACCATGGAGTACTACTACAAGGTCCAGTGGGGGCACCAGCAGGAGTTCTTGCAGCTCTTCCTCAAGAACCACTACCCGCTCCTGCGGA
>CAZBQQ010000168.1:0-12024 GCA_964493965.1 uncultured Solibacteraceae bacterium
GTGAAGTAGAACTTCTCGTAGTAGAGCGGGTCGTCGGGGATGTGCATCTTGCGGTAGAGACCCACGATCTGGCCGTCAGTGCCGATCACTGCGGCGGTGTTGTGATACAGGCCCGGAGCGCGGCGCTCGAACAGCGACGCCACGATGACGATCTCCAGTTCGCGTGCCAGAGCGCCCAGGCACTCGGTGGTGGGGCCTGGGATCGCTTCGGCGAGCGCGAACAGCTCCGCGTCTTCTTCGCGGCAGAAATACTGGCTGCGGAAAAGCTCCTGCAGGCAGACGACGCGCGCGCCTTTGGCGGCGGCTTCGCGAACGCGCCACTGCGCTTTGGCGAGGTTCTCGTTGGGGTCCTGCGCGCATGCCATCTGCACCAGGCCGATGCGAAACCGGGAGTCGGCTGCCATACAGGCATCATACAGCGGCGCTATGCTGGACCACGTGAACCGGCGACGATTCCTGCAGAGTGCTTCGGCAGCCGCGGTGTTCCGCCCGGAGTTGGCTCCGGAGCGCGACCGCTGGGTTGAGCTGGCGGAGAGCCTGAAGCCGCGCCTGCGCGAGACGGCGAGAGATCCCGTAGCCCTGGTAAATCCGGTGGCGGACAAGGCCAGGTTTCTGGGGTGGCGGATGGAGCGGGTAGCCCAGCCCGGCGCGCTGCGTGAACGCCTGATGGGCCACGGCGACTCGGCGATTCTGGATTTCGGCGGCCATATGACCGGCCATGTTTCGCTGTCGTTCGCCGGGGAAGGGCGGGGCGTGGACGCTCCCGCGAGGATCAAGCTCATCTTCGGCGAAGTGCCGGCGGAGGTGGCGGAGCCCTTCGATCCGTTCCACGGTGGGCTGAGCCGGGCATGGCTGCAGGACGAGGTGATCAACGTCGACGTGCTGCCCGCCACGATCCGCATGCCGCGGCGCTACGCGTTTCGCTATCTCAAGCTCGAAGTGATCGATACGTCGCCGAACTTCAAGGTGCGGATCGACAACGTGAAGGCCGTTGCGTTGACCTCGGGCGGCGTGGGCCCGCAGCCGCTCGATCGAATCGACGCGGTGAGCATCGCCACGCTGCGGGATTGCATGCAGACGGTCTTCGAGGACGGCCCCAAGCGCGACCGCCGTTTGTGGATCGGCGACCTGCGCCTGCAGGCGCTCACGAACTACGCCACCTTCCGCAACTACGATCTGGTAAAGCGGTGCCTGTACCTGTTTGCCGGTCTGGCGCGAGAGGACGGGATGGTGTCGGCGTGCGTCTTCGAGGACCCGAAGCCGCTGCGTGGTCACGAGTACATCGTCGATTACGCCGCGCTTTATCCGGCGACGGTGCTCGACTATGCGCGTGCGTCGAACGACTGGCAGACGGCGCGCGAGTTGTGGCCGGTCGCGAAGCGACAGATCGAGCTCCTGCGCGGTTCGGTGGACAGCGGCGGCCTGTTTGTCGCGCCTCCGAAATCGTGGGTGTTTGTGGATTGGTGCGACGCGCTGGACCGGACCGCCGCCATGCAGGGCATTTTCGTCTACTGCCTGCACCAGGCGGCCGAGCTGGCAACCAAGGTCGGAGATGAGGCGACCGCGGCGCAGTACTCCGATCTCGCCGGGCGCATGACCGCCGCGGCGCGGACGGCATTCTACGACGCAGCGCGGCGCGTCTTCGTCAGCGGCCCGCAGCGCCAGGTGTCTTGGGCGAGCCAGGCGTGGATGGCGCTGTCAGGCGTCGCGAGCCGCACCGAAGGCGCGGACGCGTTACGTGCCGTCGCGAAGATCCCGGAAGCCGTCCGCCCCGGCGCGCCATACCTCTACCACTACGTAGCCGAAGCGATGCTACAGTGCGGCATGAAACAGGAAGCGCAGGACCTGATTCAGTGGTACTGGGGCGGCATGGTGGAGGCAGGGGCGGACACCTTCTGGGAGGTGTACGATCCGGCCAATCCGGCGCTCTCGCCGTACGGGAACGTGCTCCTCAACAGCTACTGCCACGCCTGGAGCTGCACGCCGGCCTATCTGCTGCGGCGTTGAGCCCGCCCGAGCTACATATACATTCCGCCGTTGACGCTCAGGACGTGCCCGGTGATGTAGCCCGCTTCTTCGCTCGCCAGGAAAGCGACGGCGGCGGCGACGTCTTCAGGCTTGCCTGCGCGCTTGAGCGGGATCGCGGCCTTCATGCGGTCCTTCACTTCCTCCGGCAGTTTGGCGGTCATGTCGGTTTCGATGAAGCCGGGGGCAACGGCGTTCACGGTGATGTTGCGGCTGCCGAGTTCCTGCGCCAGTCCTTTGGTGAGGCCGATGATGCCGGCCTTGGAGGAGACGTAGTTCGCCTGGCTGGGATTGCCGGACAATCCCACGACGGAGGCCATGTTGATGATGCGGCCCCAGCGCTCCTTGATCATGCCGGGCATCACCTGTTGAGTGATCAGGAACGCGCCGGTGAGGTTGATGTTGAGGACGAAATCCCAGTCCTCTTTCCGCATGCGCAGGGCGAAGCCGTCCTTGGTGACGCCGGCGTTGTTCACCAGGATGTCGATGTGGCCGGCTTCTTTGAGCGCGGCGGCGACGGATTCCTTGATGGACTCCTGCGAGGTGAGGTCCAGGTAGATCGGGAAGGCCTGGCCGCCGGCGGCGACGATTTCCGCCACGACAAGGTCGTTGTTCTCGCGCTCATTCGAGGCGACGACGATGCGTGCGCCCGCCGCGGCCAGCCGCAGCGCCACAGTCCTACCGATTCCGCGGCTCGCGCCGGTTACAAAAGCAGTTCGATTGGTCATTGGAATCAATGATAATAGGTTTCAGCCACCGGCCGTCAGCCGAGGGCGACGCGGTCGAGGAACGAGGAGGCTGAGAGAACGCTTAGCCGCCGATGAACGCAGATGAACGCCGATAAGAAAGCAAGCACTTCGATCCGCGTGCATCGGCCCGTCCAGGTTCTTTTCGCCGGCTGCTGATGGCCGATAGCTGATTCCCATGCCCTACACAGACCTTCGCGCGTTCATCCAGGAGCTCGAGAAACAAGGCGAGCTCGAGCGGATTCCCTTCGAAGTCGATCCTGTGCTCGAGATCACCGAGTTCGCCGACCGCTCCGTGAAGAGCGGCGGCCCGGCGCTGCTGTTCGAGAAACCCACCGGCTCGAAGATTCCGGTCTTGATCAACGCCTTCGCATCGACGCGGCGTATGGAGCTGGCGCTCGAGGTGTCGTCGATCGACGAGGTGGCCGGCCGCGTCTCGGAATGGCTGGCGATGGAGAAGCCGGAGGGGCTGATCGCGAAACTCAAGATGCTGCCGAAGCTGGCCGAAATCGCCGCGTTCTTCCCGAAGAGCGTGGCGAGCGGGCCTGTGAAGGAAGTCATCCGGCATGACGGCTTCGCGCTTGGCGACTACCCGATCCTGAAGTGCTGGCCGCAGGACGCGGGCAGGTTCATCACGCTGCCGCTGGTCTTCTCGAAGAACCCTGACACCGGCAAGCGCAACTGCGGCATGTATCGCCTCCAGGTCTTCGACGAGCGCACCACGGGCATGCACTGGCAGACGCACAAGCAGGGCGCGGAGCACTACCGGCGCATGGCGGCGCAGTCTGGGGCGAAGCGTATGGACGTCGCGGTGGCGCTGGGCGGCGATCCCGCGACGATTTTCTCGGCCGTGCTGCCGCTGCCGCCGGACATCGACGAGATGCTGTTCGCGGGCTTCCTGCGCGGCGCCCCGGTCGAGATGGTCAAGTGCGAGACCTGCGACCTGGAGGTGCCGGCGCAGGCGGAGATCGTGCTCGAAGGCTACGTCGAGCTGGGAGAGTTGAGGCGCGAAGGGCCGTTCGGCGATCACACCGGCTACTACTCGCTCGATGACGACTACCCGGTGTTTCACGTCACCTGCGTCACCGAGCGGAAGCAGCCGATCTATCCCGCGACCATCGTCGGGCCTCCGCCCATGGAGGACTATTTCATGGGCAAAGCGATCGAGCGGATCTTCCTGCCATTGATGCGGCTGCAGCTGCCGGAGATCCGCGACGTCTCCATGCCGGCGGAGGGAATCTTCCACAACCTGATGCTGGTGGCGATCCGCAAATCGTACCCGGGCCACGCGCGCAAGGTGATGCACGCCATCTGGGGCATGGGCCAGGCGATGTTCTCAAAGTGCATTGTGGTGGTGGACGAAGACGTGAACGTGCAGGACGTCCGCGAGGTGGCGTGGCGTGCACTGAACAACATCGACCCCCAGCGCGACATCGAGTTCTCGATGGGCCCGATCGATTCGCTCGACCACGCCAGCCGCCTGCCGAACTACGGCTCGAAGATGGGCGTCGACGCGACGAAGAAGTGGCCGGGCGAAGGCTTCACGCGGCCATGGCCGGACGTGATCCGCATGTCGCCCGAGGTGATGAAGCGGGTGGACGAGTTGTGGAAGAAGGCGGGGCTGAAGTAGGATATTACCAAGCCGTAGTACAATGAAGCAGAGGTAAGACGCATGGAGACCGTAGTCTCGTCCAAGGGGCAGGTGGTAATTCCTTCTGCGCTCAGGCGGAAGTACGACATCAAGAAGGGTACAAAGGTTGAGGTGACGGACCGGGACGGGCGGATCGTGCTCGAGCCGGTCAACCGCGGGACGATCCGCCGGCTGCGGGGCATTCTCAAAGGCACGAAGGTGCTCGAAGGCCTGATGGCCGATCGTGCGCGTGATCGCGAGAAGGAAGATGCAGGCCTGCGTTCTCGATAGCTGGGCCATTCTCGCGTTCCTTCAGGACGAGCCGGCGGCTGGACAGGTAGAGGCCGTCCTGGCGGAGTCGCAGGAGTCCATACGTCCGGCCGTCATCAGCGTCGTCAATCTCGGGGAGGTTTGGTACCAGGTCGCCCGCAAGAGTTCCGAGAAGAAGGCAGATGAGACTGTCAACGAGCTTGAGAAGGCAGGGCTCCGGGTCGAGGAAATCGACTGGGAATTGGCTCGCCTGGCGGCCGGCTTCAAAGCCAGACACCGACTTGCCTATGCCGATTGCTTCGCCGCGGCGCTGGCCAAGCGGGAAGGCGCGGAGGTTCTAACAGGAGACCCGGAGTTCCGGCAGCTTGAGAAAGAAATCAAGGTTCGCTGGTTGCCGTTACGTCCCCGTTGACGTGTAATTCCGCACGCCACGGTTCCAGATTGCGATTGCCGCCGTGAGGAAGACGGCCGTCACCACCGGCAGGATCCAGGTGTAAATCCGGTAGACCTCTTTGTGCAGGATGTGCGCCGTCGGGTAGAAGCTGGCGAAGCCGAAGGGCACGATCCAGGTCAGCAGGAAGCGGATGAACTGGCCGTAGATGTCGAGCGGGTAGCGGCCGAAGGCGAGCATGTTGTAGACGGGCGGCGTCACGCCCACGCGGTCTTCCGCCCAGAAAGACACCGAGGTCAGCATCAGGAAGATCGCCGTGTAGATGGTGCAGCCGCACAGCGAGGCGTAGACGATGAAGAGCCAGCCCGTCGCGCCCAGGTGCAGGCCCAGGCGGTGCGCGCAGATCGTTACGATCACGAATCCCAGCACCGTGTCGCCGAGCGCCTCCAGGCGGAACTGCCCGAATAGCACCTGGAAGAGCGAACTCACCGGCCGGGTCAGCACCTGGTCGAATTTGCCCTGCACGATGTAGGCGTCGCTGAAGAAGTACAGGTTGATGCTGAGCAGGTTGAAGAGCGACATCGGCAGCAGCGAAAAGCCGTAGAGGAACATGATTTCCAGGAAGCTCCAGCCCGCGATGCGCGGCATGCGGCTGAAGATCAGAAAGACCACGGCCACGCTGCACGCGGTGGCCAGCATCATCGAAAGCACCGAGATCAAGAAGTCCAGGCGATAGCCCAGGCGGACCTTGGCGTACTGCACGAAGTACTGGCCGAACAGCGACAGGTAGCGCATTCAGCCTCCGTGCACTGTGATCTTGCGGCTCATCAGGCTCCAGAAGCGCCGGCCGAACCACAGCAGGAAGACCACCCAGAACAGCTCGATCGCGAGCGCGGCCGCGGTCTGCGCCCACGTCATCTTGCCGAGGTAGATCATGAGCGGCGTGAAACCGATGTGCTCGAAGGGCAGCCAGTGCGAGACCACGCGCAGCGGCGCCGGCAGCAGCGTCAGCGGCACCAGCACGCCCGAAAGCAGGTCCTGAACCCAGAACTTCGCGCGCAGCAGGCCCAGGATCGAAACCAGCCGGATAGCGCACGTCCCCACGATGAAATTCATGGCCGCCACCAGCATCACGCTCGCCGCCAGCGACACCAGGAACACCGCGAAGTGCGCCAGGTCCGCGGGCGGCAGCAGCGGAAAGATCAGGCTCACCACCACCGCGGTCGGCACGGTGAGCAGCAGCAGGCGGAACGCCGATTCCCCGACGGACCGCGCCACGTAGCTGGTCTGCAGGCTGACCGGCTTCAGCAGGGTCATCGTGATGCGGCCGTCCAGGATGTCCTCCGCCATCTCCGCGTCCAGATTGTTGAAGTACATCGAGCGGATGATCCAGCCCACCGCGACGTAGGTGATCATCTGCGGAAAAGTGAAGCCGGCGAAGTGCGGGTCCACATGGAAGATGGCGCGCCAGATGAAGTAGTAGACGGCCACGTTGATCAGGTAGTTGATGATGCCGGTGTAGTAGCGCAGCCGGAACGCGAGCATGTTGAGGAAGCCGATGCGCGAGAATTCCAGGGCTACCGAGGACACCGTTCCGGCTCCGGCACCAGGCCGCCCGTGTAAATGGTGCGGACGACCTCTTCGATGGATTGCTCTTCGATCACGATGTCCAGCACCGTCGCGGCCATGACCACCTGGCGAATGATCTCGGCGGTGGAGTGCTGGGTGTGGTCGAAGGAGAGGCGGTAGGTCATGCCGTCCAGCTTCTCGCGCCGAACGCCGGGGATCTCGATGCGCTCGAAGCGTTCGGCCTGCTCGCGGTCCTTGAGATCGAACTTGATGGTGGCCTCGCGCCAGAGCTGGCGCTTGAGACCGGCGAGGCCTCCATCGAACAGCAGCCGGCCTTTGTCGATGATCATCAGGCGCGGGCACAGCTCCTCGATGTCGGAGAGGTCGTGCGTGGTGAGCAGAACGGTGGTGCCGAAGTCGCGGTTGATGTGCTTCAGGAAGGCGCGGATGCTCTCCTTGGCAACGATGTCGAGGCCGATGGTGGGCTCGTCCAGAAACAGCAGCGGCGGGTTGTGCAGCAGCGCAGCGGCCATGTCGCAGCGCATACGCTCGCCCAGGCTGAGCTTGCGGACCGGTGTGTGGAGGTAGCGGCCGATCTCGAGCACTTCGTCGAACTGTTTCATGCGGGCGGCGTAGTCAGTGTCCGAGACGCCGTAAATCTTCTTCAGCAGCCGGAACGACTCGACCACGGCTATGTCCCACCACAACTGCGTGCGCTGCCCGAAGACGGCGCCGATGGTGCGCGTGTAGCGCGAGCGCTCGGTCAGAGGGACGAAGCCGTTGGCGCGCACGGAGCCGGAGGTCGGCACCAGGATGCCCGTGAGCATTTTGATGGTGGTGGATTTGCCCGCGCCGTTGGGGCCGATGTAGCCGACCATTTCGGCAGGGTGAACCTCGAACGTGATGCCGTCCACCGCGCGCACGGTCTTGTACTCGCGCACCACCAGGTTCTGGAGCGCGCCCCAGAGGCCCTCGCGCCGCTCGAAGGTGCGGAATTCCTTGATCAGGCTTTCGACTTGGATGGCGCCGCGCACTAAACTTCAGGGTATCGCAGGGGGGGGGCAGCCCCTAGCGGAGCTCTTCCATGATCTTGTCGAGCGCTTCACGCGGTGGCCGCGTCTTTGATTCGGGCAAGGTGCCGAGCGGTGCGTCCACCAGGTTCAACTGATCGATGAAGTGCTTGCGCGTGGGATCGAGATACAGGATGCCGGTGACCACGTGTCCCGCGGTCTCGGCTTCGTTGAGCGTCCGTAAGGCGTTCATCTTATCGGCAGGATCGTAATCGCGCCCCAGCTTCTTAAGCAGCAGCCGGGATCCGTCGTGGAGCGTGATCTCGCGGACCTCGCCTTCCGGGATCTCAACGGTGATGTCGGCGAAGGCCGGCACGAAATCGAGCTCCTGGAGCGGCTCGTCGTGCTCCTTCATGTAGGCGTAGCTCTTGGTGGAACCTTCGTGGTCGTTGAAGGTAACGCAGGGCGAAATCACGTCGATGATCGACAGGCCGTGGTGCGCGATGGCGGCCTTCAGAATGGCCTGCAACTGCCGCTTGTCGCCGGAGAACGAGCGAGCCACGAGCGTGGCGCCCAACTGAATCGCCTCCACGCAGCAGTCGATTGGCGTGAGGTCGTTGATCACGCCGGTCTTGAGCTTGGCCCCCAGGTCGGCCGTCGCTGAGAACTGGCCCTTGGTCAGGCCGTAGACGCCGTTGTTCTCGATGATGTACACCTGCCGGATGTTGCGGCGCAGCATGTGGATGAACTGGCCGATGCCGATGGACGCGGTGTCGCCGTCGCCCGAGACCGTGATCCCGAACAGGTGGCGATTGGCCAGAATCGCGCCGGTGGCGACCGAGGGCGCGCGGCCGTGCACGGAGTTGAACCCGTGCGCCACGTTCAAAAAGTACGCCGGCGATTTCGACGAGCAGCCGATGCCGGAGAACTTGGCCACCGACCATGGCTCAATTCCCATGTCATAAAACGCCTCGATGATGCGCTCGGAGATGGCGTTGTGGCCACAGCCCGCGCACAGCGTGGTGCGGCCGCCCTTGTAGCTGGCAACCTCGAGGCCGATGTGGTTGGTCTTCTTGGGCGGCGCGGTGGTGGTGGACATCAGAGTCCCTCCTGTCGGACGATTTCGTCGGTTATGGTGCGCGCATCGAGCGGCAAGCCGCCGTAATAGCGCACGCTGCGGATTTTGGCGATCAGCTCCGGCTCAAACTCCAAACGCATCAGCATCACCAACTGGGCATCGCGATTCTGGTCGATGACATAGACGCGCTCGTGGCGCCGGACGAAATCGATCAGCTCCTCGCCGAAGGGGAAGGCCTTGAGGCGCAGGTAACTGGTCTCGATGCCCTGTTCCCGAAGCAACTGGTCGCGGCTCTCTTCGGTGCCGTAGCGCGACGTGCCCGCGCAGACTAGGCCGACATGGGCGCGGCTGTTGAGATCGAGGTGCGGCGCCGGCATCGCCCCGCGGATGCTTTCGAACTTGCGCGTCAGACGGTCCATGTTGTTCATGTAGTCGTCTTCACGCTCGCTGTAACCCGCGCGGTCGTTGTGGCCGCTGCCGCGCGTGAAGAATGCCGCGGCGGGATGGTTCGTGCCGGGAAGCGTACGGTAGCCGACCCCGTCGCCATCCACGTCGCGATAGCGCGCGAACCCGCCCAGCTTGGTCAGATCCTCGGCGTTCAGAACCTTGCCGCGCTCGATGGGCTTCTCGGGGTAGAGGAAAGGCTCGGAGGGCCAGTTATTCATTCCCAGGTCGAGGTCGCTCATCACGAAGACCGGCGTCTGAAAGCGCTCGGCCAGGTCGAAGGCGTCGATCATCATGCTGAAGCACTCGCGCGGAGAGGAAGGGAAGAACATGGGGTGCTTGGTGTCGCCGTGAGAGAGCATCGCGGTCGAGACCAGGTCGCCCTGCATGGTGCGCGTGGGCAGGCCAGTCGAAGGCCCGACGCGCTGCACGTCCACGATCACCGCGGGGATTTCGGCGTAGTAACCCAAGCCCGTGAACTCGGACATGAGCGAGATGCCGGGACCCGAGGTGGCGGTCATGGAGCGCGCGCCCGCCCAACTGGCGCCCAGCACCATGCCGATCGACGCCAGTTCGTCTTCGCCCTGCACCACGGCGTAGGTGGCCTGGCCCGTTTCCTTGTCGATCCGGAACCGCTTCAGGTAGCCGATCAGCGACTCCACCAGCGAGGACGACGGCGTGATGGGGTACCAGGTGACCACGGTCACGCCGGCGAACATGGCGCCTAGCGCGCAGGCCGCGTTGCCATCGATGATGATCTTGCCGGCCGTGGCGTTCATGCGCTGGACCGAGTAGCGATCGGTCTTGGTCAGGTTGGCGGCGGCGAAGTCGCGGCCCGCTTCGACCGCGCCCCAGTTCAGGTCGGCGGCTTTTGCCTTGCGCGTCCCGAACTGCTTGAGCAGCGCCTTGCGCACTTCGTCCATCTCGATTCCGAGCAGGTGCGCCAGAACGCCGTCGTAAATCATGTTGCGCACCAGCTTGCGGAGCCGCGCCTCGGGGCACACCGGCCCCACCAGCTTGTCGAAGGGCACCGGATAGAAGTGCAGGTCTTGCCGGATGGCGTTGAGCTTCAGCGGCTCGTCATAGACCACGGCCGAACCCGGGTCGAGCTTCCGGACGTCTTCCTGGGCCGTCTCCGGATTCATCGCGACCAGGAAGTCGATCTCCTTCTTGCGCCCGATGTAGCCGTCCTTACTGGCCCGGATAGTGAACCACGTGGGCAGGCCGGCGATGTTCGAAGGGAACAGGTTCTTGCCCGAGACCGGGATGCCCATCTGAAACAGGGAGCGCATCAGGACGGTGTTGGCCGTCTGACTTCCGGAGCCGTTGACGGTGGCTATTTGTATGGAAAAATCGTTGACACAGAACTGCTGGGCCTCGCTCGAAAGCGGGGAAACGGGACTTTCCTCGACTGTTGGCATGAAGTATCGCTATCCCTCTGTTGGGAAACCCTCTCCTGGGTTCAATTATATGATGCGGATGCAGGGGGATGCGGTGCGGCGAGTCTCGGAGGAACCGTACGGTCAGTGAGCGCTGGAGCGGCCGTAGCCGCCGAAATACCATCGGACTCCGACCGTCGTATACAAGCCGTAGGGCCCGTCGGGGCGAAAGATCAGAGCGTTCGCCGTGCCGCCATAGCGGCCCATCAGGTGAGTCCGGTGGTGCGTCAGGCGGAACTCGAGCTGGTATGGAAGAGTCACTCCGGCCCCCATAGTTTCCTCCCACAGGATGCCTGAGTGCGATGCCGTGTACTGCAACTGGGGAACGTTGTCGCCGAAGAAGAACTTCGGCGTCGCGAATACGAAAACGTGCTTCAGCAGGGTCCGTCCAAACGGCTGGAGTTCAACGTAACCGCTCCAGACGTAGCGGGCATAGGCGGCGCAATTCAGAGCGCCCGTAGCCAGGGGGCCCGCGTGCGGCGCGCACACCCCGAGATCCACCTCGTTGTGCGGCGGCGCCACCTCGAAATCGACGAATCCGCGCACGAAGTTGTGCGGCAGAAGGAGGCGGTCCTCCTCGCCGGTGGTCTGGGTGGTCTTCTCGGCAGCCTCCACCGCGAACACGGCGCAAAACAGCAGGGCGAACGCGATCGTGAGCCTTCTCATTGAGGTACTTCTCCCCTTCGGGTGCACAGCACCGAACCGCGACCGTAAGGGAGCGGACCCCCGCGAATAGTACCGGTCGCGCGCACGAAACGCTCTACACTAGCACATCTCCCGGGTGGCCATGTTATACTCATGGTTTCCATGCGAGTCTTCTCCGTCGGCCGGCGCCATCCGCATCATCATCACGGCCGGAATCTGCCGACGGGCTGACTGTTTGGGTGGAAAGCAATCGAACTCAAAAGCCCGCCGGTGGCAAGGCGGGCTTTTTCGTTAATAGGCACACAATGAACCTCGATTTCACCAAACTCGACGGGCTGCTGCCCGCTGTGATTCAAGACCACGCGAGCGGCCGTGTGCTCATGGTCGGATTCATGAACGAAGAGGCCTTCCAGCGCACCGTGGAGACCGGCTTCGCCACCTTCTACAGCCGCTCGCGGAAGAAGCTGTGGATGAAGGGCGAGAGCTCCGGCCACCGCCTGGTGGTCAAGGAGATCTCGGTCGACTGCGACGTGGACTCGGTGCTGGTTCGCGTCGAGGCGCTTGGCCCCGGCGTGTGCCACAACGGCTACCAAAGCTGCTTCTACCGGCGCTACGAAGACGGCGCGTGGGTGGAATCGGAGCCGCGCACATTCGATCCCGGCGCGGTCTACGGAGGCCAGTCATGAAGCTGAAGCTCGGTATTCCCAAAGGCAGCCTCGAGAACGCCACCATCGAGCTCTTCCGGCGCGCCGGCTTCCACATCACCACCAGCAGCCG
>CAZBQQ010000169.1:0-6563 GCA_964493965.1 uncultured Solibacteraceae bacterium
GGCGGCGACATCTCGCGCAAGCGCAAGCTGCTCGAGAAGCAGAAGGAAGGCAAGAAGCGCATGAAGCGCGTGGGGCGTGTGGAGATCCCGCAGGAAGCGTTCCTGGCCGTGCTCAAGGTGAGCGACGACGAGGACTAAGCGGGGGGGCGACCGTGGGGCGGCTCTCCAGAGCTGCGCCGGACGTCCACGTCCGGCTTCGGCGGGTCTGGAGACCCACTGCAGGACTGGAGTCCTGCCCCACAAGGCACAGGCCTAGTGCTCCGGGTCGAAAACCAGCGTGTCTTTCACATCCACTTTGTCGAACTGCATGGGGAAGCTACGGCCGGCGTAATACGCGTCCCACTGGTCCTTGTAGTGGCTGGAGAGAAAGTGACCGGACTGGCCGACGACAATGTTCATGTAGGAGCGATCCAGGTCGGCGAGATCGACCCCTGTGCGCATGGAAGGGCCGATGCGGTGCGTGGTCTGCTCGACCGTGACCGGCGAACCTTCGTGCGCGACCGGGCCGATATTGAAGTATTTTCCGACCAACGGGAAGTGGCTGCCCACGGGCTGCTCGATCTGCAATGCGTTGTACCAGCCGTAATCCCACTTAGCCATATCGCGGCCCTGCACGCGCCGGGCCTCGTCCAGCGCATCGCGGAAGCAGCGCAAGATCAGCCCGTCGTAATCGGGGAACCACTCGCGGGGCTGAGTTCGCAGCAGATCCTCGACCACCTGAGGAGCCGCCATGTAAGCGGCACCCCTCGGCTCGCTGCCTCCGTACAGCAGCGACTTAGAGGGCGAGGCACGCTCGGCCATGGCCTGGCGCAGATGATCGTAAGTGAGAATCGCAATCAGCGGAGCGGGGCCGTTGGTCATCCGGCCGTCCCAAGAGCGCAGCAGCGCAACGGCGGCCGCGCTATCGCCACCGGGGGCGCCGTAAGCCTGGACCACGCGGCGCGCCACATACTGCGCCAGCGAGGAGTAGACGTCGGTCTGTATGCCGATCATCTCCGCGACCTTCCACTTACTCCGCCCGGTAAGTAGCGCATAAATGCGTTCCGCGCGGTAGGGCGCGGAAAACTCACCGTGCACCGGGTAGGGATAGTCCGCCGGAAACGGATTCTGGTTGGCGGTGACGATGACGCCCGAAGCCGGATCGTAAGTCTGGGGTAACTCGCCGAAGGGGATGTATCCGGCCCACTCGTAATCGCCGGAGCTGCCATCGACCGGCACGTCGCCCACATAGTTCTTGCGAATGGGAAGCCGGCCCGCGACATGATACCCGATATGTCCGGCCGTGTCCGCGTACACGAAGTTCTGGGCCGGGCCCGGAAAGCGTGCGAGCGCCGCCACAAACTCCGGCCAGTCGCGGGCGCGGTCAAGATCGAGCATCGGAAAACATACAGCGCCGGGCTCGTCAGCGGTCCAGCGCATGGCCATCGCTCTGCCGCCGTCGACGAAGAGCGGACCGTGTCGCGTGACCCACTGCGCAAACTCAACCGGCGCAGCGCCCTTCACGGGAATCAGCTCGCGCTCCTGCCGCGCCTGCTCGATCTGCCCGCGGAATACGTAGCGGCCCGAGCGCAGGTCGATCTTCTCGAGATAGAGATCCTGCACGTCGAACCCCACGTTGGTCTCGCCCCAGGCGATGCGGTCGTTGTGGCCGATGATGACGCAAGGCAGACCCGGCAGCGAGACTCCGGAGACATTCAGCCCCGGCGCGCGCAAATGCACCATATACCAGGTCGATGGAATGGAGTACTGGAGGTGGGGATCGTTGGCCAGCAGCGGACGGCCGGTTGCGGTCCGCGAGCCGGCCAGCACCCACGCGTTCGAGCCCGGCAGAACCCGGCCGCTCAGCCGCGGCGGGAACAGCAGGTCCACCTTGGCCGCGTCCCCGCCCTGCAGCATCGCGCTTTTGACCAGCTTGTCGCGCCAGGAGACCGTCAGCTCGCGATACATATAGAGCGCGATCAGAATAGAATCTTTGATCGTCCACGGGCGCGGGTCGTAGCGGAGCACCGTGAACTCCAGAGGCAGGCGGCCGCGGTGCGTCTCGATGAAGTAGTTGACGCCGCGAACATAGGTGGCCAACACGGCGCGGTCGGCGGCGGGGAGCAGCGCGGCCTGCATCTCGGCGATACGGTCCATCCGTAAGCGGCGTGCCTCGCGGTCTAGATCAAGCACCGCGGGCCCGAAGACCTCCGCCAGGCTGCCGCCGGCGTAGCGACGGAGCGTGTCCATCTGAAAGAGGCGGTCCTGCGCTGTGACGTATCCCTGAACGAACAGCGCGTCCTCGACGGTGGCGGCCGTGATGTGCGGGACTCCGAGCGCGTCGCGCGCAACCGTGGCGCGCTGGGCAATGGGGACGGCGACCGATCCCGAAGTCTGCGGCAGCGGTCGCCAGGCGCACCAGTAGACGGCAATCGCGGCCAGAAGAAGTACGATGAGTAAGATCAGGTTTGCGTACCGGAGCGCCCGCTTGAGAGTCACGTCACGATTTTACTGGAATTCCGTGGGGCGGACCCCCTGGTCCGCGGCCGACGCCCCCGTCGGCCTGGTCGGATGACGGGAGGCGGGTCCGGGGGACCCGCGCGGACCAGGGGGTCCGCCCCACTAGAGGCGTCTTATGGATGAGACTTACTTAGGTTACCGGCTGCTGCTGCTGGGGATGATCGTCGGGCTCAACGCTTTTTTCGCATCGGCCGAGCTGTCGCTCATTTCGGCGCGCGCTTCGCGACTGCGGGAACTGGCCGCGGAGGGGAACGTCGGCGCGCAGGCGGCGCTGAACCTGCTCAGCCGCCCGGAGCGGCTGCTCTCCACCGTCCAGGTCGGCGTGACGCTGGCGGGTCTCGGCGCCGGATGGGCCGGTGAAGACACCCTCTACCGTCTGCTGATGTCCCTGGTGCACCCCCTGGTGGCGCCCCGCGCCGAAGCCTTGGTGCACGCGGCCGCCCTGGTGTTGGCGTTCCTGCTGCTGACCTTCATCATGGTAGTGTTCGGCGAGGTGGCGCCGAAGAACTTCGGGATCAAACAGGCTGAGCGCTACGCGGTGGTGGCGGCGCCGCTGCTGCTGGTCTTCTACCGTATCTCACAGCCGTTCATCTACGTGCTCGAACATTCCTCGAACGCGGTTTCTCGGATGTTCCGGCTGGGCGTGACCGGACAGACCACGCATTCCGTGGAAGAGCTGAAGCTGATCGCAAGCTCAGTGCGCGCGGCGGGGCGGATCGCGGCCTTCGAAGAATCCGCCCTCGAGCGCCTGCTCGACTTGCAGAGCCTCTCGGTGCGGGAGATCATGGTCCCGCGAAACGACATCGTCTCGCTGTCGATCGAAGCGTCTCTCGACCACGCCCTGCGCACCCTGATCGAGAACCAGTACACGCGGGTGCCTGTCTACGAACACACGCCGGAAAAGATCGTGGGGATTCTGCACTACAAGGATCTGTTGCCGGTCTGGCAGCGCATGAGAGCGGCCGCGCGTAGCGGTATTCCCGGTCCGCCGTTCCAACTGCGCCCGCTTCTGCGAAGGCACGTGGTGGTGCCGGAGAGCAAGCCGCTGAGCCAGATGGTGGACGAGTTCCGGGCGCACCACGCGCACATGGCACTGGTGGTGGACGAGTTCGGCACCATCGCCGGCCTGGTGACCATGGAGGACGTCTTCGAGCAGATCTTCGGCGAAATCGAGGACGAGCACGATGTCCGCCGGCCCAAGCCTTCGCTGGTCAGCAAGGTGGTCGAGCTCGAAGGCGCGGTGTCGATCCGCGACCTGGAAACCCAATACGCGATCGAGCTGCCGACCAACGCCGGCTTCGAGACGCTGGCTGGATTCCTGCTTTTCCGTCTCGGCTATATCCCCAAAGCCGGCGAGTCGGTAGAAGACGAAGGCCGGCGGTTCACCATCCTGGAGATGGACCACAACCGCATCGCGCGTGTGCGCATCGAGCGGGAAGCCTGAGGACCGGCCACGAATGAACACGGATGAGCACGAATGGAAGAACACCGAGGTGCTCGCTTCGATCCGGGCCGGCCTGCGGGCGCACGCAGACGAGGAATTTCGCAAGGGCGTCGAAAACTTCTTCCGCGAAACGATCGACGCATACGGGGTGCGCGGGCCGGAGGTCAAGGCTGTCGCCCGCGAGGCGTGGCGCCAAGTGAAAACCTGGCCGGACGCCGCGCTGTCGAACCTGGCCGCCGAACTCTGGAAGAGCGGCAAGATCGAGGAGGCTGGCATCGCGATCCTCATCTACCGTCGGCGCGTGAAGCAGTGCGGCGCTCGTGAGTTCAAGTTGTTCGAGCGCTGGATCGATCGCTACGTCCACAACTGGGCGAGTTGCGACGGCGTGGCCTCGTGGCTGCTCGCCGCATCCATCGGCAATGAACCGGCGTTAATCGGCCAGCTCGATGGCTGGGTGCGCTCACGCAGCCGCTGGAAGCGCCGGGCCGCCGCTGTGGCCTTGCTCCAGGAAGCCAAGCAGGCGCGCAACACGGCGGCGATCTTCCGCATCACGGGCGCGCTGCTCGAGGACCCGGACGACATGGTGCAAAAGGGTGTCGGCTGGGTTCTGAAGGAGACCTATCCGAAAAAGCCGGCGGAAGTGATGAAGTTCCTGCTGCCCCGCGCGGCCCGCACGCCGCGTTTGATTCTGCGCCTGGCCGCGGAGAAGATGACCGCCTCCGATCGCGCCCGCCTGCTCAGCCGGCCCCCACAGCGGGCCAAAGAGCCCCACCCGCCCCAGGTGGTGTAAGCTTGTCTGGATTGATGCAGAGCGAGAAAGTTGCGCTCGATTGCGCCCCGTTGCTGGCCGCGCAGAACCCCGACGGCGGGTGGGGATACCGGGGCGGTTCGTCCTGGACCGAGCCGGCCGCGTACGCACTGCTGGCACTCGACGGCCAACCCGACGCCGGTCCGGCTTGCGAGCGCGCCCGCCGTTTCCTGGCCGGGAACCAGCGCTCCGACGGCGGCTTCGCGCCGCGGCAGTCGGTGGAGGAAAGCACCTGGGTCACCGCCCTGGCAATTCTGGCTGGCGGCGCCGACGGAGAGGCCGGGCACCGCGCGGTCGAGTGGCTCGTCGCTGCGAGCGGCGAGGAATCCACCTTCATCCACCGGCTGCGCACCTGGATGAACAACACGCGTCCGCAGGCGATGGAGGAAGGTCTCCCGGGCTGGTCGTGGTATCCGGGCACCGCCGCATGGGTGGTTCCGACCTCGCTCACGATCCTGGCGCTCGAGAAGATCGAACGCCGCTACCCGGATCCGCGCATACGCCGGCGCATCGACCAGGGGCGGCACTTCCTGCTGGTCCACACCTGCGATGACGGCGGCTGGAACCATGGCTCGATCCAGGCCCTGGGCTTCCAGGCGGTTTCGTATCCGGAAACCACCGGCATCGCGCTTCTCGCGCTGCACGGCACGGACCCGGCACGCATCGCGAAATCCATCGCCAAAGCCGAAGAGCATTTCCGCAATTGCCGGGCGCTCGAAGGGCTGAGCTGGCTGCAGCTTGGCCTGATGGCGCAGGGCCGTCCCGCGCCCGCGGTTCCGGAAGATGTCCGCGCCCACACTTTGCTGGACAACGCGCTCGCCATTCTGGCCGGCCGCGCGCGCGAGGGTCGCAACGCTTTTCTGGAGGTTGTCCGATGAGCGGTCTGACCCGGCGCGAGGTGCTGGCGGGAGCCGCGGCCGGCGCCCTGGCGGGCTGCTCCCGAAAGCCCAAGCCCACGCCGCTGGTCTCGATCGTCCGCGCGCGTTCGTATTCCGAGGACCTGCTGGATGTGGTGCGGCGCCTCCTGGTCGAGCACAAGGTCGATGTACGCGGCAAGCGTGTTGTGCTCAAACCGAACCTGGTGGAGTTCGATCCCGGCACCACCATCAACACGCATCCCGCCGTGGTGGCGGCGGCGCTCGAGGCGTTCCGTTCGCTTGGCGCGGCCGAGGTGCGCATCGCCGAAGGCCCGGGCCACCGCCGCAACACTCTCGAGCTGGCCGAAGCGGCCGGCTACTTCCAGACCATCCCGCGCTTCGAGGAACTTTTCACGGACCTCAACCTGGATGACGTCACGCGCCTGTACGTGTCCGGCGCCCATTCGCGCATGAAGTCCTTCTACCTGCCGCGGACGGCGCTTTCCGCGGACCTGCTGGTCTCCATGCCCAAAATGAAATGCCACCACTGGGTGGGCGCCACGCTCAGCATGAAGAACCTGTTCGGCCTGGTTCCGGGAGCGGTATACGGCTGGCCTAAGAACGTGCTGCACTGGGCCGGAATCCAGGAGTGCATCGCCGACCTGCACGGATTGTTCCCACGCACCTTTGCCATCGTCGATGGCATCGTGGGCATGGATGGCAACGGCCCCATCCAGGGCACGCCGAAGCAGGTTGGCGCGATCGTCGCGGGGGCGGACCCGGTGGCCGTGGACGCCACCTGCTGCCGCATCATGCGCATCGACCCCACGCTCATCCCCTACCTGCAGATGACCGAGGACAACGGCCAGACCAAAGCGGCCAACGTGCACCAGATCGGCGAGGCGGTAAGCGCGGTCGCGACGGAGTTCCGGCTCATCCCCATGTACGAGCCCCT
>CAZBQQ010000169.1:6663-10603 GCA_964493965.1 uncultured Solibacteraceae bacterium
TACAGCATCGGGCCAACCGAAGTGGGGCTGGTCAGAAAGCGATTCGGCGCGAAACTTCCCGGAGATAATCCGGTGGCTTTCCGCGGTGAAGCCGGCTATCAGGCCGAGATGCTGATGCCGGGGCTGCGCTTTCGGTTCTGTCTCTCTTACGCTGTTACGAAGCACCCCTGGGTGCAGGTGCCCGCGGGGCAGATCGGCGTCGTCATTGCCCAGGTAGGACAGCCGTTGCCAATCGGCGTGAAGTCCGGCGCGTTCCGGGCGGAGTTCGGCAATTTCACGGACCTCAGGTTGTTCGTGGACAAGGGCGGGCAGAAAGGCGTGCAACGGCCCGTCCTGTCGCCCGGCACCCTTGCGCCCATCCATCCGGTGGCGTTTCTGGTCATCACCAAGCCACACGTTTACGGCGTGCCCGTCTCCCAGGAGATGCGCAAGCTCGCGGACAAAGAGGGCGGACTCACCTTCGTGGCCTTCGGTCTCGAGAGCAAGCAACTCGAAGTGACCAGGATCTCGCCGCGGCCCGCCGACTGCGAAAGAGTAGTGGACATGGTCGGCATCGTCACTACACTCGAAGGCCAGCCTCTGCCCGCGGGCGACATCGCCAGCCGCCTGGGCGGCTACGCCGACGTCGAGCAACTGGAAGCGGAGATGGACCCCCAGCAGCCCGTGAACGCCCGGCTCATCGAAAGCATCCTGGGCAGCCAGAACGACAAGAACAACGGCTATCAGGATTTCCAGCAGTTCCTCGATCTCGGCGGCCGAATCGGTCTACAGCACGACCCGCTGCTCTACGGAGCCTACAACCTCAATCCGTTCCTGGTGCGCGTCGAGGAAGTGCCGATGCTGGTGGTGGAGCAGGGCCAGGTCGGCGTCATCAAAGCCTACGTCGGCCTGCCGACGCAGGATACTTCCGGCGCCGAATTCAAGTTCGGCAGCCTGGTGCGGCCGGGCCACCGCGGCATTTGGGAAGAGCCGCTGCGGACCGGGAAGTACCCCATCAATCCCCGTTGTTATCAGGCGGTTATCGTTCCAACCTTCATCATCACCCTCAACTGGGCCGACGTGGTTTCGCAGGCTCACAACCTGGACTCACAACTCAAGCAGATCGAAGCCCAGAGCAGCGAGGGCTTTGCGTTCGCGCTCGACCTACAGGTGCAGATCCACATTCCCGATACGCAGGCTCCCTATGTCATCTCCATGGTCGGCAGCGTATCGAACCTAGTGAACGAGGTCCTGCAGGCGGCCGTTGGGAACCACTTCCGCAACAAGCTGCAGAGTATGCCGGCGGTCCAATTCATCAGCAGCCGCGAGTCGGTGCAGCAGGGCGCCTTCGAGTACGTCAAACAGGAGCTGGCGAAATACAAGGTGGAGACGCGCGGCGTCTACATACAGGCCGTCGTGCTGCCCGCACAACTGGTGCAGGTGCTGACACGGCGCGAGATCGCCAACCAGGAAGTCGAGACCTTCAAAATGCAGAGGGCGGCACAGGACCAGCGCATCGAGACCGAAAGGGCCAAGGGGACCGCCGACATGCAGGCCGACCTGGCAAAGTCGCAGGTGGGCGTTGGCATTCAGAACAACCGGACGGCCGCCAGGAAGACGGAAGCCGAGGGAGAGGCGACGTTCATCGAGCAGACGGGCTCGGCTCAGGGCGCCCAGGTCCGCGCGGTCGGGCTGGCGAAGGCCGAAGCCTACGAGCGCCAGGTTGCCGCGCTGGGGCAGAGTGCAACGGCTCTGGTGAATGCGATCGACGCCCTTTCGCGCAGCAACGTCCCGTTCATGCCGAGCACTTTGGTTATGGGCGGCAACGGCAACGGAACGCTGGAGGGAGTGGCGGCGCTCTTTATGCGTCAGTTGGCCGCAAAGGAAAAATCTGAGAAAGACGCTCCCGGTGTATAGCCGGTTGTAGCGTTAGTCGATCGACCCGCCGTCCCACTCGTGCTCGGGATCGGGAATGAACGTCAGGTTGTCGTGCGGGCGGACGGCGACCAGCCAGCCGCCTGGAATCCTGGCCCGGTAAATGGTGAAGTTGGCGGAGGTGGTGGTGATGCGATTCGGGACCAGCTCGAAGGAGAGAAGCTTCTTCTCGAATGCTGCTTCCCTGGTTCTGTGCCACGTGGTTGAATCCCGCTCGAGAAGATCTAGCACGGCCACTCTCCCTTCTTGCTGGCGAATCTTCGAAACCAATTTCCTCACGATTCCGCTTTTCTGTCAATCACTTGGAGTACCGTAATGGTCCCTGGTACGTCCCCCCCTACAAAGGAGTCATACGCATCCACCGCTGGTTCGCCGATCTTGGGACAATAGGGGTACGATCAGGCCATGATCTCTCTCATTGCCGAGCTATTGTTCCGTTGCGCGCATCGCAGGCTCACCCGCCCCATCACCCCGGTGAGCAAGCCGGGCGTTCCCTCAGGTGAGACATACGTAGTCTGTTTGGAATGCGGAAAGCAGTTTTACTACGACTGGGAGAAGATGCGCCTGGGAGGGCCGGTCGAGCGCAGCGAGGCCAAGGGAGTAATCCCATTGGACAGCCCGAAGCCCTCCAGCACCAAGCTCAAATACGCACTGCTGGGTTCAGCGATCCCGCTGGCTGTCTTGCTCGGTAAGACACTCTTATCGAAGCCGAAGAAGAAGGATCCACCCGCGCGCGGCCGCGGCGGCAGCACCGAACCGCGCGCGTAAGCAAGCGGACCCGCGTCCTGCCCTTACCGTTCGGAGCCGCGCCTGACGAACCGCAACGTTCCCGCCAGTGCTAGAGAAAGCAACCCCATCACGCCAATCAGCGGAAGGTCGCTCGCCGTTTGCGGCAGTTGCTGCGGCGGCATTGACGCCTGCTCTTGCGGCGCTGGCATGGCCGCCTGCGGTTGCGGCGCTGGCGCGGTGGCCTGCGGTTGCGGCGCTGGCGCTGGCTCGGTCGCGGCTTGCGCGCCGCTCGGCTGCAGGTTCGTCACCGGCGCCCGGCGCAGTTCGGCCGCCTCGGGCGGCTTCTCCGTCGCGGGCATCGACGGAACTGGCTGGTTTGTCGCTTGTGCCAGCGCCGCAGCCCGCGGCTGCGGGTAGACGAACTCGGCACCGTAGTTTTCGCCCGGATAGAACCACGCGCGGATCGCCTGCGGCGCGCCGGCTTCCCTTTCCTCGAACATGATTATTGTCTTCCCCGCTGGCTGCAAACGATAGTCGGGAACGGCCAAAATCGTGGCGAACACATGGTCCTTGTCTTCGTTGAAAATTTGGACTACGTGGCGATCTGTCTGCGAATCCAATAGCTTGAACACATATGTGCCGGGAGGCAAAACCATGGACGGAATTTCCACCGGCTGCGAAAATGTTACTCGTGTTTCGTGGTTCCACTGATCGGCGTGGGCGGCTGGCGCGAGCGCGAGCGCGCCCGCGAACACGCACAGCATCGCGAACAACGTCATTGATTTCATCGATATATCTCCCCTCTGACTTCAAATCTGCAGCGGTACGAGATGTTCCGCCGCACCCGCTCTGAATCCCTGCATGTGGGCTGCCACGCCCCACACGCGGGGTAAAGCCAGGCATTTTAGCTGAGAAAACTGCGAGTTCAAATGTACTGCCAAAGTGATACGTGAGGCGGAAATCGCCAACTACTGACAACCGAGGCGTCTGCCGATGTCTGTTTTGCCGGCACGGCGCCGAGGCAGGCTAAGGGAGTACGTATGCTCAGACGGTTTTTCCATTTCTCGCTGGACGGGGACGAAGCGTCTCCGAACGGATCGCGTCGCAACGGCTCGTCAGGTCACGCCGCGCCGCAAGGCGCCGTGGCGCGGGCCAAGGAAGAGACCGCGCCCTTGGAACCGGTTAGCGCACCGGCCCTGAAGCCCGATGGCGCGCTCGGCCACATTGTGCCTTTCGAGGAGATCTATCGCAACGCCTCGTTCAAACAGCCCAAAGTGGCCTACGACATTCTGAAGGT
>CAZBQQ010000169.1:10703-12015 GCA_964493965.1 uncultured Solibacteraceae bacterium
GGGCCTGGCAGAGAGAGAAGCAGCAGGAATCGCAATGCATCGCGGAGGCGGCGTCGTTCTGCGCGCCCCAGAGCAACGCGAACAACGCGAACAGCCTATCGTCCGTGTTGGTTCGCTGTGGCGCGGAGGCGGCTGGAAAGCGGTCATGATCGTTTGCGTCGCCCTCATCCTCGTCTTGCTGCTGGCACGCGTTTGCCTGCGAGCCAAAGGTGGCAAGACGCCGCTAAATCGCGAAGAGCTGCTGCGGATGAGGCAATATTCCGAGCGAATCCACCGCGAAGAAGTGCTTCCGTTCGAGTAAGCCCGCCGCGGCGATTCCGCTCCGGCGCCTTGGGGATGGTGTCATGAACAATGCCGAACTGGACCGCACACAGCCGATCGGCCTCGACATAGGTACCAACCGGATCGTGGCGGCGCGAAGCGTGGGCGGCCGGCCGCAGTTCGAAGCGCAGCTCAACGCTTTTGTCACGCTACCTCATTCCCGACTGACCGAGAGCCTGCTACGCCAGGAGGGCGTCTTCTTCGAGGTTCAGGGCCGCGAGATTATCGTGGCCGGCAACGACGCCCAGCGGTTTTCGGACATCCTCCACGTGGAGACGCGCCGTCCCATGCTGAACGGCGTGCTGAACCCGCGCGAACCCTACGCGCTGGCGGTCCTCCGCTCCATCCTCACCAAGCTGATCGGCAGGGATGGCGGCGAGACGCAGAAGATCATCTTCAGCGTGCCGGCACCGGTGGCGGGCGCGGAGGCCAGCATCGCCTATCACGAGGCTTCGTGCCGGCAGGTCCTGATGGAGCTCGGGTACGATGCGCAACCGATTGTGGAGGGCCTGGCGGTGGTGCTCGGCGAGTTGGAGCCCTCGAACTTCACCGGCATCGGCATTTCCTGCGGAAGTGGCCTTTCGAACGTCTGCCTGGCCGTGCTATCCCTGCCGGTGGTGAGCTTCAGCATCGTCAAAGGAGGCGACTTCGTCGATGCCCAGGCGGCGCTCGCGACGGGCGAGCTGGCCACGCGCATGCGGATCCTCAAGGAGCAGTCTTTCGAACTCGACGGCTTCTCCGGCGACCGAATGCAGAACGCGCTGACGGTGTACTACGACGACATGATCCGCAGCGTGGTGGAGGCGCTGCGCGAGGGCCTCGCCACCAGCGGCCGCCTGCCCAAGCTCGATCGCGCTATCCCGCTGGTGCTCACCGGCGGCAGCGCCATGCCCCGGGGCTTTCTGAAGCGTTTCGAAAAGGCGCTCCGGCCCGACGATTTCCCCCTGGAGCTTTCCGAGATCCGTCTGGCTGCCGACCCCCTCAATTCCAC
>CAZBQQ010000170.1:0-12002 GCA_964493965.1 uncultured Solibacteraceae bacterium
TAGAAACCAGTACCGCGCTGGGTTCTTATCGCCAGAGAGGAATCGGTTCCCACCGGCAAATTGGCCGGAACGACTTCGATGCGTTTCGTTGGCCTTTCTGCGGGGTCCTGGCATGACGGACTTATTGATCTCTCGACTGAGACAGGCCGAGTGACCGCAGCAGAGAGGGGAATCTCGGCTCGGCACGCAAAGCGTCGAAGCGAGGATCGACGCCCAGGAACGCGGCGCGAGGAGACCGCTCCCGGACCGCTGCCTCCAGCAGATCGATCGTCTCCTCTTTTCTCCCGAGCCCCGCGGTTGCGGTCGCGAGATCGTAGGAGGAAACGAAGTGGCTCTTCGCAGCGGTGGTCAGCTCCAAAAGCACCTTCCGCGCCCGACCACCCTGGCCCGCGGCGCCAAGGGCGTGAGCGAGCGACCCCGCATAGATCGAGTTGCCACGGCCCAGGCTGGCGGCGCGCTCCAACTCCGCGATCGCCTCCGCGAACATTCCCTTCTGCTCGTACGACTGGCCCAGCACCAGACGCGCTGGCGCGAAGTTCGGGGCGATCTCGACGGCGTTGCGGCCCTCCTCAATCGCTCTGTCGTACTGCCGTGCGAAGAAGTACCGCGACGATACCCAGGTGTTGACGATGTCGGACAGCGGGTCGAGCGCCCGCGCCCGCTGTGATTCCGAAATGGCTTCCTCGTGCCTGCCGACCAGCGACAGAAACTCCGCGTACCAGTGATGTCCGTTCGAGTAATTTGGATTAAGATCGATGCCGCGCCGGAATTCGCGTTCTGCCCCTGCCCAATCGCGATCGTAATACAGCTTGATGAACGCCAGCGAGGTGTGCGCTTCGGCCAGCGAGTCGTCCAGGCTCAAGGCTTTGCCTACTGCCGCGTTGGCGTTGGGGAATGTGTCCGCAGGCGACCGGTAGCCGTACCATCCCAGAGGGAGCCAACAGTCGGCCAGACCGTCATAAGCCGCCGCGTAATCGGGATCGATCCGGATCGCCTGCTCAAAGAAGGCAATGGCCCGCGTAAGGTCCTCCGCCGTGCGCTTGTTCCAGAAGAACCGGCCCTTGGCATACGCGCGATAGAGATCGGGGTTCGACGGAGCTGTTCGCGCCATCCGCGCGCGTTCGCGCGGCGTGAGCGCCACACGGATCTCATCCGCGATCGCGCGGCCTACTTGCGCCTGCAGCCCGAGCACGTCTCGCAGCGGCCCTTTGCAGCTGTCCCTCCAAACCGGCTTGTCCGTGTCGGCCCGAACCAATTCGACATTGATCCGCACGTCGTTGCCTGAACGCAGCACGGATCCATCGACTACGGCATCGACGTTGAGCTCGCGCGCGATCTCGGGCAGCGGCTTGCCGTTTCCCCGATAGTGAACCGAGGACGTTCGGGAAATCACCTGCAGGGCTCCGATCGCCTGGAGTTCCTGCCGAATGGCGTCCGTCATCCCATCGACGAAATAGTCTTGGTCGGGATCTCCCGAGAGATTTGCGAGTGGTAGGACTGCCAGGGATCGTATCGAACCGGCAGCCGCGAGGCTCCGTTCTGCGCGGACATGTCGGGTTGCCCAAAAGGCGGCTGCGGCCACAACGAGAAACGTCGTGGCCACCGCAAGTAGGAGAAGACGGCCTCGCGCCGGACCGGGCACTGCGGAAGACGTTGTTTCCGGAGCCTGATCGGCCGGTTCCTGGATCGGGGCGATGAAACGGTAACCGCGGCGGGTCAGGGTTTCGACGAATCGCGGAGCCTGCGCCGAATCGCCCAGAGCCGCGCGGAGTCTCTTGATTGCGGCGTTCAGACTGTGCTCGAAATCGACGAATGTCTCGGCCGGCCAGAGGCTTTTTTGAAGCTCTTCGCGCGATACCAGCTCGCCGCGCCGTTCCAGCAGAATGGCCAGTACCTCGACGGGCTGTCCCTGCAGTCTGATGCGCAGACCGTGTTTGCGCACTTCACCAGTCAGGCGGTTAAACTCGAACGCCCCGAAGCAGACGGTCTTCCCAGTCGCGCTCAAGCTGGTAATGCCCCCGTGTCTCCAGATTAACACTCTCTCTGAATAACTCCGGTCATGTCACCAGAACCGATAAGGGCTTTCGCATAAGGAGTTTACGGTATCACCAGGATTTCGCCGCGCTTCCATTGCGATCTGCTGCCCCAATCGGCCATCCTGCTTGCGTGCCAGGAGACGAATGCGATTGACCGGGCACAAAAAGACGTTAGAGGGGCAGAAAACGATGAAGAACCTAGTTCGAATCTCACTTTGTTTTACGGCGGCCGTCGGGTTTGCAACGGCGGACGACGTCACAGATTGGAACCGAATCACGCTGGACAGGTTACTGGGGCCTCCAGCAGTCGGCGCGCCGCTCGCCCAAAGGCCGGCGGCAATGGTTCAGGCCGCCGTCTTCGACGCAGTGAACGGGATCGCGCGCCGCTACACGCCGGTCCATGTCCTTCCCGGCGCCGCTCCGGGCGCCTCCAAACGGGCGGCGGCCGTTCAAGCCGCCTATGCAATCCTGATCCGGCTCTTCCCCGGCCAGACGGCCGTTCTGGCCCAGAAGCGGGCGCTTTCTCTGGCGGCCATCGCCGCGGATCGGGAAGAGGCTGAGGATCAATCGATAGAACGCGGGATCGAATGGGGCCAGACCGTAGCCGACGCGATCTGGGCATGGCGGAGCACGGATGGTTCGTCCACGGTACTTCCACCCTTTACAGGTGGTCTGGCGCCCGGCGAGTGGCGGCCGACGCCTCCGAGCTTCGCACCCGGGCTAGCGCCTCAACTGGCGCAGGAGACGCCTTGGGCCATTCCCTCGCCTTCCCGATTCCGGCCCGGTGGGCCTCCAGCGCTGACCAGCGATCGCTACACGGCTGACTACAATGAGGTGATGTCACTAGGGGCGGCCAACAGCGCGACCCGAAGCGCTGATCAGACGCTGTATGCTCATTTCTGGCAATCCGCCAGCCCCGTGGACTTCTGGGATCCAGTCGCGACTTCGCTGAGCACCGCACGCGACTTCAGTCTGCTCGAAAATGCGCGCTTGCTGGCGTACTTGAATCTTGCTCTGGCCGATGCTGTGACCGGATGCTGGGATGCGAAGTACACGTATGTTTCGTGGCGGCCGGTTACTGCAATCCAACTCGGCGACATGGATGGGAACCCGGATACCGTGGCCGACCCGGCGTGGGCGCCGCTCATCACGACGCCCCCCTTTCCGGAGTATCCATCCGCCCACTCCTGTGTCAGCGGCGCGGCCGGGCGCGTCCTTTCCGCTTACTTCGGCGACAACACGCAATTCAGCGTGACCTCGGACGGAATGCCGGGTGTGTCGCGTTCCTTCTCCAGCTTCACCGCGGCACTCGACGAGGTGAAGAACGCTCGCATCGTCGGTGGTATCCATTTCCGGAGCGCATGCGAGGATGGTCAAGGGCTCGGAGTTGCCGTGGCCGATTACATCCTGCGCCATTCACTTGTACGCATCCCGGACGACGGAAATGAGCAGAGCGATCGCTAGGTCGTTTCGCACGAGTGCGGCGATCCTGATGTTGCTGGGACCGCTCTCGGGCAGCCAGGAGGGCCATTCCGGACATGACGTCGGGGCGGTACATTTCCCGGTGTCCTGTTCGCCCGCGGCGCAGAAAGTGTTCGACCGGGGCGTGGCCCTGCTGCACTCGTTCTGGTATGACGAGGCCCGCAGGACGTTCACGGAAGTGGCTGAGATCGATCGGGGCTGCGCCATGGCCTATTGGGGCATGGCAATGAGCCTCTATCATCCGCTGTGGGCTCCTCCAACCCCGGGCGATCTGGCGAAGGGACAAGCGGCTGTCGAGAAGGCTAAATCGGCAGCCGCGAAGACACAGCGCGAGCGCGACTACATCGTCGCGCTCGAGGCTTTCTACCATGACTCGAATTCGCGTTCACACAGCGCCCGTGCCTTGGCGTGGCGGAAGGCTATGGAACGCCTCTCGGAGAGATACCCCGAGGACCGGGAGGCCGCCATCTTTTTCGCCCTTTCGCTGCTCGGGACCGCATCCGCCACGGACAAGACGTACGCCAACCAAAAGCGGGCGGCCGTGATTCTGAATCGCATCCTGCCCGAGCAGCCCAACCATCCCGGCATCGCCCATTACCTGATTCACGCTTACGACTCGCCGCAGCTAGCTGCGCTGGCTCTGCCCGCGGCGCGGTCGTATGCCAAGACTGCCCCTGCCGTGCCGCACGCCCTTCATATGCCGTCGCACATCTTCACGGCGCTGGGGCTCTGGGACGATTCCATCGAGTCAAACCTGGCATCGGCCTCCGCCGCGCGGAAGCATCTGGCGAACCCATCGCCCGGGTTTGCGTCGCAGGATGAGTTGCACGCGATGGACTACCTGGTCTATGCGTACCTGCAAACCTGCCGCGACTCGGCCGCCAGAAGTTTGGTGGAACGGACGGCGGCCATCACCAGCGTCGATCAGAATGTGTTCCAGGCGGCATACGCTCTGGCCGCGATTCCAGCGCGCTACGCGATCGAGCGCCGCCGTTGGTCGATTGCGGCGTCGCTCGAAGCCCGGCCATCCTCAATCGCCTGGAGCGAGTTCCCTTATGCGGAGGCGATCACGCATTTCGCCCGGGCACTGGGTGCGGCCCGGAGCGGCAACCCTGCCGCGGCGCGAGCCGAAATCGACAGGCTCGCAGCAATTCGACGCGCGTTGACGCAAGTCGAGGGGCAATACGATTGGGGCGCGCAGGTGGAGATCCAGAGGTTATCGGCAACCGCGTGGGCCGAGCACTCCCAAGGAGACGACGTCTCAGCCCTTCACGCGATGCGCTCCGCGGCAGAGCTTGAGGACAGCACCGAGAAGCATCCTGTCACACCCGGGCCGGTCTTGCCGGCGCGCGAACTCCTGGGCGAATTATTCCTGGAGTTGGACCGTCCCGAGTTGGCGCTTGCGGAGTTCGAAGCAGTGCTGCGCCGTTCTCCCGGGCGCTTTAACGCCACGTACGGCGCGGCGCGTGCGGCCGAGCTTTCGGGCGACCAGAAGCATGCGGCGAAGCGGTACCGCGACCTGCTCGGTTTGTGTGACCACGCCGACACGGAGCGGCTCGAATTGCAGAATGCTCGATCATATCTGAAAGGCGCCGCGCCGGACCGGTAGAGCGGCAGGGCCCTATTCTTACCCGCCGTCCACGCTTCGCACGCCAAGCTCGATGCTCGCCGGACGGCGCGGTTGGTCGCCAGGAGGCCGGGGTGAAGGTTCAAGTCCTTTCATCCGCACCATCTAATGTTTTGACCTCGTTTCGCAAGCTTCTGCTGTCAATCTGCCTGATATATTAGGCAACAAGCTTGCAAGAAGTCACAATGCCTAATATACTAGGCATATGCTGGATCTCATCTCCATCGGCGAACAGATCGCCGCACACCGCAAGCGCCTCAAGCTGACCCAGACCGAGCTCTCGCACAGGGCGGGCATCAGTCGCGCGACGCTCGACGCGCTCGAAAACGGACGCGCCGGAGAGCTGGGTTTTTCAAAGGTTGCCAAATTGCTCGCCGCCCTTGGCCTTGAGCTGACGCTGCAGACCGCAAGCTCGCACCGCCCCACACTGGACGAACTGATGCAAGAGGATCGCGATGATCAGAGTCTGGACCGACGCCGCTGAGGCGGGACTGCTCGACCGTCACGGCGAACGCGGAAGCACGTTCGCCTATCTGCCGGGCGCGCCTGCCGCGCGTGCCGTATCCGTCACGATGCCCGTGCGCCTGCCCTCATGGAGCGTGCCCTTTGGCCTGCTTCCCATCTTTGAGATGAATTTGCCCGAAGGCTTCCTGCGCGAGCGTCTGCGCCTTGCTTTCGCGAAGGCCACCGGGACCTTCGACGAATTCGATCTGCTGTCGGTCGTCGGTCGCTCGCAGGTGGGCCGGATCCGCTATACCGGCGAAAAGGAACAGCTACACGAGGACGTGCCGTTTCAGTCAGTCGACGAAATCCTCGAACGTAAGCGTGGTGGCGGCCTGTTCCGCTACCTGTTGGAGAAGTTCGCGTCCTTCTCCGGCATCAGCGGCGTGCAGCCCAAGATCCTTGTCCGTGACGAACAAGCCTTCGCTGAAATGGAGCACTCCGGCCACCGGCTCTCCCAGAGCTGTAAGGGCGCAACGCACATCGTGAAACTGTGGGAGCCGGACGAGTTCCCGCAACTGGCCGCCAACGAGTATTTCTGCCTTACAGCCGCTCGCAAATGCGGACTCGACGTGCCCCCCTTTCGCATCGCCGAAGACGGCATGGCCCTGGTCATCGACCGATTCGATCTGCGCGCGGACGGGACCTATCGGGGATTCGAGGATTTCTGCGCTCTTAACGCCCGCAGGACCGACGAGAAATATCGCGGCAGCTACGAAACCTCGGTGATGAAGCGATTCGCTCAGTTCGCGAATTCCCCGCATGTCAACCAGGACATGGAGAAGCTGTTCACCCTGATTGCGCTTAACTGTGCGCTTCGCAATGGCGACGCGCATCTGAAGAACTTTGGGATTGTCTATGACGACGTGCAGGGTGCGGCAAGACTGGCGCCGGTCTACGATCTTGTGACGACGTCCGTCTACCTCGCGAAAGACAGCTTGGCCCTGACGCTCAACGGTTCGACAAAATGGCCCACGGCGAAGGAACTGAGGCGACTCGGTGAAACGCGGGCCGGCGGCACCCCTGCGAAGATCAGGCAGATGTTGGAACGTATCGACGAAGCGATTCGAGAGACGGCAACCGAAGTCCGCTCCTACATGCGGCAGCACGCGGAATTTGCCGAGATTGGAGAACGGATGCTTCAGGAATGGGCGAGCGGCTCCAATACCTCGCTGTGCGGCTGAAGCTCTTGCCTCCTGGTCTCGCCGCGACCGGTACCAGTCGGGCGTCGTTATCCCGCCCTGCAGGTTCGCGCCTCGCCGCCCTACGGAAACCCGCCGGCCCAGCCGATACGTAGTCAAGAGGTCGCGACCTCTTCGAGGTGAACCCTGCGGCAGGAAATCGGCATCGTGGATCGCGTCGGCCTGGCCGCGGCCGTCGAACAGGCCGCGGAAGGTATCGTCATTACCGCGACCGACGGGACAATTCAGTATGTGAATCCCGCCTTCTCCGCACTGACGGGATACACCCGCGAGGAAGCCGTCGGCCAGCAACCGCGCATCCTCAAGTCCGGGCTCCAGTCCGCGACGCTCTACGAGGATCTCTGGAATACCATTCGACGCGGCCAGGTCTGGCAGGGTGAGATCGTCAACCGGCGGAAGGACGGAACGTTCTACACCGAGGAGATGCAAATCACGCCGGTCGAAGATGCCGGCGGCCAGATTATCAGCTACATCGCGATCAAGCGGGACGTGACCGGCCGGCGAGCGGCGGACGAAGCGCAGGCGTTTCTGGCCGCGATCGTCGAGAGCTCCGGGGACGCCATCCTCACGTTCACGGTGGCTGGGATCATCCTCACCTTTAATCGCGGCGCGGAGGCGGTATTCGGCCATGCCGCTGTGGACGTGATTGGAAAGGACGGCTCCATTCTGGTGCCGCCCGACCGGCAGGTCCGCCTGGCGAAACTCCTCGAACGCGCACGCCAGGGCCAGGTGGTTTCGCAACACGAGGGCATCGGACTGCGCAAAGACGGGCGCAGGTTTCCCGCCTCCGTCACGGCCTTCCCCACCCGCAACTCCTCCGGAGAAGTGGCGGCCGTCGCCATGATCCTGCGCGACGTCACGGCGCGGCACGAGGCGGAGCGAAACCGGGCTTTGCTGGCCTCGATCGTGGAATGCTCGGACGACGCCATTCACGCCGTGAACCTGGATGGCACCATCGTCAGCTGGAACCGGGGCGCCGAAAAACTGTTTGGGTACTCGCCCCAGGACATCGTTGGCAAGAGCATAGCGATTCTGGCTCCGCAGGGCCGCGGCGAAGAAGTAGCTCATTTCCTGGAAGCCGTTGCCCAGGGGGACTCGGTGGCGCCGTTCGAAACGGTTCTCCGGGCCAAGGATGGTCGCGAGGTGGACGTAGCGCTCTCCATCTCTCCGATACGAAACGCAAACGGAGACGTAGTGGGCGCCTCGGCCACCGCCCACGACATCCGCGTGCGCATCGAGGCCAGACGGAAGCTGCGGGAAAGCGAAGAGCGATTCCGCGATCTGTTCGAGCACGCGCCTTCCGGAATCTGCGTGGCCGGCCTGGACGGGCGCTTCATCAAGGTGAATGCGGCTTTCTGCCAGATGACGGGGTATACCGAACAGGAACTGCTTGCGACCTCTTTCGACAAGCTGATCCATCCCGACGATCTGGAGCCGTCCCTCCAACTCAGGAAAACTCTCTTCAGGGATCCGGACCGCAGCCTGGAAGTGGAGACACGCTACTTTCATCGCAGTGGACGTCTGGTCTGGGGCCGCATGAGGGTTTCGGTGCTGCGCAGCCAGGATGGCGGGCCGCCTTGCTTCATAGGCCACGTGGAGGATATCACGGAGCGCAAGCGGGCCGAACAGGCCCTGCGCGAGACCGAGGAGCGATTCCGCGAAGTTTTTGAACACGCCCCGTTCGGAATGTTAGTGGCGGGCCTGGACGGGCGCTTCATCCAGGTCAACGCGGCGTTTTGCGGAATGCTGGGGTATTCCGAACAGGAACTGCTGGGCCGGCAGTGGGCGGAATTCACCCACCCCGACGACCTAAACCGGTGCCAGGGGCTCGCCGGCCAGCTTGGCGAGAGCGAAGACCGGTGCGCGGAGGACGAAAAACGCTATATCCACCGCAGCGGGGCCGTGGTGTGGGTGCGGATACGGATTGCGCAGCTCCGCAGGCCCGGCGGCGAGCCATCCGTTCACGTGGTGCACGTGGAGGACATCACGGCCCGCAAGCGGGCGGACGAGATCCTGCGCGAAAGTGAAGAGCGCTTCCGCATCCTGGCGGACGGTTGTCCGGCCTTGATGTGGGTGACCGACGAGCAGGGCGGCATTCGGTTCATCAACCGGGCTTTTCGCGAATTCTTCGGTGCCACCTTTGAAGAGGTGAACGGAGACAAATGGCAGGCACTGATGCACCCGGACGACGCGCCGGAATACCGCCGCACTCTCTACCTCGCGGTGCAGGATCACGGGTCATTTAACGCGGAGACCCGCGTCCGGCGGGCCGATGGCCAGTGGCGCTGGGTCGCCTGCTACGCGGAGCTGCGCCTATCTCCGGCTGGCGAGTTCCTCGGGTTCGTCGGGCTGAGCCTGGACATCACCGAGCGCAGGCAAAGCGAGCAGGCCCTGCAGGCAAGCGAAGAGAAGTTCCGCCAGCTGACCGAGAACATTCGCGAGGTCTTCTGGATGATGTCCGCCGCGGCGGATGAGGTCGTCTACATCAGTCCCGCTTATGAGTCGATTTGGGGTCGGTCCTGCCACAGCCTCTACCAGGACCCCATGGCCTGGGCGGCCGCGATCCACCCCGACGACCAGGAACGCGCCCACGCAGTGTTCGCCAGGCAACTCCAGGGAGAGTCTCTCGAATCGGAATACCGCATCCGCACGCCAAACGGGCAGGAGAAGTGGATTCGCGACCGGGCTTTCCCCGTCCGCGACCGGGCCGGGCAACTGATTCGGGTCGCCGGAATTGCGGAGGACATCAGCGAACGGAGGCGCTACGAAGAGGAGTTGATTCGCGCCCGCCGGGACGCCGATGCCGCGAACCGGGCCAAGAGCTGCTTTCTGGCCAATATGAGCCACGAAATCCGCACGCCCATGAACGGCGTGCTGGGCATGCTGCAACTGCTGCTTGAAACCGATCTCACCGCCGAGCAGCGGCAGTGCCTCGATGTGGCGCAAAACAGCGGCTGGGCTCTCCTGGCCCTCATCGACCAGATTCTGGACCTCGCCAAGGTCGAAGCTGGCAAACTGGCGCTCGAGAAGCTCAGTTTCAGCCCCCGCGACACCATCGAGAATGTCGTCCAGCTCATGCGCGTCCAGGCAAGAGAGAAGAGCCTGAACGTCTATTCGCGCGTGTCATCGGAGGTCCCGGACGTCCTGCTGGGCGACGCCCAGCGCTTGCGCCAGGTGCTGATGAACCTCGTCGCCAATGCCGTCAAGTTCACCGAGCGGGGCGAGGTGGCGGTCGCAGTGGCTGTCGACAGCCTGGCCGGCAGCACCGTGACGCTCCGCTTCACGGTGACCGATACCGGAATCGGGATTCCCCTGGATCGGGCCGCCGAGCTATTCTCACCATTCACTCAGGCCGACGCTTCGACCACACGCAAGTATGGGGGCACCGGGCTCGGGCTGGCCATTGCGAAGCAGCTTGTCGAGCTGATGGGGGGCGCCGTGGGGGTCAACAGCCACGCGGGCAGCGGTTCCATCTTCTGGTTCACCGCGATTTTCGATCTGGCGCCTGCCGCCCGGCAGCAACCTGTGCCGAACTGGACGGGCGCGGGCTTTCGTCAGCCGGTTGGGAAGACTCGTCTTGCGTCGAACGCGAGAATTCTGGTGGCGGAGGATAACGCCACGAACCGCGACGTTGCTCTCGCGCTCCTGGGGAAGCTGGGATATAAGGGCAGCGCAGTCACCAACGGCGCCGATGCCGTCGAGGCGCTGCGGCACGGCCGATACGATCTGGTCCTGATGGACTGCGAAATGCCGGTTATGGACGGCTTCGAAGCCACCCGCCAGATCCGCGCGTCGGCTCATCCGGCCATTCCGATCGTCGCGCTGACGGCGGACGCCATGGCGACCGACCGGGACCGGTGCCTGGCCGAAGGGATGAACGACTATCTCTCCAAGCCCGTGGATCTGCGACGGCTTGCCGAAGTGCTGGCGCAGTGGCTCCCCGATCCCGATCCCTGGGCGGCGGACCAAGCCGGCCGGGAGGCGGTCGCGGAAGGGGCTCGACCGGCCTTCGATTCCGAGGTCCTGGTGAAGAGGCTCATGGGAGACAAGGATCTGGCCCGCGTAATCGTCCAGGGGTTCCTCGAGGATTTCCCGTCGCAGTTGAACATTCTCCGGAAGCGGCTGGCCGAGGCGGACGCGGCAGGCGCCCGCTTGCAGGCACATGCGCTCAAGGGATCGGCGGCAACGATATCGGCCACCGGTCTTCACACCGTTGCCCTGGAGATGGAACGGGCAGCCGCCGCGGGTCAGTTGGATCGGTTCGGCGAGATCCTGCCTCGAGCGCTGGAGGAATTCGAGAAGCTCAAAAGCACGCTGGAGCGCGCCGAATGGGTATAGCCGACAAGGACGGCACTCTATGAAAACGCTGATTGTTGAAGACGACTTCACCAGCCGTCTTTTTCTACAGACCCTCCTCTCCCGCTATGGCGAATGCCACATCGCCGTCAACGGCAGGGAGGCCGTGAAAGCATTCCGGATGGCGGCCGGCGACGGGTCGCCCTACGACCTGATTTGCATGGACATCATGATGCCCGAGATGGACGGCCAGGAGGCCCTCAGGGAGGTCCGGGCTTGGGAAGCAGCACGCGGTCTTGTCCCGCCCCATGGCGTGAAAATCGTCATGACGACCGCAGTGAAGGAAATGAAAGAAGTGTTCCGATCCTTTCGGGCGCTTTGTGATGAATATGTGGTGAAGCCCATCGACACCGCCGAGTTACTAAGCAAGCTGACGTCTCTTGAGCTCATTGACTGAGCCCGATCCACGCCCCGCCAAGCTGCGGCGCCGGCCAACTTAGTGCGCTCCCGATCGCGGGCGGGAACGAACCACCCAGGCCGCCGCCGGGGCCGGATGGAATCAGGGTCGTGCGCGGCAAGCCCCGGCGAATCCGGTCAGCGGCACAGGCGGACCACTTCGCCGCCAGGTGCCCAAGCGGCAGCGTGCGATCGACGCCACCCGGGCGGATCGCTTCCGCAGGCATTCTGAAGACCACCTAACTTGCCTCATCCTCCGCGAGGTTGGTCACGCCCTCCTTCTTCCTCCTTCCTCTCCAACGTCATCGAGCGGACCCTCCACCGGGAGCGGTACTCCACGCGTCGCCCGTGCGCCGACTGCGCTATAATCAAGTCAGACGTCGAGCCGCGAGAGTGGGCGAA
>CAZBQQ010000171.1:0-11862 GCA_964493965.1 uncultured Solibacteraceae bacterium
GGCGACGTGAGAAAACTAACGACGGGGGGATACTCTCTCTGTGGGGCGACCTTCAGCGTGCCAAGCTGCCAAGTAGCCAAGCCGGGTGGACAGAACATTCAGTCACGATCGCCGGGGCGGCGACCAACAGCCTCAAGGGATTTCGGGTCTAGCCGGGTTGTGGCGGCCCGCGCCGTCAGTTTGCCGCCGGTGCCGTCGCGACCTTCCAGTTTCGGACAGCCAGCCCGGCGACAGCGCCTCCGCTGACGAAATTCACCACAGCGGCACTGCGATCGGAGTGTGGAGAACGCCTCATGACCCACGCTTCGGTGGCCAGCATTCCGCCAGTGGCGGCCGACTTCAGGAGCAACGCGCGCTTGGTGCTGAACGTGCCGCTGCTGCTCCTCAACATCGGATTCGTCTCCACTCCGCCGCGCGACGACGCCACGTCCAGCAAGGTCGCACCCACCACCACGGCGACCGACGCCCACCACAAACGCTTCGATCGTTTCTGCTTCTCCACTGCCTGACATGGCGTGAAGGGACCGGCAAGCAGCACCGCGACCAGACACACCGCGACCTTCGTTGCGCACCTTCGCATGATCCCCTCGTTTCTCGAGCCGAAAACGGCGGCTCAAGTACCTCATCGGCACGAAGGGGTGCGCTGGATCTCTTTTCTGGGGCTCAGAGGTCGTGCAGGACGCTTGAAGAGGAGGATCGGAATCCCGGAACGCTGCGAGCCCGCCGCACCTCGCCCTACCAAACGAACCTAGATGGCAGGACGAACGGTCTGCCGCCGGTAGCAGTACACGTGGTCGGTGAGGCCAGGCCGGATAGCAATATCGGTTCGCACCGAGTCCACAAGCCCGGAGGCAGCGGCGGCCGGCAGCGGAGTATTGGAAATCAGGAAGCCCTCCGGCCGGATCATGGCCGCCAGGCTGGCACGCGCCAGCGCCTGCTCCCAAGCGTCGTAGTACAGGAAGATGTTCGTGGCGATCACCAAATCAAAACGGCGGTCCTCGGGGAGTGGCTGCACCTGCAGGATGGCATTCATATCTACGGGTGTGACCCTGGCCACGATCTCGGGCCGGATCCGCACCGCGTGGACGACGACTTCGGAGCGGACCGCCTGAGGGACGGCGACGGGCTCCACCGAATTGCCGATCCGTTCTCCCAGTTGTCCCCAATACCTGCTGAAATCCTCCCGAAAGCTGTCGCCTCCGTCGAGGGACCAGTTCCACAGGAGCTGGATCGTATACGCTCTGCCGGCAGCCGCCTGGGCGCGGGCGCTCTCGATATGGCGATTCACGAGTGGATTGATGTCGAAGGTGGAGACGCGGATAGAGCCGGCATCGGCAAGGCCCAGCCGCAAAAGGGAATCGATCACCGCAAACGGCTGCGTCACCTGGGGAGGATAGAAGTCGTAGCCGAACTTCTTGTTGACGAAATCCAGCCCCGGGCCGATGATGCCGACCCGCCGGACGGCGCCGGGCTTCAGCAGTCCGCGATGCAGCAGGTCCTTCAGATGCAGTTCGAGGGCATAGCCGGTGTACAGGTCGCTGTCGGTGGAGAGGCCGCGGTTCTTGAACAACTGCGAGTGGTCCATCCTCGCCTGCTCCTGTTCGCTCCTGACCTCGTCGCGCTGGCGCGCCAGACTGGAGAGGAGGTAGGCCTTCGTTTTTGCCCGCCCGGAGGGCGAGCTCAGGCTGAAGCCGCTCTCCCGAAGGAAGTTCCGCATCAGCAGCAGTCCGGCGTTTGGATGGGGAGCCGAAAGCGCGCGGATCAGATCGCCGGCGCGGCGTTCGGCGGCGGAGTTGACCGCGGGGTCCCTGCCATAGCGCTCGAGCAGGTCGAAAGGGATGCGGCGCTGATCGGTGTAGGTGACTCCCAGACGCAGCAGATTCGTGAGCGTGAGCCCCTCTCCCTGCGCGATCCGCGCGCGGATCAGGCGGTCGCGGCCGCGGACCCACTGGTCCCAGGCGCCGGGAGCCAGCCCGCCGGCGGCCCTCAATTCCGCGGGCAGCGAGGCTTGCATGGCCTCCAGCACGGGACGCGCTTCTCGAAAGCTGACGAATTCCGGCGCCTGTGCGGCCAGGCTATGGAGCGGGAAGAGGGAGGCGAGGAGGAGGAACAGTAGCGGCTGGTGCAAGCTTCTCGGGGACGGTTTCAAGCGCTGGAGCGCCCGCCGCCGTCCCCTATCAACAGGATGATGCCGTCTCACTTCCTGCGACGCCGGAACCCGGCCAGGGCGATCATGCCGCCTCCCAACAAAAGCCAGCTGGCCGGCTCAGGAGTGGAAGCGCCGGCGTCGCCGAGGAGTTGGAACGACTCGGAGCCGGTGCAAAGACCATTGCACGGCCACGAACTGGCGTCGAAGTACCCGTATTCGCTCTCGTAATAAGTCGAGGGTCCGTCGCTTTGGTCCCAATAGATGGGATCCGCGTTAGGTACAACCGCGCCGTCGAACTGGAGCCAGTATTTGGTTCCGCCGCTCAGCGCCAAGGAGGGGATGTCGAAAGATTCTCCAAAGACGTCGTACCCAACGCCGTTCGGGGAGAGTAGGGTTGAGCCGACCGGATTGACGGTGCCGGACGCTACCACGGTGCCCAATAGTGGATTATCCGGGCTACTGTCCTCCCGGATGTACCAGTTCACAGACGTCAGGGTGTCGCTGCTGTTAGGCACCCAGACAGCAAAGTTCACTCCCGTGACGGTTGTATTGTTGTCCAATACGAAGGAGTTGGTCACTTGGAACCCGTAGTTGATGGTCCAGGCGTCTATGGCATAGTTGTCCGTGCTGATGACGCCGCCGAAATCGTTGTTATACACGACGCCGGCCGAAGCCGGCATGGCTGCCAATCCGGCGAGAGCAAGGAAGCCTGTCAGAAAGGAAGTTTTGCGCATTCAATAAGACCTCTCAAAGCAACCACCCGCCCGGATCCCGATCCCGGGTTCCTGGGTCGCAATCATTATAGGCCTCAAGAGGCTATTTTGGACTTCAAAGTCCTTTTGACGAGTCATAGGCCGCGGGTACTAATTCCGGCACAGCGCGTCCGGCGCTGCGTCATGATCGCCGAGGTGTTCGAGCACCACGGAGCCAAGCTGCGGCGATGGCTGCACTTGCTGGCGCGCAAGCCTGGTAGGCTGCCGTCGCTCGGACTCGAGCGCGATAGAAAGTTGGCGGGAGTTGAAGCCGCATGTGAGGGGTGCGGTCAGGCAATGGGAAAGCGGGGCCTTGGGCCCGCGAAAGGGGGCACCGCGCTTACACTAGCGGGCGCAGGATTCGGTGGCTTTGCGGCGGCGAAACAGGCAGAGTCCGGCCAACCCGAGACCCACGAGAAGAAGGGAGGCCGGCTCGGGGATCGGAGTGCCCGGCGATCCTGTCGAGCCGTTGATGAAGCGGATGATCGAGTCGCCGGGGTTATTCTCGGAACTGTATTGGCCCCCTACGTTGCCGATCCAGAGAAGAGACGGACTCGTGCCCTGCCAGTCCAGGAAGATGCGGTATCCGTTTGCGTCGGTCATCTCCAGTTCGTTCGCCGGATAGCCCCCAAACTGCGTTGCATCGAAAGTGATGGCATCGGGCGCGACGGTGGATGTGAGACCGGGAACATTGTACACGTAGGATTGCCCGCTGAAGCCGTCGCTCGTTCCGTCGCCGGTTGTGACGTCAGCGGACACCAGGCTCGTCGGCATGCCGTTGCTGTCATACACGAACGTGAAGTTCCCCGCGAGGGAGCCGCCGTCATTCCAGGAGGCGCCGCTCCAGGCGAGCGTGAAGGAGCCAGCCGCGACCGGCAGGGCGGTGATAAAGGCCGTGAGCGCCGTTGCCATCAGGAGCTTTGCTGCGTGAAATGGAAACATGATTGACGTCGTAGTATACACCCAGGCGCCGCGCTTCCGAATCAGAATCTCGGGTCCGTTAGCCTCGGTACTTGTTAATGTTTGTTCGCGATCCAGTAAGGCGAAAACGCCAAGCGCTACGTCCGCCAGAGAGCCGCACCCGAGCAAGATGAGGATGCTGTCCAGCGCCGTCGCGTACGAGCAGGGACGGGGGGGGAAGTAACAGTACTCACATGCGGGCGCACGATAACCACAAAAGGGTATTAATAAACCTTGATTCCCGCCCCTATGGGGGGTATACTCCCTGCGTATAGGGGTTGACTCGTCTTGGCGCGCATCCTGCTCTACGCAACCGTTCCGATCATCACCAAAGCTTCCGCAGTACTCCTGGCCGCGGTGCCGGAATTCGACCTGTTCGCGGCCTGCTCGGACGAGCAGCAACGAGGAGGCTGCCCGACCACATCTTTGGGCTGCGGCGTGAACTCATGGTGACTATCCCGAGCGCTTTCTGGGTCCCCTCAAACAACCACGCCGCCAGTCTGACCCAGCGTGAGAGCCCGCTCCCGAGGCGCAAGGTGGGGCCAAGGACCGCCTCGGCCTCGCGCTGTACGGGCTCCGCAACGGAATCACAGGACAAGTCAGTGTGCTCGGAGCGGGCCCCGCGGCAGGCGCTGCGCCCCGGACCCGCCCGCACCCACGCTCCGCCCACAGTCGAGAAGTCCCAGAGCGCTGCCGCCGAAACCCGGCGCCGATCCAGCGATCGCAAAGCCCCGTGTGTGGATCTCCGGCTTCGGTTCGCCATCGCTGTTTGCTTCGCGCTCTCCTGCCTGGCATGTCACGGCGGCCTCCATGGGCGCCTGGGCAGCCTCGCGGCTAGCGGCCAAGGTCCCGTCCCAGTTTCGCGTCCCGTTCCTGCTCCTGGGACGGAGTACCCGGAGAAGCACGGCGGCGCGGCACCGGGCGCTGCCGCTGCTGCTGACTCCCATCGTGCGCTACCGGAACCGGCTGTTTCGGGCAGCGGCCTTATTACCGCTCCCAGCGTGCAGGAGCCAGTCGATCGGCACGACACCCGTGACATGGCTATGGCGGATGGGCTTGGCCCGCCGCAAGAACAGAGAGGAGGAGATCGCAAATCTCGCCGGAGAAACCTCCGGGATGGCCGGCTTCAGCGCGGAGGAGTAGCGAAGGCTCAGGGGCAGGGAGGGGGAGGAATGCGGCCCATTTTCGGCACGTCCTCGTTCTTGTTTAGCCTCCTCGTTGGGCCGCTACTGGCCCTTCTCTGGGCACTCGCCCACCGCGGGAAGCGGCATCAGAAGGGTCAACGGATGCTCCAGCCCAAGCTGCAGGCCAAAAACCCGACCATGGTGCAGATCTTTCTTGGCCCGGACAAGTACGGGTACGTTCCGTGCCCGAACTGCAACAGCTATGGATGTGACGCCCTGGACCCGCGCAAGGTTTGTGCGTTATGCGAAGGCTGGGGCATCGTTCCCAAGACACACCGCAGAGTTACGGAGGTGCCGTCCCGGCCTGCGTATGACCGAACAGCCTCTGCATGGACCCAGTGTTCGTCAGATTCAGCCACTCAACTCTGAATTGTTCTGCGTCTTTCGGGTGATCGGCTGATCTCTTCTGCATCCTGCGAATCAGGGCGAAGTTGGCAGAGCGGCGGAAAAGGCGCCCGATCGCTTTGGTCACCGACGTCGGCCAGCGCGTGCCCCTCACCGCCGGATCATTCCCGAATCAACCGTCAGCCCCGTACGCGAGATGGTCTGGAAGTAAAGCTCGTCACCGGCGATTTCGACGAGCATGAAGGAACGATCCTGGTCGTATCCGACTGCGGTCAGGGCCGTCTTCCTCAGGTTGCCCTTCCGCAACGAGCCTGAAGCTCCCTCGGTGAAATAGGTGATGCCATTTTGCGGCTTCACCCGCTCATAAACGTGGTCGTGCCCTGCGAAGACGACCTGTACGCCGTATTTCACGAAGAGGGGTTCCAGCACATGGCGGAGCTCGATCGATGAGCCATGGAAGGCCGCGGAGGAATAGAGCGGGTGATGGAAATAGCAGATTTTCCAATCCGACCCTGCGTTCTGCAACTCCTTCTCCAGCCACGCGAGCTGCCGCGGGTTCATGTCGTTGGTGTCCAGGACGAAGAAGCGGACGTTACCCTTCTTGTACGTATAATACTGCTGCCCATTCATGTTGAAGGACTTATAGAAGCGTTCGTTGGGTTTGTCGTGGTTGCCCAGCGCGGCATAGAAAGTTACGCCGGCATCGAGCAAGAGCTTGTAGGGCAACTCAAACCTGTTTTCGTAGGTGCCCGCGCCGGCCCCGTCGTCGTCGTAAATGTTGTCCCCCAGCATAATGGCGAACTCAAAGGGGAATCTTTGACGATACTCGACCATCTTCGCGGCCAGCTCGTATTGTGGCTTCAGCCCCGTCCCCATGTCGCCGATGGCCAAGAAGCGCACCGAGTCCGGTTTCAGCGGCAGGGTCAGATCCTGGGCGTAGAGCGACAGGCTGAATGCAGCGAGAGCAACAGAGGAGGAGAAGGCGGCGCGGCGCAAAGCAGGCATAGTAGAAAACCTCATGGGACGACGTTCGGGATGAGATCCACGATCAAACCGGCTTTCGTGTCCTTCAGCGTCAGGTCGCGCCCGACGATCCGATATGCCAGTTCCTGGGGCAGTTGAGGCAGCTTGCTCAACAGAGTCGGCGGCGTGGTCGTCAACGGGATGTTCTCCGGGTAAACGTCATTCACACGCAGCCGGCCAATGACCTTGGACGGGTCGTCCGGGCGGATCGTCCGGCGCGCAAGCTGGCCTTCGGGTCCCTGAAATGCACTGCGGATGATTTTGCGGAACCGCTCACTCACATCGTGAGTGAAGATGTCGCCCTGGCGTGCGCCGGTGCGCGCCTCTGCAATTCTCCTGGCCAGCTCCTGCTGGTGCTCGGCAATCCGCGCTGCCTCAAAGGTTGGCTTCAGGGCCGGCAGCGAGGCTTCCACTTCTTTCTGCAGTTTGACGTATTGCTGGACGCGGGCGGTAAAGATCTTGAAGACGCGCGCATCCTCCTCGCTGACCTGCGGCGCCCGCGCCTGGCCCGCAAAGCCGGGCGCCACCACCGCAAGAAGCGAAAACCATGGGAGCAAGCGGGTCACCCAGATTCGGTGCTTCATAGACTCTCCTTGACGAAAAGCGGGACTGCAAGGCTCCGGACTGCGATGGGCGAGCCCTCACTGTAGGCGCGTCCACTGGGCGCTGGGCCGCGTGCGCGGGGGACATGGATGCTTCGCACGGGCTAGGACACCTCCATGGATTCCTTCACCATCTCTTTGACACGCTCCCGCACCGCTTCCTGCACCGCTTCTTTGACCGTTTCTTTCATTTCTGACAGATCCATACTCGCGCCCTCGGTCTCCGAGGCCACCTGTTTGACCGCTTCCTCCACGAGGGGATTCAGCGGCGACAGCTCTTTCACCAGCGCTTTCACCGCCTTCTTGGAGACTCTTGGATTGGCTGGGGACGGCGGTTGCTCCTCGACTTTTTTCCTTTCCCAATCCGCTTCAAACGTCCGAATCAAGCCATTCACCGCTTCAGGTTCATGAACAATAACGCCGACTTCGCGCCGCGCATCCAGTTCCGTCCTGCGCAGACTCTGACTGCCCACAAAGGCCTGCCTGCGGTCGCGAATGATCGTGCGTGTATGCAAGCGCAAACCGGCGAGATCCCGGACTTGCAGACCGGGATTTAGCTTGCTTACGCGGCCGATGACTTTGACCTCTACCCCCGCCCTGCTCCGCTCGCTGAGAACACGCAGCATTTCCGGGTCGGCGATCAGCGGGTCGTAAATGAGTAACTGCTTCGTGGCCTTGCGGATAAACGCGGCCAGCAGTTTGCGGGCGTTGGCGGGACTGACAATAAAGCTATCCAGCGCCGGCGTATAGGGTTGCCGCGCAGTATCGGCCTCAAACAACTTCAACGCTTCGTGGACGAACCTGACCTTCCTGGTGACGATTCCGAAGCCGCGGCTGTGATCGATATCGAGGTGGGTGAAGTTGAAGGACAGGACGTAGAGCACCCGACCGTCGATAATCATCAACTTGTCGTGATAGCGCACCAGATCGTTGGCGGTCCGCGAAACAGCTACCCCTACTTCGAGCAGACGCATCTCGAGCTTGCGCAGGTTGATCTCGCCGCCCCGGTTCGTATATGCAATCAACGCCCTCACCGCAACGCCGCGGGCGACGGCGGCCTTTAGCGCCGCCTCAAGTTCGGCGCGGTCGAAACGGAAGACAGCGATCTCGATGCTCTTTTTCGCGCTTCTGATTCCCGAAAGCAGCGGCGCGACTCCATCGTCAGGTTGGATCAACAGATTCACGGGCGGTGCACCACGTCTGCAGGCAGGCCAGCGGGGACCGGAAGGCGTCGCGCCTGCTGTGAAGTCAAACGCATACTCCTCCCTTCGGACCCTGGCTGAGATACTGAGGTCGAGAACTCTGCAACAGCACGTGAAGGACCAACCCGGCAGGAGCAGACTGAACCGGCCAATTCCGAGTCTTCCTGTCACCCGGAGGGGGCACAGCGATGCAGTGCCTGCACTCGAATGCATGATTTGCTGCCTGGCCGTCCAAGTTCGAACCAACTTCCTCACCGCTTCGTTCGAGCCGTTGGCCGGGTCCGGACCCCGGCAACCCTGCCGCTTTCGTCGTATCGGGTCTCTTTCGGTGATTGGTCACCCAAGTGCTTTGTAGCGTCCAGGAGTGCAGGGCCACGCCTTTGCCGAATGTCGCCATCACGTTGATCGCGGCGAAGGGAATGATGGGACTGCGCTCTTTGAGGAGGGCCCATGAGTGTTTGCAAGAGGATTCTCGGGAGCCTTGCCGCTCTCGTTCTGGCATTGCCTGCCTTCGCCCAGCAGGCCGGGACAGCCGACTTGCTGTGGCGCGATCAGGGTGACGTGACGGCGCTGAACCTCCTGGACGGGCCGGGCGGGAAGACTCGCGCCCCGGGGACCGACTTCAGGTTCTTCCAGGAAATCAAGACTGGGACTGCTCCCAAGTTCGATGTTAAAGATGAAAACGGCACCAAGTGGAAGGTGAAACTCGGCCCCGAGGTGAAGCCGGAAGTCGCTGCGACCTGCCTTGTGTTGGCTGCGGGTTACTTTGCCGACGAGGATTATTACCGGCCGCAAATCCGCGTGCAAGCGATGATACACCCGCTCTCGCGTGGGAATGAATACGTCTCAGACGGCGTCCTGGTGCGCGATGCGCTTTTGGAGCGCGCTGCCGACGGAAAGAAGTCCGGAGACTGGAGTTGGTCCGACGCCGGCGTAGCCGGAACACGCGAGTTCAATGGCCTCAGAGTGCTGATGGCGCTCATCAACAACTGGGACCTGAAAGCGGAGAATAACTCCGTCCGGGACCAGGACGATGCCGGACAGCGTTACTCTGTCTCCGATTTGGGAGCCAGTTTCGGACGCACCGGCGGCAGCCTCTCCCGCAGCAAGGGCGTGGTGAAAGACTACGCTCAATCCAAGTTTATCGAGAAGGTCACTCCCGATCACGTGGACTTCGTCATGCACAGCAGGCCCTTTCTGCCGTATATTGCCAGTCCCAAATATTACAGCAGCCGCACGAAGATGGAGAAAGTCACCCGGCACATTCCCATCGCGGACGCGCGCTGGCTGGGCGACCTGCTCGGCCGCTTCTCCACCGATCAGATCGGAGACTGCTTCCGCTCGGCCGGCTTCTCGCCGGAAGAGGTCGAGGGCTATACGACGGTTGTGGGGCAGCGCATCGACGCGCTGAAGAAACTGTAGCCGGCCCGCCGGCTAACTCTTTGGCGTGTCCGCCGTCAGGGAATCTTCCTGGCGAAACTGGATTTCGTAGAGTTCCGAATAGAGGCCGCCCGCCGCCAACAGTTCATCGTGGGTGCCACGCTCAACGAGCGTATTGTCTTTCACCACGAAGATAACGTCGGCGTGCCGGACCGTCGCCAAGTGGTGCGCGATGACGATGGAAGTTCTGCCTTCCATCAAGTGGCCCAGGGCTTCGAACACGACTTGCTCGGACGCCGCGTCCAGTCCTGATGTAGGCTCGTCCAGGACAAGAATGGGAGTATTGCGGATCACCGCCCGCGCGATGGCGATGCGCTGGCGCTGGCCCCCGGATAACGTCACTCCGCGCTCCCCGATCATGGTGTCGTAGCCCTCGGGCATTTGCTCGATGAACTGATGGGCGTTGGCCAGTTTCGCGGCTTGAATAATCTCTTCGCGGTTGGCTTCCGGGCGCCCGTAGGCGATGTTCTCCCAGACCGGTGCGTGGAACAGCAGCGTCTCCTGCAAAACGAAACTAATCTGCCGGCGAAGCGAGTTCATCGTGTAACTACGGATGTCGGCGCCGTCGATCCTGACTACTCCAGAGATGGGATCGTAGAAGCGCGCAATCAGGCTGATGATGGTTGATTTGCCGCCCCCAGTCGGCCCGACGAATGCCGCCACCTGTCCGGGCTCGATCTGGAAGCTAACATCTTTCAGGATCAACTGGTCCTGGTTGTACCCAAACGAGACCTTGTCAAATTCGACTTTGCCCTTGAAGGACGCCGCGCGGCGTGCGTGCGGCACGTCGCGTACCCCGCTTTCCGTGTCCAGAACCTCGCGGATCCGCTCAAATCCCACCGCGGCGTTTGAGACCGTGTCCGTCATTTTGGCCAGCTCGCGCATGGGCTTATACATTTTGGCGAGATAGAGCAGGAAGACGACCAGCGCGCCTGCCGTCAGCTGGTCCGCGAGCACCAGGCGCGCGCCGTAGCCGAGCATCAAGCAGGTCCCAGCCGCCACGATAATCTCGACGACAGGCGAGAGCTTAGTCTTGACATTTCGCGCAACCAGGGCTGCCTCGACATTTTCCAGGCTCTGGCGCTCGAAGCGGCTCTCCTCGTACTCCTCGCGGGCAAAGGCCTTGACGACGCGGATCGAGGAGAGAACTTCTTCGACCAGCGACACCAGCTCGCTCTGTTTCTTTCTTACGTCGCGCGAGGCTTTTTTGATGCGCCTGGTGAAGAAGTAAACTGCCGCGAAAAGGAAAGGCGCAACGGCGAGCGAGATGAGAGTGAAACGCCAGTTCAGGTAGAGCATGATCCCGACGATCCCCACCAGGGTGAGGACGTTGGTCAGAATGCCCAACAGCGCCGTGGTGATGAACGACTGGATGGCTTCGATATCGCTGGTCACCCGGCCGATGAGGTCGCCTGTCCTTTTCTGGTCGTGCTCGGCGAGCGACAGGCGGTGGATGTGGTGATAGAGCGTGCGGCGCAGGTCGTGCATCACCCATTGGCCAACGCTTGTGGTGAGGTATTTTTCGAGGTAGGAACTGAGCGCTCCGACAATGGCGATGACCGCGACCGCCAGCACTGCGAAGTTGAGGACGGCCAGCTTGTCCGTCCCCATCCAGCCGACCACACCGGTCAACCAACTGGGCTGCTTCTTAGCCTGGAGCAGGTAATCGAGGACGATTTTCAGGGGCCAGGGTTCGAGCAGATCGGTCACGGTCTCGCCCGCAACCGCCAGCAAGGCCAGCGTCAGGGCTTTCCAGTGGGGCCGTAGAAGGTCGATGATGCTCGGACCTTTACGCTTCTTGGCTGCCTGCGACGTCATTGACCGCCCTTCCCTGTTGTGCCTGCTGGCCGCCATTTCTCGCGCGGGGCATAGCAGGAAGCCGCGACTCAGGGCGCAACCGAGTTTCCAAGACAAGCAGTTGACGCCAATGAGCGGCGGCTTTCGCTATGACAGAGTGTATCCGATCCAGCTTCGGACCGGGCGGATCGAGATGACGCGCCGGCAGCTGGTTGCTTTAGGCCACCGTCATGCCAGTTTGCCGAAGGGCTCATGCGCTTCACCGCTGGTTCGCTCCATCTCAGCACGCCAGGATTTCCAGCGCGATTCACGGCTCTGCGGTGAAATTGAAGGCGTAAGCGTAAGTAGCCCAATGCCTTCGGGAAAGGTCGCCTACGCAGTTCCGCGGAAAACGAGGTTGGCTCCCCG
>CAZBQQ010000172.1:0-11779 GCA_964493965.1 uncultured Solibacteraceae bacterium
CCGTTCTCCTTTATTCTGCCGGAGAACGTTTACACAGTTTTTAGGACACCCTCACTGGCCATTGTCGATACGTCGCCGTCATGTGCCCGCTTAACGAACTCCTCAATGTTCAGGCGGTCAAACAACTCTGGCCCGATAGCCAGGCGGGCCAACGCTCTTTGGCTCGCTGCCAAATCCTTACAGGCGATGAGGCCCCCACGATCGGCCGTATACTCGGCCTGACGCGACCACCAACGGAAGAAGAGAGGCAAGACATAACTCAGAACTGGAATTCGTCCAAGGATGAGGTTCGTTGCCGCAACCGTTTGCCACAGTACGTGTGAACACTTTATATGAGTGAGTTCATGCCCGATAACGAACTGCAATTCCTTCGGAACATCGGTCAGAGCAAGCACCGTTCCGGAATGCAGCACAACGCACGAGGAGCCCAGGAAGCCCATGGCATAGGCGTTCAATTCATGGGAGTGCTTAATGAACAAATCCGGCTTCCCTATGCCAAGCCTCGCGGCGGCGCTCTGCGCCAGGCCATCGACTTCAGGGAAGCTTCGCGGGCTTACGGCAACGGAAGATCCCTTAACCGCGCCCTGCTGATACAGAACGTAGATGATCAATCCCAGGGATGCAACAAGCAGAGGGATGGCATCAGTGACAATATCAAACACCAGCCATGAGCCGGCAAATAGGCCCAGTCCGACTAACAATGCTGCGCTCTCTCCGGGAGATCGGAGAGCTTCAACGCTAATTGAGCTACCTCGGAGGTTGGGATCTGCCCTCGGGGCACTACCTGAAGTCGAGGCAGAAGCCCGTGTCTCAAAACCGCACTTGACGCAATACGCGGTCGCACCTTCCCTGAAGAACTTTCCACAGTTGCAATATGGCACGATGATTCTTCCCTAGTCGGGATGAATTGCGCGTTGGCCGGACCATCGGCAGAATACCACGATTTCACGGAACGGTGGGCGTATTACTCAGCCGTAGTCGCCGCGGATTTACTGAAGGCGGGGACTAGCACCGTGAGTCGAGTTGGCGGGCGTCGATGGCGTCGGCCGGTCCGCTCCGTCAAGATCCGGTATCCTTGTCATTCATGCGAAAACTACTCTTGCTTGGGGCGCTGGTGGGCGCCGTTCTGCAGGCCCAGTGGAATCCGCCCAATCCGGTCGCCGGCGTCGAACGGCAGCGCGACGGCGTGCTGCTCAAAATGCAGACCGGCGCGATGCGAATCGAGGTGTGCTCCGACTCGATCGTACGGGTCCTGTATTCGCCCACGTCCTCATTCCCCGATCGTCCCGATTACGTCATAACCAAGACAAGCTGGCCCGCCGCCGGCTTCCAGATGGAAGCGACCGACACCGAAGTCTCGCTGATCACCGCGCGCTTCAAGGTCACGGTCACGCGCAAAGACGGCGTCCTGGCCTACACCGATCTCGCCGGCAAGAGTCTGGCGCAGGAAGGCCCCAGGACCATGACGCCCGTCAAGGTCAACGGCGAGGACACCTACCGCGCCGAGACCTTCTTCCCCATGTGGGGCTCGACGCAGGCTCTCTACGGCCTGGGCCAGCACCAGGCCGGCGTGTGGAACTACCGCGGCGAGTCGGTGGACATTTCGCAGGACAACACGAATATCGCGATTCCGCTCATGCTGTCGACCAATGGCTACGGCATCTTCTGGAACAATCCTTCGCGGAGCCGCTTCAACAACCGCTTCCAGCATTCGCTTTATGTCAGCTCGGAAGTGGCCGATGTCATCGATTACTACTTCCTCTACGGCCCCGACTTCGACCGCATCATTGCAAGCTACCGGGCGCTGACGGGCCCGACGCCGATGTTCGGCAAGTGGGCTTACGGATTCTGGCAGTGCAAGAACCGCTACAAGTCGCAGGAGGAGCTGCTGGGCGTGGCGCACAAGTATCGCGAGCTGCACATTCCCGCCGACGACATCGTGCAGGACTGGTTCTGGTGGAACCGCAAGGGCGAGCACGTCTTCAACAAGAGCTATCCCGATCCCAAGGGCATGGTGGACGACCTGCACCGCAACAACTTCCACCTGATGCTCTCGGTGTGGCCCTTCTTTGAACCGGGCTCGGCCGAGTACGCCGAAATGGACCGGCACGGCTGGTTCATCGATCGCACGCAGGTGGGCGGCTTCCACGTCAAAGGCATGGCGGTGTATGACGCCTCCAATCCCGAAGCGCGGGCTTATTACTGGGGCCTGATGGACAAGGCTCTTTTCAAGATCGGCGTGGACGCCTGGTGGCTCGACACCACGGAGCCGGAGACGGAGGGGCGCGAGGATAACATACAGATCGGGCACAAGCTCTCGATCGGCAGCGGCGACCGCTACGTCAACCTCTTCCCGCTGATGACCACTCGCGCCGTCTACGAAGGCCAGCGGGCCGCCTCGGACCAGAAGCGCGTGTTCATCCTGAGCCGGTCGATGTTCGCCGGCAACCAGCGCTACTCGGCCTCCGCGTGGTCGGGCGACGTCAATTCGAATTTCCTGAACTACAAGCGGCAGATTCCGGCGGGCCTGAATTTCTCGCTCTCCGGAATTCCCTACTGGACCACCGACATCGGCGGCTTCACTCCCTCAGATCCCACCGATCCAGCTTATCGGGAGCTGTTCGTGCGCTGGTTCCAGTACGGCGCGTTCTGCCCCATCTTCCGTGTGCATGGAACGCGCAACACCGATCAGAACGAGCTGTGGTCCTATGGCCCGGAAGCGCAGGCGATCCTGACGAACTTCGACCGGCTGCGCTACGAGCTGCTGCCCTACATCTATTCCCTGGCCTGGAAAATCACCAGCGACAACTACACCATCATGCGGCCGCTGGTGATGGATTTCGCTTCCGATGCGCGCGTGGTGGACATCGGCGACCAGTTCATGTTCGGTCCGGCGTTCCTGGTGAACCCGGTTACCGAGCCAGGCGTGCCCACGCGCCGGCTATACCTTCCGAAAGCGCGCTGGTACGATTTCTGGACCGGTGCTACGGTGGATGGCGGGAAGAACGTGGACGCCCCGGCGCCGCTGGAGCGCATTCCGCTCTATGTTCGGGCCGGGTCGATTTTGCCTGTCGGCCCCGATCTGGAGTACGCGGCACAGAAGCCGGCGGACCCGATCGAGCTGCGCGTCTATCGCGGCGCGGACGGCAACTTCACGCTCTACGAAGACGAGAACGACAACTACAACTACGAGAAGGGCGCCTACGCGACCATTCCCTTGCAGTGGGACGATGCGAAGCAGACCCTGACCATCGGCGACCGCCAGGGCAAGTTCCCGGGCATGCTCGAGACGCGGACCTTCCGCGTGGTGTTCGCAGGCGAGAGCCACGGAACGGGCATCGGCCAGTCCGCGCAGGCGGACAAGGTGGTGAACTACGAGGGCAAGCGCGTTACGGTGACGCCGTAAGGGAGGCGGAGCGGGTCTAGAGACCCGCTGCAGGCGTGGACGCCTGCCCCACTTGCCCTAGCCCTTCGCTGCGGCCTCGCCGGTGTGGAAGCTCTTTAGGGCGGTGGCCTCTTCCGTGAAGATTTCGAAGACGCTGTACAGCTTGGTGATGTGCATCAGCTCGTAGAGGCGCGGCTGGAGTCCCTGAAGCTTCAGTTTGCCGCCGCGGTTGCTGACCGTCGCGAACGCGCCCACCAGCTCACCCAGGCCGGAGCTGTCCATGTAGGTCACGCCGGCGAGGTTCAACAGGATGTCTTTACTGCCGTTGGTTACCAGGTCCTTGATGGTGTCGCGCAGGCGCCCCGACGCTTCGCCCAGCGTGATGCGGCCGCTCAAATCGACGACAGCAACGTTGTCGATACGGCGGACTGAGATATCCAGGCTCATACAGTCGTCCTCCTATTGTCCCCAGCAGAGAATCATCCTTAAAATGGCACGCGCCGCGTTCCCTGTCAACCCCGGCCTCAGGGTGTAAAATCGGAGTCTCTTATGGACGCCCTATTGATGCTCGCCGCTGGGATCGCCGCCGGCGCCGGGGCCGGCTGGCTCTATGGGCGTTCCGGCCGCGCCGTGTTGGGCGAGCGTCTGGACGCGCGCGACCGGCAGATCCAGGACATGGACGGGCGTCTCAAAGACGGCCAGGGCCGGATCGAAGCGCTCCAAATCCGAGAGGCCGCTCTGGGCGCGACGCTGGAACAGGAACGGAAGTCGGCGCAGGAGAAGCTGGCGCTGGTCGAGCAGGCGCGGCAGAGGCTGACCGAGACCTTCCAGGCGCTTTCGGCCGAAGCGCTCACCCGCAACAACCAGGCCTTCCTCGACCTGGCCACCACGCGCCAGCAGGCCATCGAGCAGGTGATCAAGCCCATCGCCGATTCGCTCGATAAGGTGGACCACCAGATTCAGGCCATGGAGCAGAACCGCGCCGTCCTGAGCGACCAGGTGAAGGGCTTGTCGTCGGAGACCGGCCGGCTGGTCACCGCCCTGCGTTCGCCCAAAGCCCGCGGGCGATGGGGCGAGATCCAACTGCAGAGAGTGGTCGAGCTGGCGGGCATGATCGAGCGATGCGACTTCGTCCAGCAGGAGTCGGTAGGCACCGAGGATGGCTTGCTGCGGCCGGACATGATCGTGAAGCTGCCGGGCGGCAAAAGCATCGTGGTCGATTCCAAGGTTTCTCTCCAGGCCTACCTGGAAGCGTTCGAGACCACCGATGAGGACGTTCGCGCGGCCAAGTTCAAGCAGCACGCGGCGCAGGTTCGCACACACGTGACGCAGCTTTCGGCCAAGTCCTACTGGGAGCAGTTCCGGCCCGCGCCGGAGTTCGTGATCATGTTCCTGCCGGGCGAGCCGTTCTTCGGAGCGGCGCTCGAGGCGGACCCGTCGCTGATCGAATACGGTGTCGAGCGGCGCGTGCTCATGGCGACTCCGACCACTCTGATCGCGCTGCTCAGGGCCGTGGCCTATGGCTGGCGGCAGGAAGCGCTGGCGGAGAATGCCCAGAAGATCGCCGATCTCGGGCGCGAGCTGTACGCCCGCCTGTCAACCCTTGGGGGCCATTTCGACGATCTGCGCAGCGCGCTCGACCGAGCGGTGGTTGCCTACAACAACGCGGTGGGCTCGCTCGAATCGCGAGTCCTGGTGAGCGCGCGCAAGTTCCGCGACCTGGAGGCCGCCTCGCCCGAGGGCATGAAGCCTCTCGAAACTGTCGACCGGGCCACGCGCCAGTTGCAGGCGCCGGACATCGCGACCGAGACGGCCGAGCCCCGCTAGGTCACTCCCAGCGCAACGCTACGACAGGGTCGACGCGCATAGCTCGACGTGCCGGGACGTAGCTCGCCAGCATCGCGGTCGCCATCCATCCCAGCGACGCGAGGCTGAATGCTACCGGATCGAGCGGGCTCATACCGTACAGCAGCCGCGACAGCGCCTGCATCGCCCAAGCGCTCAGCGTCAACCCGATGGCGATGCCGATTGCCGTGACTGCCAGCCCGCGCGCCAGCACCATCCACAACACGTCCGCCCGCTGCGCGCCCAGGGCCATTCTCACGCCGATCTCGCGCGTCCGTTGTGCCACGCTGTACGCAACGACACCATAGAGCCCCACGGCAGCCAGCACCATGGCCAATCCGCCGAACACCGCCAGCAGCGAGGCCTGCCAGCGCACCTTCCACAGCGATCCCGCCGCATACTGCTCCAGCGTTTCGATTTCGTAGACCCGCAGGTTGGAATCCAGACCGCGCAGCACGCTACGCAGGGGCGCCATAAACTGAGCCGGGGCGTCCGAGGTTTCAACGATCACCGCCAAGAATCCCTCCCAATCCTGTGTGAGCGGCCGGTAGATGTAGGGGCGCGGCGCCTCATCCAGCGATTCGTACTTTGCGTCCTTCGCCACGCCGACTACCACCGCCTCGGTGCGCGGTGCCTTCTGATCGCAACCCAGCCAGACCATCTTTCCCACTGGCTCCTGGTTCGGCCAGAAGCGCGCGGCGAAGGTCTGGTTAACCATGACCACGGGCGGCGAGCCGGGTTGGTCTGAAGGCATGAACTGCCGGCCGCGCAACACCGGAATGGCAAGCGTCTCGAAGTATCCCGGCACGACAGTATCGGAAGCGGTGCGCCGCGGACGCACGCTGGGCTCGACCGCCGCACACACGGAGTCCGAGAACTCGAGGGGCGTGGTGTAGCTCAGCGTCGCGCTGCGCACGCCCGGCGTTGCGCGCACGGTGTCCAGCAGGCGTGCCAGAAAGAGTCTACCGCTGTCCGGCGTGTACTCCGGTTCCGAGACGTAGATGCGCGCGGCCAGTCTGCGGTCCATCGCGAAACCGGGTGCGATGTTGCCGGCGTGCTGCAAGGCCCGCACCAGCAGGGCCGCGGCAATCAACAGCGTGAGCGACAAGGCGACCTGCGCCACCACGTAAACATCGCGCTGCCGCATGCGCCGCCAGCGGGCTCCCGGGTCCGCACGCGACTGTTCGATGGCGGGCGAAATCGAGAACAGCAGGGCGCTCGCCAACGCGGCCACCGCCGCGAACCCGACCACGCGCCAGTTGACGTTCAAATCGAGCATCACCTTGCCGACGTGAGGCAGAGCGGGCAGCGAGCGGGCCAGCAGGCGGTTTGCGCCGAAGCCGAAGAACAGTCCCAGCACAGCGCCTCCTGCCGCCAGCACCATCCCCTCGGCCAGGGTCTGCCGCACAAGACGCCACCGCGAGGCGCCGAGCGACCGCCGCACAGCCATCTCGTGGCGGCGGACGGCGCAGCGCGACAGCAGCAGGTTCGCCACGTTCACGCAAGCGATCAACAGCACGATGGCGGTCACGGAGAGCAGCAGGGTAGCGATCGGCGTGGCGACTTCCCGCGCCGCCGGCATGGTCGCACCGGCCGCGATCGCGACCGTCAGCGCACCGTTGGAGGTTGTATCGCGCGGAAATTCGCGCCGGATCCGGGTATCCGCCGCTCGCAGCGCATCCTCGGCCGCCTTCATCCCCGTACCCGGAGCCAGCCGGCCGATCAGTTGCACGCGCGGCCGCTCGCGCTCTCCGGCGTTGGCGAGCAATTCCCTCACGTACTGTTGTGACGCCAGTGGGACGAAGAGCTGCATTGTGTGTGGGGGCGATACGCCCACGAATCCCGGCGGGGCGACGCCTATCACGCGATGCCACTGGCTGTCGATCCGCACACGTTGCCCGATGGCGCTCATGCTCCGGCCGAAGCGGCGCGTCCAGAGGCCGTCGGTAAGAACGGTCACCGGATCGCTGCCCGGCCGCTCGTCATCCGGCGTGAACCATCGGCCCGCCTGCACAGGCAGTAGCAGAACCTCGCCGAAGTTCGCCGAAACGGCTTCGGCCATGACGATCTGGCTCACGCCATCGTTATCCACCCCGTCTAACGATGCGGCCAGGCCGTCATATGCCACCAGGCCGGAAAAGATGCGCCCGCTGGGAGCCGCGACGCGACGCTGGAGTTCGAGGTAGTCGCGATAGGAGCAGGTCATCTCATCGCCCGTGCGGCCGATGGCTACGACATGATCGGACTGCGGCACCGGCAACGGCTCCCAGAAGAGCTCGTCCACCAGCGTAAAGACCGTGCTGTTCACGCCGATTCCGAGCCCCAGACACAGCATGGCCGTCAGGGTGTAGCCGGGATTCCGGCGGAGAACGCGGACGGCGTAGTGCAGATCCTGGCGCAAATCCGGCGCGGTGAGCCGATGTGGCGAGAGCCTCACTGCGACGCAGCTCACGACCTCCCACCAATACCAGAGGCGCCCGCCGCCGCGCGTTTGGAATTCTTCGCGCAGGTCGCCGGCGATGATTTCCCCTTCGCGGCCCGGCACCATGCGTCTCAGGAGCCGCTCTGCAATCTTCGGTGTCTCCTCAGGCAAGCCGCACCCCCTTCCACATCCGGTCGAACATATCTTTGGCCAACGCGAGCGCTTCGATGCCCGGCGGCTCGACGCGGAAATAGCGGCGCGAACGGCCGCCGCGTTCGGCCGTAGGATCGGCAAACCAAGAGCTCAGGTAGCCCTTCGCCTGGAGGCGATCGAGAGTGGAATAGAGTGCCCCGACCGTCACCTTCCTATCGGTGCGCTTCTCAATCTCGTGGCGGATGGGGACCCCGTACGCGTCGTCGCCGAGGCGCAGCACGGCCAACAGAACAAGCTGCTCGAATTCGCCCAGATAGTGATCGCCCATTACTTCTGGATTGTAGAGGAAATAGGAGAGCGGAACAACGGCGGGAGAATCGGGCCTTTAGCTACCCCGCCTTCAGCCCCAGCCCCGGCCCATCCGGCAGAATCAGCTTGCCGTTTTCGACCCGGACACCGCTGTGCGCGTCGTTCGAGATGAGCAGATTGCCGTCCAGATCCGCGTAGTCCACCAGCGGCGAAAGGTGCGCGGCCGCGGTAACCGAAATCGAGCTCGAGATCATGCAGCCCAGCATCGTTTTCATGCCCAGCGACTTGGCGATCTGGATCATCTTGTAGGCTTCGAGGATGCCGCCGCATTTGTCCAGCTTCACGTTGATGCCGTCGTAAATGCCGGCGCACTTCGGCACATCCGCCGGGCGCTCGCAGGCTTCGTCCGCAATCAGCGGCAGGTGGACGCGCTGGCGCACCCAGCGCATCTCCTCCAGCATCGCCGCCGGCATCGGCTGCTCGACAAACTCGACGCCCTGCGTCTCGAGCCAGTTGATCTTGCGGACCGCCTCTTCCTTGTCCGTCCAGCCCTCGTTGGCGTCCACGCGCAGCGGCTTTTTGGTGACGCTGCGCACGGCCTCGATGGTCGGCTCGTCGGTCGCCAGGCCGACCTTGACCTTCAGCACCGGATACGCCTCCGCCTCGCGCACCTTCTGGCGCGTGATCTCGGGCGTGTCGATGCCGATGGAAAACGTGGTCACCGGCGCATCGCGCGGATCGAGGCCGAAGTAGCGGTAGAGCGGCACGCCGAGCTTCTGGCCGACCCAGTCCATCAGCGCGATGTCGATGGCGGCCTTGGCTGCGTACTGGCCCTCCATGCGCCGCGAGACTTCGCCCATCACCTTTGCGAACTCCCACGGATTCGCGGCCGCGAGAACCTCGAGGATGCCGTTGATTGCCGCCTGCGCGGAGTGGGCGTCTTCTTTGTAGCGCACGATGGGCGCGCCTTCGCCCACTCCGGTCACGCCGTCGCGCGTGTAATCGAGTTGGATCACCTCGCGGTACTGGCTCGAGGACATGGTGGTGGTCCAGGTGTGCCTCAGCATCAGGCGGGTTACGCGCGTTTCGATCTTCGCCTTCCCCGCCCCGGCTGGCGGAAGCGCATGCCCGACCGCGGCCGGCAGCGCCAGCGCGCTCTTCATCCAACTGCGGCGATTCATTTCAGCCTCCGCGCGGCCACGAACAGCTTGTCCCAGAACGGATCGTCGAGCCGGTCGATGCGCACCACCGGATGCTCGTGCACCGTGGCGCTGATGAACTCCCCGCCGCCGAGGTACATCCCGGTGTGGATGATGTGGCGGTCCGAGCTTCCGAAGTAGACCAGGTCGCCCGGCCGCAGATCCTTGCGCTCGATGGCGGCGAGGCCCTTGAAAGCCGCTTGCGGCTGCGCGTCGCGCGGAAGCAGGACGCCGAGCCTGCGGTACAGCATCTGGACCAAGCCCGAGCAGTCGTACCCATAGGTGGACGTGCCGCCCCACAGGTACGGCAGACCGAGAAACCGCTTACTCAACGCGGGCAGATCGGCGGGAGTGAGATGCGGGGGATCGAAGCTCACGTCGCCGCGCGCGACCCACGCCGGTTCGCCTTCCACGAGTGCTACGCGAATCCACCGCGCGCCGTCGTCCGGCGGCTCGGCAATCACCTCCAGGCGCGTCTCGAAGGGCACGGTGAGGAGCGGCTCGTGCCGCGTCACGTCCGGCTCGCGATACAGGTTCGCGAAAAGGCTCTCCACGCGCGCCACCCGCCCCGAGGCGGCGTACCCCGTTTCGCCGTCGCGCAGCCCCCGAACCGCGGCGAGCGGCATCCAGCCCATGTACTCGTCCGGCGTCTCCACCTTGGCCCATCCTTCCTGCTCCTCCAGGATGCGGACCGGCGTGCCGTAGATCGCCTGCGAGACCACGTCGGCCAACGCGTCGGGCTTCGAGTACATGCTCGCCACAGGATCCAGGACGACGGCTGGGCGAAGGAGTTGGGTCGAGAGCGCCAAGGCAAGCCACATGCTTTTCCCATTGTGGACCCAAGCGGGCTGCCGAGGGGATCCGTCTATGCGCGCGGCGTTTATGCGCGCAGCAGGAGCGCGGCTTCCGCCAGGCCGACCCGGTCCGCTCCCTCGCGTTCGCGCTCCGGCGCAGACATCCCGTCGGAGAACGCGCTAGCCAGCCGTTCCAGAATCCCGCGCTTGCGCGTAAACCGGCGCCGGCGGCTATGGAGAAACTCGAACGTGAACGGCGATCGGCGCTCCAGTTCCCGAACGTAGGCCGGCGAGTAGGACTGCCGCGCTTCGCCCACCGCACCGGTGAGAAGCATGAAGAAGCTCGTCCGGATGAGTTCCTTGATGGCCGCCGGAGCGTTCGCTCCAGCGCTATCCAGGCCCGCCAGCACGCGCGCGCCGAATGCGAAGGCGCGGTTCGTTACCGCGTCCAGCGGTTCGCGGCCCGCCACCTCGGAGAACACGGTGCGAATGCCGTCCCGCGCGTCGGCGGCGACGTCCTGCAAATCGTCGCCAAGCTGAAGCGCGACTCCCCAGGCGAAAGCGAACTCCGCCGCTGCCGGATCGAGCGCGCCCGCGGCCAGCCAGGCGTCGGCCAGCACGGATGCCCCGCCCTTCTCGAAGCTGATCTCGAGCACGTCTCCCGCCCCGTCCGTGCGGTGCAGTTGAAGGCTGCGTTCCTGCGCGCGGTGTATCGCCAGGAGGCTGTCGAAAACGTTTGGGGATTCGATTCTGGAATACTGACTCTCGATCAGGCCGACCAGCGTCCAGGCCTGTTCCTCATGACGGCCGCGGGGCGCGAGGTGGTCGCCCGCCAAGCGCGCGCCGAAGCGGTGGTTGAACGCGCGCTTGTCGGCTTGGGACACCGCGGGCTCGTCGAGGTAGTTATCAGTGCATGGGTACAACATGCTGTACCCGAAGATGGCCGGAGTCAATCGCGCCGGCAGGCCCAGCAGCATCTGGAGACCGTTCGCCGTCCACGCATTGCGGCTGGCCTGGAAAACGTCGTCCGCGCTCATCTGTGGATCGAACAGACGCGCGGCGCGAGCCAGTTCCCTACCCGTCCCCGTGAAACCGCCGGTCAGCAGCAGGTCGAGGTGGCGTTCTTCGAAATCGAGCGCCTCGCGAGCGAAGAGGCGGAAGGCGGCGGTCAGGCGTTCCTCGGCGGCGGCTTGTTCGGGCCTGGTCCTTGGAGTGGCGCGCAGCTCGGCTTCGACGGCATCGAGATAGCGGTCGAGGCACGCTTCGCGGCTCCGTTGCTCGCTCTCGGAATAGGAGGGCAGGAAGCCGGGCGACGCCGGATCGGCCTCGCGCCACCACTCCAGAAGACCGGTCAAGGTGGCGTGCGGATCGCTTGGCATGGCTCAGATTATGGTACGCGCAATTCTGGCCCGATGTTCCAGGCCGCAAGCGATCGCTATGCTATGGTGGATGATGTCCGCCGCGAAGTTCTACGGGGGGCCGGTAGCTCAGGTGGTTAGAGCATCTGCCTTTTAAGCAGAGGGTCGCGGGTTCGAGTCCCGCCCGGCTCACCAAGTAACGAGGCACGAGAATTCTAAAGCGCAACTTTAGATTTCTCAACACCGCACTCTCCTCCCGTCCTCGACTTGCGAGAGAATCGGAAGCATGACCCGGTTCCCTCTCTTTCTCCTGC
>CAZBQQ010000173.1:0-11681 GCA_964493965.1 uncultured Solibacteraceae bacterium
GGCGGGTCTCGGGACCCGCTGCAGGCGTGGACGCCTGCCCCACTCGGGCATACTTATCTAAGCCACTTGTTTTCAATAACTAAAGAGCCAAGATCCGATCGCGGCGGAAGGCCGGCGGGGCCTGCTATAATAGTCATTCCATTCCACATCCCGCCCGGGCGCGGTTGTCGCGTTGCCTTGGGGCGGCCTCGGAATCCGGGTGTTGTATGTTCTTGAGCATCAGCGAAATGCAGTTGGGTAGGGTGCGCTTCCGCGAGACGTTCGCCCCTGGCGCGATCGAGTTCTCCGATCCGCAACTCCGCCAGACGGCCCCGATCGTCACGGAGGGAGCGGCCCAACTGACTGAAGCCACCATGGAGATCGTGGTCAGCGGCCAATTCTCCACCACCATGGAGGTGGCCTGTGACCGATGTCTCGAGCCTGCGGCGTTGCCCGTGGACGCCAGCTTTACCCTGTCGTACCGGCCGTCCGCAAGCGCTCCGTCGGCCGGCGAATCCGCTATCCAGGGCCCGGAGCTGGAGGTTGGCTTTTACGAAGGAGACGGCATCGAGTTGAGCGACGTCGTGCGGGAGGAAATCCTCCTGCTGATGCCGATGCAGCGCGTGTGCCGGGAGGACTGTAAAGGAATCTGCCCCGTTTGCGGGCAAAACCGGAACCAGGTCGAATGCCACTGCCACCTGAAGGCGGAGGACGACCGCTGGGCCGGGCTGCGGAATCTGTAATCCGATCTACTACAATAGGAACTTGCTATGCCGAACCCGAAACGACGACACTCCGCCCAGCGCCGCGCCAAGCGCCGCGCGCATGACTTCCTCAAGCCGGCGGCCTCTTCCGAGTGCCCCAACTGCCACGAGCCCAAGCTGCCGCACCGGGTCTGCCCCCATTGCGGCCAGTACAAGGGCCGCGAGGTGATCGAGGTCAGCGAAGACTAGCGTGAGCTTACGCCCATGGTGACCATCGCTGTTGACGCGATGGGTGGCGATCACGCCCCCGAAGCCGAGGTTGAAGGCGCCGTTCGAGCGGCCAAAGCCTATCCGGTCCAGATTGTTCTCGTCGGCCGCGAAGAGCTCGTGCAGAAAGAGCTCGCGCGCTACGAGGACTCCATCGGCCTGCCCATCAAGGTGGTGCACGCCTCCGAGGTCGTGACCATGGAGGATAGCGCCGCCAAGGCGATGCGTTCCAAGCGCGACAGCTCCATACGGGTTGGTGCGCGCCTGGTGCGCGACGGCACGGTGCAGGGCCTGGTCTCGGCCGGAAACACCGGCGCCGTGATGGCCACGGCGAAGACCGTCCAGGGCATGGTGCATGGCGTGGACCGTCCTGCCCTCAGCACCGTTTTCCCCACCGTCAAGGGAACGCCCGTCGTGATGATGGACGTGGGCGCCAACGTCGATTGCTCCCCGCAGATGCTGGCACAGTTCGCGATCATGGGCGACATCTACTCGCGCGTGATGTTCGAGAACAAGAATCCGCGGGTGGGCCTGCTCTCGATCGGCGAAGAGGAGCACAAAGGAAACGAACTCACCCACGCCGCCTGGCCGCTACTTTCAAGTTTGCCGATCAACTTCATCGGCAACGTGGAGGGCGGGGACCTGTACAGCGGCAAAGCGGACGTCATCGTGTGCGACGGATTCATCGGCAACGTGGCGCTCAAGGTGAGCGAAGGCGTGATCGAGATCATCGTCAAGATGCTCAAGGAGTCGCTGCAAGGCTCGATTCCGGCGCAGATGGGCTACCTGCTGGCCAGCAAGGCCCTCAAGGGGTTCAAGCGGCGCCTGGATTATTCCGAATACGGCGGCGCGCCGCTGCTGGGCGTCAAGGGCGTTTGCATCATCTGCCATGGGCGCTCGAATGCGAACGCGATCAAGAACGCCATCCACATAGCCGCACAGTTCGCCGAGAAGCGGATCAATCAGCGCATCGAGGGCGAGCTGAAGCGCTGGGAAACCGTACAGGCATAGCCGTGACGCGCCGCGCCGTCCTCCTGGGGCTTTTGTCGCTCGCGGCGCTGCCGGCCCAGAAGGTCAACCCGGTCCAGTGGAGCGTGGAACCGCAGCAGGCGTCGGCACCGCCCGGCTCGAAGATGGTCTACCTGCTCACGGCCAGGCTGGAGGCGGGCTGGCATCTCTACGCGCTCAACGTTCCGAAGCCGATCGTCTCGACAAGCATTCGCATCGGCGAGAACGCGGCCATCGCTTCGGTGGACGTCTTCCAGCCGAAACCGCGCACGGCGTTCGACGCCAACTTCGGCTTCAACGTCGATAGCTACCAGGAGCAGGCGGTCTTTCGCATCGTGCTCGGCTTGGCGAAGGACGCGCCGGCCGGTCCGCTCGATATCAAGTTTCTGACGCGCTTCCAGGCCTGCAACGACAAGATGTGCCTGCCGCCGCGGCGCGTGGAATCCGTTGCGACGCTCGCGATCGATCCCGCGGCGCAGCCGGCCGCGAGCGCGCCGATGCCGCCGGGCTATACGCTCTACGATCCCAACGCGCGGCCCGCGGCCAACGCTGGTGCGACGCCCGCCGCGCCGGCATCCGGCGGACTGCTGGGATTCATTCTCGTCGCTTTCGGTTTCGGCGTGGCTGCGATCTTCACGCCTTGCGTCTTCCCGATGATTCCGATCACGGTCTCCTACTTCCTGAACAAGCCCGCCGGCTCGCGCGGACGAAGCCTGGCGGATGCGCTGCTGTTCTCGCTGGGGATCGTGGTGCTGTTCTCCGCGCTGGGACTGGCGGCCACGGCCCTCCTGGGCCCGTTCGGCGTGGTGCAACTCGGCTCGAACGTGTGGGTGAACGGGTTTGTCACGGTGGTGTTCCTGGCTTTCGGCCTGAGCCTGCTGGGCGCGTTCGAAATCACCATCCCGTCGGGCGTGCTGACGCGTCTGACGATGGCTTCGCAGGGCGGCGGCATCCTGGGCACGCTGCTCATGGGGCTGACCTTCTCGCTGAGCGCGTTCGCCTGCGTGGGGCCGTTCGTGGGCACGCTGCTGGCCGCTTCCGTCTCGGGCGGCGGCGCGCGGCCGTTCGCCGGGATGCTGGCGTTCGCCATCGGCCTGGCCACGCCGTTCTTCTTCCTGGCGCTGTTCCCGTCCTACCTCAAGCGCATGCCGCGCAGCGGCGGATGGATGGAGCGCGTCAAGGTGGTGATGGGCTTTCTGGTGCTGGCGGCGATGTTCAAGTACCTGAGCGACGTCGACCAGGTGATGCAGTGGAACCTGCTCACGCGCGAGCGCTTCCTGGCCGCATGGATCGTGCTGTTCGGCCTGGCGGGTTTGTACCTGATTGGGATCCTGCGCCTGCACGGAGGCAATCCCGAAGACCCGCCGGGGCCAGCCCGGCTGCTTGCCGGCGCTGTGTTCCTGGCGCTGGCCGTGAGCCTGGTACCGGGCCTGAACGGCGCGCGCCTAGGCGAGTTGGACGCCTACGTTCCGCCGCCGGCCGCGGGCGCTGTCGCGAGCGCGCAAGGCGCTTCGATCGAGTGGATGAAGGACGACTACCGCGATGCTCTCGCGCGGGCACGCAGCGAGGGCAAGCACGTCCTGGTGAGCTTCACCGGCCACGCCTGTACGAACTGCCGCTGGATGGAAGCCAACATGTTCCCGCGGCCGGAGATCGCGGCGGCACTGAAGGACTATGTGCTGGTGGAGCTTTACACCGACGGCACCGACGCGGCTTCGGAGCAGAATCAGGCGCTCGAGAGCACCAAGTTCTCGACCGTGGCCATTCCCTACTTCGCGATCCTGGACGCGGACGAAAAGGTACTGGCGAGTTTCCCCGGTCTCACGCGGGACCCGGGGGAATTCCTGCGGTTCCTGAAGTCGGGCGCGGAACAACCCCGATAAACCTCCGACTTACCTGTATAATGCGGTCTATGGCCGCCGCGTCCGAGGCTCGGGTCCCCGCCCTGGCAGATCTCTGGCAGGTTCGGCCGGTCGAACTGGCGGCGATGCTGGCCGAGGAAATCGTCGCCTGGCGCGAGGATCTCGACTGGAACTTCACCGCCTCGGCCGAGCTGGTGCGCCGCTTCGTCGAGGTTCACGCCCTCAACGGCTTCGCCCTGCTGGTGGGCGATGAGGCGGTGGGCTACGCCTATTACGTCTGCGAGGAGCACAAGGGGCTGGTCGGCGATCTCTTCGTCCGCGAGGAGTACCGGACGGCGGAACTCGAGCACCGGCTGCTGGCGGCCGTGGTGGAGCAGCTGATGGAAACCCGCGGAATACGCCGGGTGGAGTCGCAGCTGATGATGGCGCGCTTCGACCATCGCCGCATGTTGCCCGCCGCCCAGTGCGCGCGCACCCACCAGCGGAACTTCATGATGTACGAGTTGAGCGGCGTCCAGAGCCTGTCCGAACGCCGGGTCGACCGCGTGGTGTTCGATCGCTGGACCGAGCGGCGGCAGGACGACGCGGCCCAGGCGATCGCGGCCTCCTATCGCGGTCACATCGACAGCGAGATCAACGATCAGTACCGGTCCGCCGAGGGCGCACGCCGGTTCCTGTTCAACATCGTGCAGTACCCCGGTTGCGGGACGTTCTTCCAGCCGGCGTCCTGGGTGGCGCTGGACCGGTCGAGCGGCCGCGTGCAAGGCATCTCGCTCACCAGCATGGTGGCGGAGGGAGTGGGCCACGTCACGCAGATCTGCACCACGCCGGCGGTGCGCGGCCAGGGCGTGGGTTACGAATTGCTGCGCCGTTCGCTCACCGCGCTGGCCGAAGCCGGCGCCTCGAGGGCCAGCCTGACCGTCACCAGCGCCAACCATCACGCCGTCGAGCTTTACGAGAGCGTGGGCTTCGAGACCGTGCGGCGGTTTCCGGCGTTTGTGTGGGAAGGCTTCTGAAGATGATTCCTCGGCGGGAGTTCGTTCTGGGAGCGACGAGCCTGCTTCTCAACGGAGGCACTATGGAGCGGTTTGCGATGTACGGCAAGGTGGTGGCCAAGCCCGGCCAGCGCGACGCGATGGTGGATCTACTGCTCGAAGCGTCGCGGCTGCTCACGCCGTTGCCCGGCTGCCTGATGTATATCGTCAACACCGAGCCCGCGGAGCCGGACGCGGTCTGGGTCACCGAGATCTGGCGCAGCGAAGCGGATCACGACGCCTCGCTGAAGATGGATAGCGTCCTTGCCGTGATCGCCAAATCGAAGCCGCTGGTCGCGGGATTCGAGGGCATTCGCCTGGTGCCTGTGGGTGGCAAGGGACTACCCGCTTCGTAGCCCCGGCGGGTGGGCCTCAGCGCGCAAAACAGGTTTGCCCTATACTGGCAAACAGCTCCTGGGTCCCTCATGACAGTTCCGCCTACCGAGAGTCTGCCGGACGTGTTTCCGCCTTTGGGTCCGAACGTCAAAGCGTTGATGGTCTGGCCCCGCTTTCCACCATCGTTCTGGGGTTTCGAGGGCGTGCTCGAAATGGTCCCGGAGGAATCGGTGGCGCCTCCCCTTGGCCTGATAACCGTGGCGGCGCTGTGCCCGGCCACGTGGGAGGTCCGTCTCATCGATCGTGCCTTCGAAGACCTGCGCGATGAAGACCTCCAGTGGGCCGACCTGGTGATGGTCAGCGCCATGCGCGCGCAGCGCGTGGACGCCGTGGCCACTCTCGCCCGCGCGCGTTCGTTTGGACGCCGTACCTTCATTGGAGGGCCATGGGCCAGCAGCGAACCGGACATAGTTCTTCGGGAGGCCGATCATGTGCTGGCCGGCGAGGCGGAGGAGGTCTTCGCGGATATCGCCGCCGAGCTCGAACGGGGAACGGCGCGCAGTCTGTACCGGGTCGCCGAGAAGCCCGACGCAACGCTGAGCCCGGTGCCGCGTTTCGACCTGCTGCGGCTGGACAAATACACCTCGATGTCGGTCCAGTTCTCGCGCGGGTGTCCGTTCCAGTGTGAGTTCTGCGACATCATCACCATCTACGGGCGGCGGCCCAGGACCAAGACCTCCGCGCAGGTGATCGCGGAACTGGATACGCTGCGCCGGCTCGGCTGGCGGAGCGAGGTGTTCATTGTCGATGACAACTTCATCGGCAATAGCCGGAACGCTTTGCAACTGGCGGTCGATCTGGCCGCGTGGCAGAAGCTCCACGGGTATCCCATCTCGTTCTACACCGAAGCCTCCATCGATCTGGCGGACCGCCCCGAGCTGCTCGCCGCCATGGTCCGAGCGAACTTCATGTACGTCTTCATCGGCATCGAGACGCCGTCGAAGGAAGCGCTGAAGGAGTCCGGGAAGTTCCAGAATCTCCGAAAAGACAACGTTCAGCAGATTCGCGTCATTCAACAGAGCGGGCTATGGGTGATGGGCGGTTTCATTGTGGGCTTCGACTCGGACGATGAATCCATCTTTGAGCGGCAGAGGGAGTTCATCGAGCGGACCGCGATACCCTGGGCGATGGCCGGCGTTCTGCAAGCGCCGCCGACGACCGCGCTATTTGACCGGATGAAGCGTGAGGGACGCCTGATCGAGGACAGCGAATCGCTCACGAATTTCAGCCCTCCCAATTTCCGCACGGTCTTGCCGTGGCCGGTGCTGCTCCGGGGCCTGGGCGGTCTCTTGACCAGCCTGTATGCGCCGGAGTCCTTCTTCAAACGCTCGCTGCGTTCTTTGGAGGCGTGGCGCCCGACCGCGGCGCAACGGCCTCCGCGGCTACCGTGGGCTTACCAGATACGACTGTTCTCGGTGTCGATGTGGAAGCAAGGCGTGCGCTCCGACTACCGGCTCGCCTACTGGCGATTTCTGGGGACCCTGGTCTGGAGGTGGTCGCGCCAGCCGGCTAGAATGTGGCTCGGGTTCATGGTCCTGCTATCCGCGCACCATTTTCTGAACTACGCGCGCCAGGCCGCGGGCGAGCTTGAAGTGGAGTGCGCGATGCTGGCAGAGGGCGCAGGCAGGGTGGAGGCGGGCGAAATAGGTGTCGGCATGAGTGCCGACACGGCACGCTGAAACTCAATGCCACTCAGTTGTCCCGTGATCGAACAACGGTACGCGTTGTGGGGCAGGATGGCATCCTGCGCGCCGGTTGCCAACCGGTGCCCGGCCGACCTTTTAAGCAGAGGCTCACAGGCGGGTTGCCAACCCGCCGCAGGTTGACAACCTGCCCCACAGCCTCCGCACGATTCTCACATCTGGGAAAACTTCGTCAGCTCAGCAAGTCCGCGATCCTGTCGGGGTCGTTGGGGACGACGGTGGGCTGATTGGCGAACGTGGACACAATCTTCGTGCCGCTCGGCGTCGTCAGTTGGCCGGTGTGATAGCGGTAGATGTAGTCGGGGTCCTTGAGCAGGTTGCCGGTCAGCACCGCGACCACGTCTTCGTCGCCTCGCATCAGCCCGGCGGCACGCAGCTTGCGGATGCCCGCAAGTGTCGCCGCGGAAGCGGGTTCCGAGCCGATGCCGCAGCGGCCGATCTGGGCCTTGGCGTCCGCGATCTCCTGTTCGCTCACCTTCTCCACCAGGCCATTCGAGCAGCGCACCTCATACAGCGCCTTGGGCCACGAAACCGGATCGCCGATGCGGATGGCTGTGGCCAGCGTCTCGGGATTTTCGACGGCGCGCAGCGAGGCGCCCTCGGGAGCATGCGCCAGATCGTAGAAGGGCGCGGAGCCCTCGGCCTGGATCACGGCCAGCCGCGGCGTCCGATCGATGAGGCCGAGTGCGCGCATCTCGCGCAACGCTTTCCCGAACGCGGAGGTGTTGCCCAGAGCGCCGCCCGGAAGCACGATCCAGTCCGGCACGCGCCAGTCCCGCTGATCCATCATCTCGACGACGATGGTTTTCTGGCCTTCGATGCGGAACGGGTTGATCGAGTTCAGCAGGTAGATGCCGATCCGATCGGCGAGCGTACGCACCAGGGCCAGGATCTGGTCGAAGTTGGCCTCGACCTGGAGCGTGCGTGCGCCGTAGTCGAGCGCCTGCGCCAACTTGCCGTACGAAATGTTGCCATGCGGGATGAAGACGATGGGATCGAGGCCGGCGGCGCTGGCGTAGGCGGCCATGGACGCCGAAGTGTTGCCGGTGGAGACGCAGGCCACGCGCTTCATGCCGAGCCGCAGCGCCTGCGCCGCGCCGCAGGTCATGCCGTTGTCCTTGAACGAGCCGGTGGGGTTGAAGCCCTGGTGCTTGAAAGTGAGGCGATCGAGGCCGGCGTAAGCAGCCGCGCGCGGAGCGTCGAGGAGCGGCGTGTTGCCCTCCCGCAGCGAGACCACGCGGTCGGATTCGGCCAGGAACGGGATGATCTCGCGGTAGCGCCAGACGCCGCTGGCATCGAGCGGCAGGTTGCTCATCCGCCGTTCGCGCCACAGCTTCTTCAGGGCCGCGGGCTCGTAGCTCCAATCGGGGTACGACGCCTCGATCAGGCCGCCGCAACGCGGGCAGTTATAAAGCACGTCCGTGATCGCGAAGCGCGCGCGGCATCCGGGGGAGAAGCAAATGAGTTCAGCAGGCATGGACTCTTGATTATACTGGGACCAAGTGGCTGGCCTCATGCTGGCGGTCCATATCGAGTGTGGGAGGGTGGACGTGCGCGAGGCCCCGCGGCCCGCGCGGCCGCCGGGATTCGCACTCATCCGGCTGCTGGCCGCGGGCATCTGCAATACCGATCTCGAGCTCCAGCGAGGCTACTACGGTTTCAGCGGCACGCCGGGCCACGAGTTCGTGGGCGAGGTGGCGGAGGCCGACCAGCCCGCGCTCATCGGGCGCCGTGTGGTGGGCGAGATCAACCTGGCGTGCGGCGCCTGTGACTGGTGCCACGCGGGTCTGGGACGGCACTGCCCGCACCGCACGGTGCTCGGCATCGCCGGCCACCCTGGAGCGTTCAGCGAGTACTTCACCCTGCCGGAAAGGAACCTGCACATCCTTCCGGACACCATCCCCACCGAGCGGGCCACCTTCGCGGAGCCGGTCGCGGCCGCGTGCGAGATTCTGGACCAGGTGGCCATCACGCCGGGTGGGGAAGTGGCCGTGCTCGGCGACGGGAAACTGGGGCTCCTGGCCGCGCAGGTTCTGCTGGCCCACGGCGCGCGCGTGCACCTCTACGGGCGCCACCCCGCGAAGCTCGCGATCGCCGGAGCATGCGGCGCGGAGACCTTCCCTAGCGGCAGCCTGCCCGCGTCGCGGTACGACTGGGTGGTGGAGGCGACCGGCTCGGTTGAAGGACTGGGCGCCGCGATACGAATGGCCAGGCCGCGCGGGACCGTGGTCATGAAATCCACGGTGCATGGCGATGTCCCGCTCGATACCGCGCCGGCCATCGTCAACGAGATCACGCTGGTGGGTTCCCGCTGCGGGCGTTTCGAGCCGGCGTTGGAGCTGCTGGCTGGCGGCCGGCTGCGCGTGGAAGAGATGATTTCAGACCGGTTTCCGCTGGCCGAGGCGGCTCAAGCGTTCGAGCGGGCGGCGGCTGGCGGCGTTCTCAAGGTGCTGCTCGAGGCAGCGTAGGAGGAAAACTTGTTCAAGAAGATTCTGATCGCGCTGGCGGCGCTGGCGGTGGTGATCCAGTTGGTTCCCCAGAGCGTCTTCCCCACTACCAATCCGCCGGTGAACCCGGCCAACACGATTGAATCACACGCTCATGCGCTCACGCCCGCGGTGACCGCCATATTGGAGCGGTCCTGCTATGACTGCCATTCCAACCGGACCGTCTGGCCGTGGTACAGCAAAGTGGCGCCCGTAGCGTGGCTGGTATCGAATGACGTCACGGAGGCGCGCCGCGAGGTGAACTTCTCCGACTGGGCGCAATACAACCCGAAGCGGGCCGCGCACAAGCTCAAGGAGATCTGCGAGCAAGTGGACCAGGGCGAGATGCCGCTCTGGTATTACAAGCCAATGCACTCCAGGTCCAAGCTCTCCGCGGATGATAAGAGCGCGGTGTGCGCCTGGACCCGGGCCGAGAGCGCGCTGATCCCGTTGCCTCAGAAGTAGGACAACGTCCACGGCCAAAGGCGGGTCTGGAGACCCGCTGCAGGACGGAGTCCTGCCCCACTACGGCATCTTGGCGGTGTCGTCGAACGCCAGCACGATCTCCGTGGTCTTGCCGGGGTCGATCTTGATGGCATCGGGCGTACCGGGCGTCTTGCCGTACATCCCCATCGAGGACCCAGAAGGCGGAGGACCGGACTGCCCGTCATACCCGCCGGTGGGATCGAACACGGCGACCGCATAGACCGGAGAAGTGGCGAGATCGTTGAAGGTCACGGTCGCGTCCTTGGCCGTGCCGCTCTGGGACGCCATCGGCATGACACCGCCGGAGGTGAAGTCCGGGGAGTCGAACAGGAAGATGATGATCTGGTGTTTGGCATCCACCGTTCCCGCTCCGGTGTAATTCAGCTTGATCTTGAGCGTGCGGGGGGCGGGCTTCTCTTCGGGTTTGGGTTGCTGGGCGGCCAGGGGCATCAGCGCCAGCACGAGCATGCCGGCCGTCAGACAACAGAATTTCCTCATCGCTTTGGGGCTCCTTGTGTGGGGGTCGAAATACCAATGAAACACAGTCTACGCGGCGGACGCAAGAAAAGTTCCAAATGACCGCGGCGGCGGGGCGGGGAGCGCCCCTTGCGGCAGCCCCTGTGACCTCGGCTGGGCAGATGGGAACACCGGCCCCGCGAGGTAGAATTGGAATCAAGGAGGGGCTTATATGAGCATTACTGACGACGCGCTGCGCGCCAACCAATCCTATGCAGCGCAATTCAACGCGGGCGGCCTGGCGATGCCACCGGCGAAGAAACTGGCGGTGCTGGCCTGCATGGACGCCAGGCTGGACGTGGCGCAGGTCCTGGGCCTGAAGCCGGGCGATGCGCACGTGATTCGCAACGCCGGCGGAATCGCCACCGAGGACGCCGTAAGATCGCTGATCATTTCGCACTACCTGCTAGGGACGCAGGAATTCATCGTCATCAACCACACCGATTGCGGGATGCTGACTTTCAAGGACCATGACCTCATCGAACGCCTTAAGCGGGAAACCGGCACGCCCGCCGTGGTGCCGGCGGCGTTTCACACTTTCACGAACCTCGATCAGAACGTCCGCGACCAGGTGATGAAGCTGCGCGCGCATCCGTGGATTCCCAAGCAGATCCCGATTCGCGGCTTCGTTTACGAAGTGAAGACCGGGAAGCTGAGAGAGGTCGGCACCGAGCACACTAGGGGACACGCCGGCTGACGTACAGCTATTCCAGCCACCGCTCCAGAATGGGCGCGTAGGCATCGACGCGGCGGTCGCGCAGGAAGGGCCAGTTGCGGCGAACCTCCTCCACCCGGTGCGTGTCGCAATCGGCAAGGAGGATGGCTTCTTCGTCCGTGGGCGCCTGCGCGATCACCTGACCGAACGGGTCCGCGACGAATGACGATCCCCAGAACTCGATGCTTTGTCCGGGCGGGCCTTCGGCCCCGACGCGGTTGACCGCCGCCACATAGACGCCGTTGGCGATGGCGTGGGCGCGTTGGATGGTGCGCCACGCGTCGAGTTGGGCCGCGCCGTGCTCCGCCTTCTCGGCGGGATGCCAGCCGATGGCGGTGGGGTAGAACAGCACCACCGCGCCGCGCAGGCTGGCCAGGCGCGCCGCTTCGGGGTACCACTGGTCCCAGCACACCAGCGTCGAGATGCGCCCGAAGGGCGTGTCGAAGCAGGGAAACCCGAGGTCGCCGGGCGTGAAGTAGAACTTCTCGTAGTAGAGCGGGTCGTCGGGGATGTGCATCTTGCGGT
>CAZBQQ010000174.1:0-11466 GCA_964493965.1 uncultured Solibacteraceae bacterium
ACCAGGTCGATGCCGCCGACGCCGGCCAGCATGTTCTTGACGAAGCGCTCGTGGCCGGGCACGTCGACGAAGCCGATGCGCAGCTCGGGTGTGAGGTCCAGATGCGCGAAGCCGATGTCGATCGAGATGCCGCGGCGCTTCTCTTCCTGGAGGCGGTCGGTGTCGATTCCGGTGAGCGCCCGGACGAGCGCGGTCTTGCCGTGGTCGATATGACCCGCCGTCCCAGCTATGATGTTCTTCATGCGGCTGCTACCCATCCTAATCCTATCGACTAGCGCTTTCGCCCAGACGCCCGCGGTGCCGGGCATTCCTTCGCCAGCCCGATGGAGGAACGCTGCGGCGTCCTCTTCGGTCAGCGAGGACGGCAACCTCAGCATCGTCGGTGGGAAATCCACCAACTGGTTCGTGAACCCGGCCGATGGCCATACCGAGGCGAACTCGCCCGTGCTGCTTTTCAAGGCGGCCGACGAATTCACGCTGCGTGCGAAGGTTACCGTGGACTTCCATACGAAGTGGGACGCGGGCTGCCTGGTGGTTTTTGCCGGCGAAGCCACGTGGGGCAAGTTCTGTTTCGAGATGACGCAGTGGATGGAGCCCACCGTCATCTCCGTGGTCACGCGCGGGCGGTCGGACGACAACAACTCGATTCCGATTTCGGGCGGCAGCGTCTATCTCGAGATCGCCAAGAGCGGGGAGGGGATCACGTTCTACGCGTCGAAGGATGGCCGGTCGTGGAGGCTGACGCGCGCTTTCGATCTCGGCAAGACGGGTCCGCTGGAGCTCGGCTTTTCCTCCCAGTCGCCGGTCGGCGAGGGCTGCCGGACGGTGTTTTCCGAGATCCGGTACACGCCCAAGGCGCCGGCGGATTTCTGGAAGGGCGAATAGCGACGCTCAGCCCGCGGCGGCGCCCAATCTCCGCAGACGCTCCGGCGTGACGATCACCAGCAGCCGGAGATCGAGCGCCGCGTGCACGACCATTGGCACCAGCAGGCTGCCACTGAGAACGTAGAGGGCCGCCATGAAGAGGCCGAGCGCGGCGGTGAGGGCCACTCCGCGAACGCCCTGGTACAGATGGCCGAGGCCGAAGGCCGCGGATGAAGCCAGCACCGCAACCAGCCTGCCGAGGCCGGGCAGGAAAGTGGCGAAGTAGAAGAGCAGGAATCCCCGAAAGGCCAGCTCCTCCGCGATTCCGGCGCCGATGGCCACGGCGGCGAACAGCCGGCGCTCCGTGATGGAGACGGGGAGCAGCGGCCCGGCCATCTTGAGCAGGCGCGTCAGCTGGCGGTCGCCCTTGTGGCGAAGCACGAGGCTCGACACGACGAGAGAGACGAGAAAGGCCGCCAGGACGATGGTCATCGGGGCGGAAAGGTCGGGCGCGGTAAGCCCGAAGGCCACGGGCGGTATCGCGCCGAGCCGGCAGATGGCCAGGACAACAAGCACCATCGCCACTTGGGCGGCGAGCACCAGCTGGTAGAAGCGCAACCTGGCCCGCTCGTCTCCCGCTTCGATTCTCTGCTTCAGCCACCTGTATCGGGCACGCCCCACCCAGGGCAGCGCGCACACGAGGTACGCCAGAAACAGGTGCGACAAGATGACCGAGGCGGCCGCGCCCATTGACAGAGTCTAGCACTCGAGGCAGTACTGCCAGGTTGCCGGAATGGTACGTTTTGACTTGACTTCGCGCCGGGTTTCCTCTTCAATGAACGCGGGGGAGTAATGCCGATATCCGAGGACTGCGCAGCCCGCGTGGAAGAGATTCGGAAGGACAGGGCGAGCGGCGCCGCTCGTCTGGCCCTGCGCGCCGCGACACTGTTGGTGGAATACGCCGCGTCGGCGCCGTCCGACATCCCCGAAATCGCACACGCGCTCATCGAGGCCCAGCCGTCCATGGCGCCTATCTACAATCTGGCCCGGCGCGTGCTCGCTTCGAGCGACGTGAAAGCGGCGTGCAGCGAGTTCCTGGAGGCGATGGAGCAGGGCGGAACGCGGGTGGCCGAGATCGCCGCCACCCTGATCGAAGACGGGATGACGGTGATGACCCACTCGTTCAGTTCCACCGTGCTCGCTGGGTTCCGCGAGGCCCACCAGGACGGCAGGAACTTCACGGTGATCTGCCCGGAATCCCGGCCCGTTTGCGAGGGGATCGCCCTGGCCGCGAGCCTGGGAATGGGCGGGATCGGCGCCTGCGTGATCACCGACGCGGCCGCCTTCCGGCTCTTGCCCACGGCTCAGCTGGTTTGGATGGGAGCGGACGCTATTTCCCTGCGTGGGTTCTCAAACAAGACGGGAACCGCGCTCATCGCTCTTGCGGCGCGCCAGTTGGGCGTACCCTTCTATGTGCTGTGCAGCTCCGACAAGTTCCTGCCGGCATCCTACAGCCCGCCTCCGGAAGAGCCGAAGGACCCCGCGGAGATCCTCGACCGCCAGCTGCCCCACGTCAGCGCCGTGAACTACTATTTCGACCTGACGCCGCTCTCCCTCATCTCGGGCGTCGTGACCGAGAGCGGCATTGTGGCGCCGGAGGAGTTGAGGCGGATGCTGGCGTGAGAGTTGCCATCGCCGCGCTGCTGCTGAGCGGGGCCGCCTTCGGGCAGGACCCCGGCGCCCTACGGCTCGATGGTCGTATCGAGCTGGCCAACGTCGATGGCCGCATCGATCACCTGAGCGCCGACGTGAAGGGCCGGCGGCTCTTCGTATCCGCGCTCGGTAACCACACGGTCGAGCTGATCGACGAGGCGGCCAGCAAGCGGACGGCGACGCTTCGGGACCTGCCCGAGCCGCAAGGCGTCTACTACGACGCGACCACGGACCGCCTGTTCGTCGCCTGCGCGGCGGATGGCGGCATCCGGGTCTTCGACGGGCACAGCTTCCAGCTCATGCACACCGAGAAGACCTCCGGCGACGCGGACAACCTCCGCTATGACGCACGGAGCCGGCAGGTGATGGTGGGTTACGGCGAGGGCGCGCTCGCATTTCTCGACGCCGCCGGGAACAGGGCTGGCGAGATCGCCCTGGATGCCCATCCGGAGTCGTTTCGGCTCGAACAGGCCGGCAGCCGTGTGTTTGTGAATGTTCCGGACCGGAAAGAGATTCAGGTCGCCGACCTGGCGACACGTGCGCTGCTGGGGCGCTGGCCGGTGACTTCGGCATTGAAGAATTACCCCATGGCGCTGGACGAGGCCCATCATCGGCTGTTGATTGGCTGCCGCGCGCCCGCCCGGATGCTGGCAATCGATACCGTTACCGGGAAGCAGACAGCGTCGGTCGAGATCGTCGGCGACACGGACGACCTGTTCTACGACGCTCGGAAGAGCCTGGTCTACGTGATCGGAGGGCAGGGCTTCGTGGATGTTCTCCGCCAGCGCGACGCGGACCATTATGAGCGGATCGCCCGCCTCCCCACGGCGGCCGGCGCCCGGACTGGCCTGTTCGTGCCCGAGTGGGGGACGCTGTTCGTGGCGGTTCCGCACCGCGGCGAGCAGCGCGCGGAGGTCCTGGTCTACGAGGCCCGGTGACGGGCCGGCTCACCAGACGTGCGTTGCCAGAACCCGCGGGCGCCCCGGCACGCGTTTGACCACCGGGACACGCAGCACGATCTGCACATTCTTCTTCTGCCAGCCGGCGGGCAACCGCGCGACGGCCTCCGCGAAATACTCGGGATTGGTGACGAACTCCCCCGCGGCCGTGGTGCCGTGGCGCATGATGCCGGCGGCGATGATGACCGGACGGTTCGTCGTGGTGTCGAGGATGCGCGACACAATCGCGTAGTCGGAGGAAACATCCCAGTACGGCCAGACCCCCTTCAGGGTCCAGTCCGTGCGCTCGGGGTGCTGCCCGTCCCGGACCATGTCGATGCCGTGCACGCTGTCTTTGACGAAGGTGTAGCGGAGTTGGCTGCTGGCGCGGAGCGTCCATTGATTGTTGAAAGCGCCGATCAGGACCGAGGCGCCGTCGGATAGGTCCGTGAACGAGGTGGACTGGTCGCCGCGGATGCGATAAGGCTTTCCGTGCCTGTCGATGAGGGACGCCACGCGCGCCAGGCAGATGGCATCGCCCAGATCGACATACCTGTCCGACAGGATGAGCAGATCCTTTCTCGGGATGGCGTCGGCCAGACGGCGCTTTTCGGCCGCATCGCCGTTGGGCGACGGAACCAGCACATCCTTGCTGGGAACGGCGCCTCCTGAGGCCGGACCAGGCTGAGTGGCGAGGATACCTTGAATTGCGTCCTGAGCTTCGGTCGATTTCAGGTTGTAGACGATCGGCTGGCCTACGCAGATCAGCGTGGCGCCCGGGGCCTGGAGCACGGGCGCCCAAAACTGGTCCAGGTCCGAAAGCGTCGGGCGCTTGATTGCCAGCCCGACCAGGATCAGGAGAACGGCGATCGCGGCGCCACCAACGATGGCCGCTGTGCGCTTTCGAGGGTGCTGAACCGGGGCCACCGCGCCGCCGTCGAAATGGAACTCGGCGACATACGATCCGGAGAGCAGCTCGATGCCGGCTTCGGATTCGTGACCGGGCTCCTGGTAGTATTGCGCCAGCCTCTTGCGGATCTCGGCGGCAGTGGCGCGCACGACGGGATCCTGGCTGGTGTCGTAATCCGGAGCGCGGCCAAAGACCTCGACACCGAGTGTTCGTTCCTTGAGAGACGCGGCGTCTCCGTCCAGGGTCCGCTCAACGATGTGGCGCAGCAGGCTGACGCAACGGCGGCTACCCCGGAAGTGGTGGCTGCTGAGGATACGCTCCAACAGGGCCCGGACGTCTTCCACCTTCTCTGGCGGCAGGAGTGACAGGGCGTCTCGGGAGTCTGGCTTGCGGGACATGAGCCTTAGGCAACGGCAATCGTAGCACAAAAGTTTGGCCGTCGTACTTAATGGCGGCGGCCTTGCTCCTGAGCGTGCCGGCGATTGGTGCCGTCAGGCGTGAAAAAACGGGCCGGCTCCTCGCTGCGAAGGAGCCGGCCCAAGTCAAAACCCTGTCAGTGTGGGGCCTGACAAGGTCCCTCGTGTCAGAACAGGAATTTCGCGCCCAGCTGCAGTTGTCGCGGATCCCACGCTGAATTGGGGATCCCGAACTGAGAACTGGCAAAGCTCGATTGAATTCCGTTGAGCTGGGTATGGTTGAAGGTGTTGAACGACTCGAAGCGCAATTCGAATCGAGCCCGCTCGGTGAGCGCGAAGTTTTTGAACATCGCGATGTTCCAGTTATTGCGTCCCGGACCGCGGAGCTGGCGATCGTAGTTGCCCCAAACGCCAGGGTCCGGACTGCCGAATCCAGCGTTGGTGATCCACACACTCTTGCTGTGAGTGAGACCGCCGTCGCCGGTGAAGGTCGGCACGTTGGTGGCCTGGCCGCCCGGCAAGCCGTTGCTGGCATTGGCGCCGCCCAAAGTGATGTTGAGCGGGAAGCCCGACTGGATGCTCCAGACGCCCGACAGCTGCCATCCGCCAAGGACGCCCTTGGTCAGACGGGCGCTGTTGCGGAATATGGGTATGTCGTACACGAAGCTGACGACTCCGATGTGCGTCGCGTCCGTGAAGGATGGACCGGTGTACTGGTCGCGGTTGTAGGGATTGTAGACGACGTTGCCGTTGTCGCTACCGAACCCGGTGTCCGGGTCGATGGAGCGCGACAGGGTGTAGGAGCCCTGTAGCGAGAGGTCTTTGAACTGCGAACGCACGGTCAACTGCATGCTGTTGTAGTGGGCGTTCTCGGAGTTCTCCCCCTGCCGGATGCTGCCAAACCCCTTGTACGGTACGACCGTGTTGTAGACGACGGTCTTGTTGAGGATGCTTGGCAGGATGGACTGCGCGGGAAGGTTGACCTGGCGATAGTCGAACTGGTGGGTACTCTTGTTGCCCACGTAGGCAGCCTGGAAGACCGTCGCCTTCCCGAGCTGGTGCTGGACACTGGCGCTGTAGGACCAAGTTACCGGGTTGGAGTAGTCGGTCAACGAAAGCGAAGTGAGGCCGGCAACGGGAATGGGGTTGGCCACGGTCTGGCCGGTCTTGATGTCCTGGCCCGGGTTGTCCAGGAAGACGTTGCTGTTGTCCACGGCGGCGCTGAACGGGACGTTGCCGCCCGAATTGTACATATCGTTGCCCTGGATGCGCTCGTACATCGCGCCGATTCCAGCGCGGATTACGGTCTTGCCGTTGCCGGTGAGGTCATACGCCAAGCCAACACGTGGGCCCCAGTTGTTCCAACTGTTGTTGACCATTCCATTCGGAGCGCCAGCGGTTACGCCGGTGATGCCGATGCCGTTCAGGTAGAACTGGAACGCACTGAGCGCGGCCACGGGGCTCTTGCCCAATCCCGGGCTGCTCGGATCGATGGTGGTGCCGCTGGAGCTGAGAATCGCGGCGTTGGCCGAGTTATACATGCTGGGATAGAAGTTCGACATGCGATGGTTGGCCTCGTAGGTATGAGGAATGCCATCCCAACGCACGCCGAGGTTCAAGGTCAGGCGGTTGTTGACGCGCCAGTTGTCCTGGAAGTATGCGGCCCAGGACTGTGCGTTCCAATGTCCGGCATCCTGCAGCGCCAGTTCGTGATAACCGCTGGCATAGCCCAGCAGCATATCGGCGAAATCGTTGCCGGTGTAGGAGCCATTGAACGTGAACCGGCCCTGGGTGACATCGTTCAGATCCTGGATCTTTTTGTAGATCGCCCAGCTGCCGCCCATCTTCATGCTGTGCGAGCCCACGGTCCAGGAAACGTCTTCGCGAGCCTGGTAATCGTTCGCGGAGTTGGTCCACGGCCAGCCGGTCACGTCGAAGTTGGTGCCGGTGGAGCCGCCAAGCACGATGCCCGGAATGCGGTTGTTCTTGTTGTCCGGGAACAGCTCGGGAATGTGGGTGCCGCTGGGGCGCGTCACCAGACCCGTCGGGAGGATGGCAATGCGGTTGCCGTCGTAGTTGAAGGCGGTCTCAAACAGCAGCGTCGGGCTGACGGAGTAGGTGGCGTGAACAACGCCCGTGTAGGACGGGTTGCTGAACGTGTTCCCTACCGTCGGCACGTTGACACCGCTCCACATGGGTGGGCTGTAGCTCTGCGTGGTCGGCTCGGCGACGTAGTGCCCGAAGATCCAGAACTTGTCGTTGAAGCGGTGATCGACGCGCAGCAGCTCTTCGCGCAGGTCGGTGGGAAGCTTGTTGCCGCCGATGAAACGATCGCCAGCGGAGTTCGGCGAGGGGAATATGCCTGCCCCCAGAAGAGCCTGAGCATTCGCATTCAGCAGGCTCTGCGGAATCTTATTGTTCGGGAACGCCTTGCGGTTCGCGGTATCGGGCACGCCGTTTGCGCACGGGCTCATCGTCACACCGGCCGCCGCATAGGCGGTTTGAACGGCCGGAGACACCACGCAGGAATAGGGTGCATAGATGGTGGTGGAGCCGAAGTTGCCCGTGTAGGTGGAGGGATCCGGTACCACCGAATTGATGCTGCCGGCCTGAATCATCCTCCTCCATTCCATGTTATAGAAGAAGAAGGTCTTGTTCCGGTCCTTGTTGTAGATGTGGCCCAGGGTCACGGGGCCGCCGACGTTGAAGCCGAAGGTGTTCAGGCGCAGAAAAGCGGGGGTGCCGCTGACGGCGGGATTCGACGACTGGTTGCGGAAGAAGTCGTTGGCGTCGAACGCGTCGTTGCGCACGAATTCCCAGGCGCCGCCATGGAAATCCTTGGTGCCCGATTTGAACACCATGCTCACGGTGGCGGAGCTGCTGAGGCCATACTGAGCGTCGTAGTTCGAGCTCAGAACCTGGAACTCGGCTATGGCATCCATGGACGGGGCGATGATGCTGCGGCTGGCGCCGCCGCGGTCGCTCTGCTCGGCGCCATCGGCCATGAACAGGTTGTGGTCCGGACGAAGGCCGTTGAAGGAAATGGAGGTGCTGGACCCCTGCGCGGTTGGCGCCTGGAAACCGGGGTTGTTGTTGGCAACACCAGGAGTCAGGATGGCCAGGTTGTAGATGGTTCGGCCGTTGGTGGCGATCTGGGTCACCTGGGTAGGAGTGATGACCGTGCTCATTTCACCCGAATCGGCCTGCACGGCGATGGGGTTGGCTTCGACGCTGACGCTCTCCGTTGCCTGTCCCAAAGCGAGAGTGATATCGACGCGGACCCGGTCTCCCACCTGGAGCACGATGTCGCGTCTTTCAGCGGCCTTGAAGCCGGCAGATTGTACACGGACCACGTAGTGGCCGATACGCAGGTCCGGCACCACGAATTGTCCGTTTTGTTCCGTTGTGAAGTTCCTGACGGTTCCGGTCTCGACGTTGGTGACCGCTACCGTAGCCCCAGGAACTACCGCACCGGACGGGTCGGTGACTGTCCCGACGATGGTGGCTTCCTGTCCCAAGGCTGTCGCAGCGAACAGCAACAAGAGCGCGCAACAGACCGGGATTAAATTGAACTTCGATCTATTCATAGGTTTGCTTCTCCCTGAAGTTTTTCTCGAGTGGTTCGCCCCGGTGGACGAACCTCCCCCTCGCCCGTCTGGAGACACACGGCTCACCAGACGAACGAGGCTGCAGTCTAGTACTCCCACCCCCCTTCGTCCAGGACCGTACGGTAACGGGAGACAAAAACCTGTTTAATTTGTGCAACGTACGAGATTGTAAGAGACGTATGTACGGTACGCTCTTTTTCGAGAAGGTCGGCGGGCAGCCGCTACTTCAGCGGCTCCGTGACTTTGAGCACCTGGTCAGCGGTAACGTTTCCCAGTTGTTGAACGATTCCCGACGGCCAGCGGATCTCTACCAGGTCGGCAGACTTGTTCGGGCCCAGGCCGAAGTGTGTGGGACCGGCGCTCGAGGAGGCGTAGCCGGCCGAGAACGACACCTGGTTGTACTGCGCTTTCCCGCCGGCTACCAGTTTGATCCGGGCGCCGATGCCATCCCGGTTGCTCTTGGTGCCCTGCAACCGGAATTCGATCCAATGACTGGCGGCGGGACTGTCGTTGATCCACAGCTCGGCGGGCGCGCTGAGGGCGGTGACCACGACGTCCAGGCGGCCATCGCCGTTCAGGTCTCCGATAGCGGAGCCACGGTGACGGCTGGGCGGCTGGGCGGCGAGACCGGCTTCGGCGGTGAGGGCCTGGAACTTCATGCCGCCCAGGTTGCGGAAGACGGTGTTGGGCTGCTCGATCTGGACGTGGGTGGCGTATCCGAGCGACTGGACGTGGCCGCGGGTGACGAACAGGTCCTTCCAGCCGTCGTTGTCGAAATCGGCGATGGTGGGAGAGTAACCCGCCATGGGCGTGCTGAGGCGAGTCATGCCGCTGGCCTGGGTGATGTCGGCGAATCCGCCCTTGCCGAGGTTGCGAAACAGCGGAAAGGTCTCGTTTTCGAGGGCCACGAAGGCGATGTCGGGGTAGCCGTCGTTGTCCAGGTCGCGGAAATCGAGGCCCATGCCGGAGATGAACTCGCCGTTGTCGGCGAGCGCCACGCCGGTTTCGAAAGCGACCTCCTCGAACTTCCCGCCGCCCTTGTTGTGGAATAGCGAGTTGTGGAGCTTGTCGTTGGTGACGAAGATATCCATCCAGCCGTCGAGATCGTAATCGGCGACGCCGGCGCCCATGCCTTTGCCGAGATGGGCGCGGATGCCGGCTTCGGCGGAGACATCCCGGAAGGTTCCGTCGCCGTTGTTCAGGAAGAGCTGGTTCGGGGTGGGCTTGTAGAACTTGGGATGGCAGTAATCGAGCTGGCCGGGCGAGGCTTCGCAGGGCGGCTCGGTGTTGACGTCCCAGGCGAGGTAGTTGACCACGAAGAGGTCGAGGAGGCCGTCGTTGTTGACATCCACCCAGGCTCCGGCGACCGACCACAGGGGACCGTACTGGGCATCGGGCTTGTCGAGGCCGGCCTGGTGTGTCACGTCCTTGAAGGTGCCGTTGCCCTCGTTGTGGTAGAGCCGGTTGCCGTGCACGCCGGCGACGAAGATGTCCTCGAAGCCGTCGTTGTCGTAGTCGCCGATGGCGACGCCGTTGTCGAAGCCGGAGCCGGCGAGGCCTGCGCGTTCGGTGACGTCTTTGAAGTTGCCGTGGCCGTCATTCTCGAAAAGGCGGTCGGAGTATTTCGGGGAGGTCTTCTTCAGCGTCCGGATGTCGGCGCCGTTGGTGAAGAAGATGTCGGGATGGCCGTCGTTGTTGTAGTCGAAGACGGCCACGCCTCCGGCCATGGTCTCAGGCGCGTGGCGCTGGGGGGTCTCGGAGCTGTCGAGGCGGAAGTCGATGGGGCGGTAGGCGAAGTGGATGGGCGCTGGGGTGTTCTGGCCCGAGAGAGCGGCCCAGAGCGCGCCGAGCAGGGCCGCGGCGAGCAGAGCGTGTCTCATGGCTTCACGGTGAGGAGCGGGGGCTGCGGCTGCTCCTCGCCCAGTTCCTTGACCTTCGCGAACTCGGCCTCGGCGTCCTCGGTGCGGCCCAGGGAGCGGAGCAGGCGGCCGAGACGGTAGTGTGCGTCGGGGCGCTTGGGATCGAGTCGGATGGCTTCGCGGAAGTGACTCTCGGCTGCCGCGTTGTCGCCGCTTGCGGCAAGGACGATGCCGAGATCCAGGTGCGCCAGGCGCAGCTTGGGATCGAGTTTGAGGGCCTGTTTCAAATGGTCCGCGGCCTGCGATTGGTCCGCGTGCATCTCGCTATCGCCCAGATAGGCCAGCGCCTGGGCGTGCTGGGGCTGATTGGCCAGCTCGGCCTGGAACTCGCGGCGCGCGTCGTCGTAGCGCTTCTGCTTCCAGTAGACGTATCCCAGACCCCAGTGGACCTCGGGCTCGCGGGGCCCAGCCTTCGCCGCAGCTTCGAACTCCGCGGTGGCCTGCTCGGGCTGATTGGCGGCGTCGAGCACCTCGCCGAGCAGCATGTGGACGGGCGCGGAGTCCGGGTTCCTGGCGAGCAGGAAGCGGAATTCGGCGATCGCCTGCGGATATTGCTTCGACCACAGGTAGCTTTGGGCCAGCTTGAATCGCAGCTCGGTGTTGTCGGGCTGCTGGGCGGAGGCGAGCTTCAGATTGGCCGCGGCGGGGGCGAACTTACGGCTTCCGTAGTAGGCCATGCCGAGCAGCACGCGGGCCTGAAAGCTGGACGGGTCGGCCTTGGCGGCGCGTTCGAAGGCGGTGGCGGCCTGGGAGAGCCGGTTCAGTTTGAAGTAGGCGAGGCCGAGGTTGAGGTCGATGCCGGGGAGTTTAGGATCGAGGGCGATGGCCGCTCTGTAGTGCGGGATGGCGAGCTCGTATTTGCCTTCGTGGGCGAGGGCCAGGGCCTGGTCGGCTTCGGCGGCGGCCTTGGGATCGGTGGCGGCGCAGAGGGAGGCGGCGGCCAGGAGCAACACGACGAGCGGCCGTGTCTCGGCACGAGTGCCGAGACGGCAGCCTGAGAGGCTGCGCCACGTCCTAGGGGCGCGGAGCGTCATCGCGTCCCATGTTACCGCAGGCGTGGCCTCGGGCTGTCCGGTTGTGGGACTGGGACGGTGTTGC
>CAZBQQ010000175.1:0-2898 GCA_964493965.1 uncultured Solibacteraceae bacterium
ATGCCTGAAAGCGACGTCATCGCGAATCAGAAGCAGATCCTCGAAAATCAGAAGGCGATTCTCGCCAATCAACAACACATCCAGGAGAACCAGGAAGCCATCAAGAAGAACCAGGCCACGCTCGACACCATCGTCGAGAACCAGGAAAAGATTGTCGCGCTGCTGAAGAAGTAAAGGCGCCATTACGCTCCCGCCGCGGCCGTCGAGGGCCTGCTTGCCGCGTGACGGCATGAAGAAGAACAGGAACACGATTCGCGCGCTTGTACTCCCAACCCTGGTCGCGGCGCTGCTCATCGCTCTTTGGACCGTGGTATGGAAAGCGGGCGTGTTCCACCAAAGTGCGTTCCCGTCGCCCCTGGCGGTGGCGCGCGGCTTTGGCGCGGAGATCGCCAGCGGACGGCTGTTCAACGACACCGTCACGTCGCTTTTTCGCGTCGCCTGCGGATTTCTCCTGGCCGTGATCTCGGGAGTCCCCGTCGGCATCTGGATGGGCCAGATGCTTTCCGCTCGTCTGGCATTCCTGCCCCTGACAAATTTCTTTCGTAACCTCTCTCCTTTGGCCTGGATGCCGTTCGCCATTCTCTGGTTCGGAGTGGGAGACGCCGCCTCCATCTTTCTCATTTTCCTTTCGGTTTTCTTTCCGTTGGTGCTCGCTACCATGGCTGCCGTTGGGAGCATTCCGCTCGTGTACTTCCGTGTCGCTCAAAACTATGGCCTCCGCCGCGTCGAAAAGCTTACTCGCGTGACGCTGCCGGCGATCATGCCTCAGGTAATCACCACCCTTCGCGTGACGGCGGGAGTCGCCTGGCTGGTCGACGTGGCCGCGGAGATGATTGCCGGGCGCGACGGACTTGGCTTCGCCGTGATGGACGCGCGCAACGGACTCCGCACCGATCTGTTAGTCGTGGAAATGATTGTCATCGGCATTATCGGCGTGCTTATCGACCGCGTCCTGGTACAACTGACCACCGTTCCCAGCGTGCGCTGGGGTTACCAGAGATGACCGGGCGGCTGGAACTGACCAATGTCTCAGTTGCTTTCGAAGCGATCGAGGTAATTCGGAATCTCTCGCTGACCATTCCGGAAGGAGAATTCGTGGCTATCGTCGGGCCCTCCGGCTGCGGAAAGACGACGCTACTCAACCTCCTGGCCGGATTTGAGCGGCCCTCTGCCGGATCGATCGGATGCCAGGGCCGGGTGAGAATGGTCTATCAGGAGGATGGCTTGTTTCCGTGGGCGACCGTGACCGAGAACATCGAGCTGGGGTTGCGCCACATCGCCGACCGCCGCGAGCGCAAGCGCCAAGTCGGCGAGTTGCTGAAGATAATCCACATTGAAGGCTTCGAGCACCACTACCCGCGCCAATTGTCCGGCGGCATGCGCCAGCGCGTGGAACTGGCCCGCGCCCTAGCCGGCGGTTCCGACATCCTGCTGCTCGACGAACCTTTTTCCGCGCTGGACTACTTGACCCGCCTTCGCATGCGCAGCGAGCTGGCGCGGGTGCTGCGCGAAATGCCCAGAACGGCGGTGCTGGTCACTCACGACATCGAGGAGGCCGCGCAGCTCGCCGATCGGATCGTCGTACTTACCGCACGCCCAGCCCGCATCCGTCGCCAATTCAGGATCTCGACGCCGCGTCCCCGGGAACTCACAAACCCCGAGGTTGTGGATACGATGGGCCGGATTCTGGATGCCCTCGACATCCAGGGCGCCGCCGGCCGGAACTAAGCAGGAGGTTTTATGCGTCATTCCTATGCAGCCCGCTGGATCGTCGGAGCGGTCCTGTTTACCGCGCTGCTTGGCGTATTGCGATACAAGCCGTGGAAACAGAGCGGCCGCGACGTACGGGCCCGCCAGCAACTGAAGGTGGGATTCCTGCCGGTGACCTGCCATCTGACATGTCCGGTGACCGACTTCGCTACCCGAACCAGCAGGACGACGCAGTTTGTGTCGCAGCGCTTCAACGACTTTCCCACCGTTGTGGAGACGATGAAGGCGGGGAGGCTGGAGGCGTCCTTCATGATTGCGCCTCTGGCCATGAAGCTGCGGGAGCAGGGCTTGCCGGTCAAGATCCTTTACTTGGGGCACCGCGATGGATCGGAAGTGATGGTTCGCCGGGACCTGCCGGCGACAAGCCTGCGCGATCTGCGAGGCAAGGTCTTTGCGATTCCAAGCATATACAGCAATCAGAATCTGGTGATTCACAAGCTGATGGAAGATCAGGGCGTCAAGTCGAGCGAGATTCGTTTCGTGGAGATGCCTCCTCCGGATATGCCCGGAGCGTTGGCCGCCAAAGCGATCGACGCCTATTTTGTTGGCGAGCCCTACTGCGCGAAGGCCGAGCTGGAAGGCAGCGGCAAGGTACTCTACTATGCCAAGGACATCTGGCCCCGCTTTATCTCCTGCGTGCTGGTGGTTAACGAAAAGCTGATCCGGGAGCGTCCCGCCGTCGCCCGCGATCTTGTCCGCGGCATCGCAGAGAGCGGCGAGTGGGCGGAAACCCATCGCATCCAAGCCGCCAGCGTCGTCGCGCCCTATTTCCGCCAGGATGAGACGCTCATCCGCTACGTTCTAACCGAGCCGCCCGACCGCGTCAGCTACCGCATGCTCAATCCGACCGACCGGGAGATGCAGGAGATCGCCGATATGGGTCTGCGAGCGGGCATTCTGGAGAAGCGCATCGACATCCGGGACCTCGTCGACCGCTCGTTCATCCCGGACTCGATTCGTGACGTCGACATTCGGTGATCAGGGCGCCGCGGTGGGTCCCCGCTACCACTTTTGAGCAAGCAGACGCAGGACCCGCGCCTTCCGGATGCGCCAATCCCAGTCGCCCTCGGTATCTTCGTAGTGCAGGATGCGGAAGCCGGAGCTCCACGCCTTGAGCATGCTGTTGAC
>CAZBQQ010000175.1:2998-11378 GCA_964493965.1 uncultured Solibacteraceae bacterium
CGAAGTGTAATCATATTTGTGATGGGACGAATGTGGCGGCGCTGCCCTCGGGTTGAGCGCGCCTCAGTTCGAAATTCCATTTCCAGACCCCGTAGATCGCCGGATAGACCATCAGCTCGAGAATGAACGAGGTGAAGATGCCGCCGATCATGGGCGCGGCGATGCGCTTCATCACGTCGGCGCCCGCGCCCATCGACCACATGATGGGCACCAGGCCCAGGAACATGCAGGCGACGGTCATAAACTTCGGCCGGATTCGCTTGACGGCGCCCTGCACGATGGCCTCGTTCAGGTCGGTGAGGCTGCGCATGCGGTCTTCCGCCTGCGCGCGCTGGTAGGCCAGGTCCAGATAGAGCAGCATGAATACGCCGGTCTCGGCATCCACGCCCATCAACGCGATGAGGCCCACCCACACGGCGATGCTGACGTTGTAGCCGAGGGCGTAGAGCAGCCAGATGGCGCCCACCGCCGAGAACGGCACGGCCACCAGGACAATGAGCGTCTTCGCTACCGAGCGCGTGTTCGCGTAGAGCAGCAAAACAATGAGGAATAGCGTCAGAGGCAGAACTAAGGTGAGCCGCTCTCGAACGCGTTGCATAGACTCGTACTGGCCGCTCCAGTCGAGCGCGTAACCCGGCGGAAGCTCGACGCGGTCGCGCACCACTTGTTTCGCTTCGTCTACGTAGCTGCCCACGTCACGCCCGGCCACGTCCACGTAGACATAACCCGCGAGCATCCCATTCTCGTCGCGCAGCATGCCGGGGCCGGAGCGCACGTGAATCGCGGCCAACTGCGAAACCGGGATCTGCATCTGGCCGTTATTAACCGGAACCAGGACGCGGTTGAGCCGGCCTACATCGTCGCGAAAATCGCTCAGATAGCGAACGTTGACGGGATACCGTGCGCGGCCTTCAACGGTCGCGGTCACGTTCTCGCCTCCCACGGCGCTGGCGAGCACGTCCTGGACGTCGTCGATCGTGAGGCCGTAACGAGCGAGCGCGTCGCGGTTCCAGTCGAAATCGATGAAGTAGCCGCCGCCGGTCCGCTCGGCGAAGACGTTGCGTGTGCCGGGAACGGTGGGCAGCACTTGCTCGATCCTCTCTCCGATCTTCTCGATGGCGTCGATATCGGATCCGTAGATCTTGATTCCCACCGGCGTGCGAATGCCCGTGGTGAGCATGTCGATCCGGTTGCGCACCGGCATGGTCCAGGCATTGCTGGCGCCAGGAAGATGCAGCGCGCTGTTCATCTCCTGAGTGAGTTGCGCGGTGGAGATGCGATCTGGCGTGATTCTCCGAAGTGCCGGCAGCAGCCAATGCGGCGCCCATGCGGAATACCAGGTGGGGACCTTGCGCCATTGCGACTGAGGCTTGAGCAGGATGGTGGTCTCCATCATCGAGAGCGGCGCGGGATCGGTCGACGTCTCGGCGCGGCCTGCTTTGCCGAGAACGCTCTCCACTTCGGGAAACTTACGGATGATCCGGTCCTGCGCTTGCATGAGCTGCTGGGCCTGGTGGATGGAGATGCCCGGCAGCGTCGAAGGCATGTAAAGCAGTGAGCCTTCATCGAGGGGCGGCATGAACTCGGAGCCGAGCTTTTGGTACACCGGAATCGCGGTGGCCACAAGGACAACCGCGCTCCCGATGACAAGCCATCTCCAGCGCAGGCACCATCGGCACACCGGTTCGTACAGGCGGATGAGTACGCGGCTGATGGGATGGTTCTCTTCCGAGTGGATCTTCCCGATCAGCACGGCACCGGCCGCGCGGGCCAGCCATCTCGGGCGGAAAGCGAAGTTCTTTACGCGGGTGAACAGCAGACGCAGAGCCGGATCGAGCGTGATGGCCAGCACCGCCGCCACGATCATGGACAGAGTCTTGGTGTAGGCCAGCGGCTTGAATAGGCGCCCTTCCTGCGCTTCCAGGGTCAGCACGGGCAAGAACGAAACCGCGATTACCAGCAGCGCGAAGAAGCTGGGGCCTCCCACAGCCTTGACGGCGTCGACGATCACGGTACGGTAATCTCCCCGGCGCCCGTTGCGTTCCCACTCTTCCAGTTGCTTATGCGTCTGCTCTACCACTACGATGGCGGCGTCCACCATGGCGCCTATCGCGATGGCGATGCCGCCCAGCGACATGATGTTCGACGTGAGTCCCATGGCGCGCATCGGGATGAAGGCGATGAGAATAGCCGTCGGAATGGTGATCACCGGGATGATGGCGCTCGGAAAATGCCAGAGGAAAATGAGGATCACCAGAGCCACGATGACGATTTCCTCGGTGATCGTGTCTTTCAGGTTGTCTATGGAGCGCAGGATCAGGTCCGAACGGTCGTACGCAGTGACCACCCGCACGCCCTTCGGCAGGCCCGGCTCTATTTCGTGAAGCTTCGCCTTGACCCGATCGATGACGGCCAGCGCGTTCTCGCCCTGGCGCATGACGACGATGCCGGAGACGGCATCGCCCGTCCCGTTCCAGTCGGCTACGCCGCGCCGCAGATCGGGACCGAGGACCACGTTACCCACGTCCTTGACGCGCACGGGCACCCCCGTGGTTGAAGCCGTGAGCGCGATATTGCCGATGTCTTCTTCCGAGTGCGCATAGCCGCGGCCGCGCACCATATACTCAGTGCCAGCCAGTTCCAGCAGCCTCCCACCCACGTCGTTGTTCCCCTGGCGAACCGCCTCCACCACGCGCGATATCGGGATGTTGTAGGACTGCAGCTTGATCGGGTCGACTTTCACCTGGTACTGACGCACGAAACCGCCCAGCGGAGCGACCTCCGCCACTCCGGGGACCGACCGGAGCTGGAAGCGCAGGAACCAATCCTGCAGCGAGCGCAGTTCGGCGAGATTGTGCTTGCCGGAATCGTCCACCAGCACGTACTGAAAAACCCAACCGACGCCGGTGGCATCCGGCCCGAGTTCCGTGGATACGCCCTGCGGGAGTTTCGATTGGACGGCCGAGAGATATTCGAGCGTCCGCGACCGCGCCCAGTAGATGTCGGTGCCTTCGTCGAAGATCACATACACGAAGGAGGTACCGAAATCGGAGAAGCCGCGCACGGCCTTGACGCGCGGCGCGCCCAACAGCGCGGTCACGATGGGGTAGGTGACCTGGTCCTCGACGATGTCCGGACTGCGGTCCCACTTCGAGTAAACGATGACCTGCGTGTCGCTGAGGTCGGGAATGGCATCGAGCGGCAGGTGGCGCATCGACCAAATGCCCGCGGCCACCGCGAATCCGACAAGCATAAACACCAGGAATCGGTTGCGTGCGGAGAACTCGATGATGCGGTCAATCATGGTCCCCGGCTATTCCGGAGCCCGCCATGCCCGTCCGCAACCGGCTTTCGGAATCGATCAGAAACGTAGCCGACGTCACAATGCGTTCACCATGCCTGAGCCCCGCGAGAATCTCGACGCGCTCACCCATGCGCTGGCCGATCTGCACCTTCCGGGGTTCCAAATTGCCCTTGCCGCAATCGACGTACACCGTCTGCTTCGTTCCGGAGTCCATTACCGCGTCCCTGGGAACGGTCAACTTTCGCGCCGCTCCAAGTGAAAACTCGACGTTCACGAACATGTCCGGCTTCAGCCGCACGCGGTCGTTCGAGGCTTCCAGACGCACCTTTGCCGTCCTCGTCTGCGGGTCCACCTGTGGCTGGATGTAGCTCACACGAGCGCTGAACGACGGCACTTCGCTGTTGGGCGAGGTTACAACTGCGCTTTGCCCCTGGTGAATGCAACCTATATCCGCGGCGGAGACATCGGCCATAATCCACACGTGGCTGAGGTCACTGAGAGTATAGAGCTCGGTATCCGGCGTCACGCGCTGGCTCGGAAAGGCATTGCGCCCAGTCACATACCCGCTGGCGGGCGAGAACACGGAGATGGTCCGCACGGTTCCGGGCGTGTGGCCGTCCCCCGCTGCTTGCTTCTTGTCAAAAAGCTCCAGCATCGCTCCGCCATTGAGCGGCGAGCGCGTCTCCTCGATCTCGGCGACTTGCGCGGGAGTAAGGTCGAACACCTCCAGGCGCTTGCGCGTGGACTGAACGAGCAATTCGCTGTCATCCCAGGCTTCCTTGACCGCGCTCGCCTTCATGTGGTCCCGCGTGTCCAGCGCCAACAGAAACTCCTGCTCCGCGGCCACCACCTCCGGGCTGTTGATCGTCAGCAACAGGTCACCCTTCTTCACCATCTGCCCGTTGAAATCGACGAAGGTCTTCGAGATCCATCCCTCCATGTGGGGATACACGCGCGCGATGCGCGTCTCATCCGGCACGATCCGTCCCGGGGCGCGGATCGTCTCCCTCTCGGTGGTGTAGGATGCCGTTCCGTACTGCAATCCGATGGCCTGCTCCATCTCGCTGCTGACGTGAACCAGACCGCTCCCTTGGCTACCCGTTTCCTTCCGCCTCTCCTCGTAGACCGGCTCGAGCTTCATCCCACAGTCGGGTGCGATTCCGGGCTTGTTCGACTTGTAGGAGGGGTGCATAGGGTCCACCCAGTACAGGACCTTGCGTTCCGTGGGCGTGGTGGCAGCGTGCACGTGCGTCCAGGCATAACCTCCGCACAAGTAGACCGCGACCGCAAAACCAATCCAAATGACTTTCCGCATAAAACGCCCTCTCAATGGATTAGCTCCACTCCGGTAAGTTCCTCCAGCCGCGCGAGCGCCAGAAACAACTGCTCAACCTGCTCGTGGTAACTGCTTTCCGCGGTGAAGAAAGTCACATAGTTCGTCAACACACTCAAGAAGTCGGCGCCCCCGTTCTCGTAGGACACCAGCGCGGAGTGGGCTGCAACGCGGCTCTGCGGCAGGATGGTGGTGCTGTAGATCTCCATCAGTTTGGCAGCGCTCTCGGCTATCAAGTAGTCGTCTCGAATCCGATAAGGGGTGGCACGGCCGTCTTCCACATGCGCGGCCTGTGTGGCCTTTGCCTCCAGCTCTTCCAATGAGACGCCGATTGGCGCCGGCTTTGTGTCCGGCGGCCGTTCCGCTGGAGAATCGGCAGGGCGCCCGACCAGCGCGTTGATTTCCGTCTCGCAGGTCCGCAGATCGCGCTCCGCCTCGATCAGGCGCAGGTTCATCAAGGAGACCTGGACCTGGGCTTTGAAGATATCCTGTTGCAGAGCCTTTCCGACCGAGTAGTTTTCTTGTGTGACGCTGAGCAGATTGCGCAGCAACTCCCGGTCGCCCTCGAGCACCTCCTCGTTCACATAAGCCTGGTGCAAGCGATAGTAAGCCTGCTTAACGCGTGAAACAGCTTTCGACTGGGCTGCCCGAAGGCGCGCGGCATCCGCGTTGGCCTCGGCTGGCGGCGCGTGCGGCTGGGCCGGCTCTGCGCGCGCGGCTTCCAGACGCTTCTGTGCGGCCAGCACTTCGGGGTTATGGCGGAGACCTTCCTCCACAAGCCGGCTTAGCTGCCCAGGGCTCGTCGCCCCCGCGACAACGCTCGTCGCCAATACAAGAAGCAACGGCTGAATACACATGAGCCCTCCGTTTGCAACAGTCGATCGCCGCGAAGAAGAAGGAAGACGAACCGTTCGGTTAGCGCGGCGGCGCAGTCAGGCGATTGTCGATACAAAGCGAGAGCGAGGCAGTGCACCGAATCGGCCGCGCGTCTTACTCACGTGAGTGAGTGTACGTGAGCACGATGATACTGTCAATACACGGCTGAGACTAATGCCGAGTAGTTATTGTTTGTAAGTAACTTTCCGCCGTACCATAAGCTCTTAGCACGTCGCTCAGGTTCCGGAAGTTCGGGGCGCGATGAAGCAGCGACAACTGCCGGGTCGCATCCGACGTGCGCTTGATCCAGTGCGGTTGTGGGAGGTGGCGTTGGCTTCGGATAACTTCACAGCAGACACGCTTGGCGTGCGCCGGTTCCATCGGGTGAATGGATGGTCGCGACTCATGCGAGCGTTCCTCGCCCTGCTCTTGGCGGGAATCGTCCTGGGCCCTCTCGTTGGACGCGGCGAGACTCCCCGACAGGTCGGAATGGAAGTCATCGTCGTGACTTCACGCGACGACGCGCGGGGAATTCACTCCAAGTTGCGGGCCGGCGCCGATTTCGCGCTGCTTGCCAGTGAGCATTCGATCGACGCCAGCGCCAGCAAGGGCGGCTATTTCGGAATGGTGGACCCCGAGACTCTGCGGCCGGAGCTCCGAGACGCCGTGCGCGACTTGCGGCCCGGGCAGTTTTCGGAGGTCGTGAAGATCCCTTCCGGTTACGCGATACTCAAGATCCTCAGAGGGCAACCAAACGCGTCCACAGTGCCCCAGTCGAAGCCCGGCCCGCAGGCAACCGGAATGAACGCGAGCGGCAGTGGCGCCGATTGGCGGCCTACGTTGGACACCTCGGGCTATGGCGCGTTCCTGGGAGCGGTGCTGAAGAAGCGTGGAGAGATCCCGAGGTTCGGCCAGGATCTTCAGGAAGTGTGCCTGGCGCGCCGGCAGGCCCCTAATGACGCCGTTGCCTCGCTGGAGAGACTTCTCGAAAGCAGCGAGGCACCCAGAGACCATCCTCAACTCGCTAACATGCTGTACACGGCCGCGCTGTTCAACGCATCCCAGGGGCGGATCGACAAGGCTATCGACCAGTGGGAGAAGTCCTATAGTCATGCCGTTGCCGCACCTGGCGACGTGCCCCCGGGCATGGAGGAGGCGGTGGGAGTTGCGTACATGCGCCGGGTGGAGACCGAGGGCCGTCCCAGCCCGGACGCCGATAACGAAGGATGGCTCATCCCGACACATCCTGGCGCGTTGCATCCTCGATCGGGCGACGTGCAAAACGCCATCGCGTACTTCACCCGGGGCTTGCGAGCCGATCCATCCAACCTGGAACTGAGATGGTTGCTGAACGTGGCTTATATGGCCGCCGGAACTTATCCCGCCGCCGTTCCGGCGCCATACCTGATACCGCCGTCAGTGTTTACCTCGAAGGACGACATTGGAAAGTTTCGCGACGTCGGTCAGAGGGCGGGCGTGTCGATTGTCGGTGAGGCCGGCGGCGTGATCGTAGACGATTTCGACAATGACGGTCTCTTGGATATCGTTGTGTCTCAGATTGACGACTGCGAGCCCCTCCGGTTCTTCCACAACAACGGCGACGGGACATTCACTGACCGGACCGCGCAGGCGGGCCTGTCGAACCAGACAGGCGGCTTGAATATCATCCAGACTGATTACAACAACGATGGCTGCATTGACATCCTCGTCCTTAGAGGTGGCTGGGAATTCCCGCGCCGCCGATCTTTGCTGCGCAACAACTGCGATGGGACGTTCACCGATGTGACGGCCGAGAGCGGACTGCTCGAACCACAACTGGCCTCGCAGGCGGCGGTGTGGACCGATATCGATAACGACGGCAACCTGGACCTCTTCGTTGCCAATGAAAACGGCCCGGCTCAACTGTTTCTGAACAAGGGCGATGGGACGTTTATCGACATCTCCAAAGAGGCTGGCGTGGACCGCATTGCCTTCAGCAAAGGCGTCGTGGCGGCCGACTATGACAACGACGGTTATCCGGACCTCTACGTTGCGAACCAGAATGGGCAGGGCTTTCTCTACCACAACAACGGCGATCGGACCTTCACTGATGTTACAGCCGCGGCCGGTATACACTCTCCCCGGTTCAGTTTTGTCGCTCTCTTTTTCGATTATGACAATGACGGCTGGCCGGATCTCTTTATCACAACTTACTTTGCCTCTGTCGAAGAGTCGGTACGCAGTTATCTCGGGCTTCCGCTCAAGGGCGAAACGCAGAAGCTGTATAAGAACTTAGGCAACGGAACGTTCCGCGACGTTACCGCTGAGGTGGGTCTCGACCGTATCTTCATGCCGATGGGATGCAACTTCGGCGACGTGGATAACGACGGGTTTCTGGACATCTATATGGGTACGGGGAGCCCCGCTTTCTCCGCACTCCTGCCGAGCGTATTGCTGCGCAACAAAGATGGCAGACACTTCGAGGACATCTCGACCTCGTCCGGCACCGGCGCACTGGCCAAAGGGCACGGGATTGCATTCGCCGACTTCAGGAACGACGGCGAACAGGATATTTTCGCCAACCTGGGCGGCGCGGAACTCGGCGACCAGTATCCTTCACGCCTGTTCCGGAACCCGGGTGGACACGGGAACACGTGGATCACTCTGAAGCTGGTGGGCGCAAAAACGAACCGCGCGGCGATTGGCGCCCGCATCACCGTCACGGTAAATGACGCAGATCGCGGGCTCCGGAAGATCGTTCGAACCGTGGGAAGCGGCGGGTCCTTTGGCGCGTCGCCCTTAGAGCAGCACATCGGCCTCGGACGATCCGCCCGCATCGAGAACATCGAGGTGTGGTGGCCGACATCGAAGACGCGCCAGAACTTCAA
>CAZBQQ010000176.1:0-11293 GCA_964493965.1 uncultured Solibacteraceae bacterium
CGCGGTTCGGTGCTGAGGCGTGGTCCGCTCCCTGGCGGTCGCGGCTCGGTAACGGACTGGGGGTCCGCTCCCTCACGGCCGCGGTCGCCCCGGTGCTGAGGGTCGCGAGATGTATAATCGCGGTATCTCAAGGAGGCGATATGACGATGTTCCTCATGTTTGGGCCCATGCTGGCTGGTATGCTCGCGGCGGGCGCGCCGGCGGGATTCGCACATTGGAGCAAGGCCAGTCTACAGGACTACGGGGAGAAACTTGCGGCGAAGCTGGACCCGAAGACGAAGAGCGCCTCTCAGCGGCTCGAGACTTTCGGCAATCACTTTTTCATGATCGCCCATCGGGAAGGCGACGGCGAGGTCGAGCTGCACGAGGGGCAGGCGGACATTTTCGTGGTCCAGAGCGGCGCGGCCACCCTGGTGGTGGGCGGCGAGATCGTAGGCGCCAGGACGAGTTCGCCGGGAGAGATCCGCGGGACGTCGATCGAGGGCGGCGAGCGGGTGAAACTCGGCGCCGGCGATGTCATCCACATCGCAGCGAAGACGCCGCACCAGTTACTGATCGAGCCGGGTGGTAAGTTCACTTACTTCGTGGTGAAGGTGGACGCGAACTAAGGCTTCGCTAAAAAGTCCGGGCGCAGCGGAAGCCGGTGTCGTTGCTGGCGTAGTCCGGCGCGTAGCTGCGGCGGCAGGCGCAGCGAAGGGCAGCGGCATCGGTCTGGACCCACGACCCGCCCCGCACAACGCGGTTCTCGCCGGACGGCGGTCCCGTGGGATCGACCTGGGGTTCGGCGGAGTAGGGGCGGGCATACCAGTCCTGAACCCAGTCCCAGACGTTCCCGCGCATGTCGTACAACCCCCAGGCATTGGGCTTCTTCAGGCCGACCGGATGAGTCGCGTCCGCGGAGTTGGGACCCCACCAGGCGAAGTCATCCAGGTTGGGCGCCTCGTCCGGATCCTGCCCTCCCGCACGGCAGGCATACTCTCTTTCCGCTTCCGTCGGCAGGCGGTAGCGCGTGTCCTTCTCGCGAGCATTCAGCCGGCGCAGGAACTCCTGCACGTCGGACCAGGAAACCTGTTCCACCGGGCGATCGGGACTCTTGAACTCACTGGGGTTGGTCCCCATCACGGCCTGCCACTGGGCCTGGGTGACTTCGGTAGTCTGCAGATAGAATCCCCTGGTAAGGGTAACGTCGTGGACCGGCCCGTAAATGCCCACCGCTCCCATCTTGAACGAGCCGGGATCGATGCGGACAAACTTGAGACCGGTGGAATTGGTGAACTCCCGCGGCGGCGCCTCGGGAGTGTTCTGGCCGCGCAACGCTACCACCAGCGCAACCAGTGTCGCTATCAGCAACACGTGTTTTTTGGGCATGACTGGTTAGCCGTTATGCCACAAAGGATAATAGCACCGGACAGTGTGGAAAGGAAAGGGGGCTCGACGGGGTTATGGCGCGCGCCTGCAGACGCAAGCGCGCGCCTCGATGCGCTAGAGGTTCTTGCCGACGAAGTCCTGGACGGCCTGGCCGCCGGTGGACTTCTTCACATCTTGCAGCGTGCAAAGCTGGTTGACCACGCTAGACAGATCGGGGTAGCCCTGGGTGCCGACCATGGCCGTGAACAGAGCGCCCAGCACTGCGCCCTTGTTGGCGAGGGGACCCTGGCGGCTGCTGACCTGCACGCGGCAATTGGGGACCAGGCCGCTGAGACCGGTCTCGAGAACCGACTGGATGAACGCCGAGCGCGAGAGACCGCCGGTAATCACGAAGCGCTGGATGGGCGGGATGCCGGTGTCGGCGACTTCGCCAAGCAGGTCCTTGACCAGCCGCAGCATGTGCACGGCGATGGAAGCCTGAGTGGACTGCACTTTGACAGCGAGCGGGAGGCTCTCCCAATTGGCGGGATAGACTTCCTTCCAGCCCTCGCCGGTGTGCGTCTGGCCGATGAATTGGGGGGCCGGGGGCGTTTGAAGCGCCAGGTCGTTGAGCTGTCCGTAAGTCAGGTTGCCGGTGTTGTAGGTGCGCACGAAGCGGTCGTACCAGACGGCGCAATCCGCGAGCATTTCGAGGAGCAGGCTATCTTCGAAGTACTCGAAGCGGGCGGCATTCCCCCTGAGCTTCGCGTCGGGACGGCAACGGCGAATCACGGTGCCGCTGCTGCCCAGGGAGATGACGACGGTTTCGCGGTCGGCGAGGCCGGATCCCACGCCGCCGGCGTGATTGTCGCCGAGTCCGGCTTTGATGGTCCAACCTTCGAGGGTCTCCGCGACGGCGTGCCAGGCTCCTGGCGCCTTGGACGCGGCCACTGTGCCCACCGGCTCGCCGGTCGGAATCGGCTTCGGAAACCAGGCGGGGCTGAGTTTCGCGAGTTCCATCGCGGAGGTGGCCAGTTCCTTGGTCTTCTGGTCGAGCAGCCCGTTGCTGATGGCATCGGAGCAGCTCAGGCGCTCGACGCCGGTGAGCTGGCGGGCCATGTAGTCGCCGGTGGTCATCACACGCTGGACCTTCGCGGCGAGCGCGGGTTCCTGGTTAAGAGCCCATCTCAGTTTCGACAGGATGAATCGCGGCTCGATGCGGCCGACGGTGTCCTCCGCGCCGAGCTTTCGGAGTTCCTCGACTTCCTTGGTGGCGGCGTGGCATTGCCAGGTGATGAACGGAATCAGAACCTCGCCATCGGCGCCGAGCAGAACCATGTCGTGTTGCCGGACGGAGGCGCAAAGATCTCCGGGCTTGGAAAATCGCCAGCCTTTCTGCTGGAGCTGTTCGAGAGCTTCGGCGAGCATGGGGGCCAGGGTGTCCGCCTCGATGGCGGGCTGTCCTTTCCATGAAACCGAGCCGCGGATGGGGACGGCGACCAGGTCCTCTTCGCCGTTGGTGTCTCTGACGCCGGCGGTGACCGCCGTGGTGCTGATGTCGAGTCCGATAAAGCGCGCGTATTTTTCCACGATTCTCTCCTTGCCGTTGGGTTACGGGATCTCCCAGAATACCAGGAACGGGACGGCCTTCAATGAGGGGTCGGGTGGGGCATTGGGGCCTGGTCGCAACCCCAGAAGCTCCATGCGCCGGCTGGAGAGCCGACGCGGCAGGCTGAAGCCTGCGCCACGGGGAAGTCCACGAGCCGGCAATCAGGGCTCGGGCTGGTTCACTCCGCTTGCATCGAGATGGAGAAGGTTATCTCAGAAGCCGCGGCGCCGCGGTAGGTTCCAGAGACGGGGGCCGCGAGGCGCGGATCGGCGGCCGCGGCGACGGCCACGTGACCGGTGGAGACCGCTAGTCCCTGCGACGGATCGTAGCCGCGCCAGCCGCCTCCTCTCAGGTACACTTCCGCCCAGGCGTGCATCTGGGGCTGGGCGTCGAAGACGGCTCCGCTTTCGTATCCGCTGACGAAACGGGCCGCGATGCCCAGGGTCCGACAGGCCGCGCAGAAGAGCATGGCGAGGTCGCGGCAGCTTCCTTCCTGTTCGCGCAGGGTGACCTCGGGCGGATTCGGCGGGCCATCATCGCGGACCACGTGGCGGAAGGAATCGAACAGGCGCCGGTTCAGGGCGGTCAGAAAGGGGAGCGTGTCGCCGTCCGCCTCCGCGATGGAACGGACAAACTCGGCTACCGGTCCGCTCAGGCTTGCGGCTTCCAGATACGGTGCCAAGGCCGAGCGCAGCGGTTCGGGATAAGCCGCGGGCGGGACGGTGGGCACGTAGTCGAAGGGGTTCTCGCGGCGAGTCTCGACCCGGAACGAACTCTTCACGGCCAGTTCCAACAGGGGATTCCTGAACCAGGTTTCGACCACGACGTTGCCGTCCTGATCGAGGCACTCGGTTCGACCGGCGGGTTCGGGCGTAATCTCGAGCGCGTATTGAAGCACGTGCTGCCCGCCATCCTCGCGCGGCCGCAAACGAAAAGTGTGGGGCTCAGGATAGACGGGGCCCTGATACCGGTAGTGCGTCGAGTGGGTGACCGCTATCTTCATGCCGGAAGTTCGGCGCGCGTGAGCTTGGAGAAGGCTCTATCGATCCACTCGGACGGCAGCTCGTGAACGGCGCGCCGCATACGCTCCTGCCACCAGGCGGAGATTTCGCGCAAGTCGTCGCGGTCGTAGCGCTGCTCCACAAGCGTGAAGCTTCCCTTCGAGTAGAGGATCACGTCCATGGGGAAACCGACGTCGGCCGCACAGAGGCGCGTGGCGTCGAAGGCCAGCAGACCTACCTTAAAGGCGTACTGCATGGAGTCGGCTTGCGTGAGCGAGCGCTCCAGGATGGGCTTGCCGAAACCCGATGCGCCGATGATCTGGTAAGGCGTGTCGGGCCCCACTTCGACCCAGTTGCCTTCGGGGTAAACCAGAAACAGCCGGTGAGCCGAGTCGCCGGCCATCTGGCCCCCGATCAGCGAATGGGCGTTGAATTTGAGCTCGGCGCGTTCGAGCGCGGCTCCGTCTTCCTCGGCTACGCGGCGAACCTGCTGGGCGTAGAGGTTGACGACTCTGTAGAGCCGGTCGCGGCCCGTGGACTCGCGCGCAAAGGCTTCCTCGAAATAGAGTAGGATCTTGTCGCGCAGAGAGCGGAGGCCGGAGTTCATCACGAAGAACGCGAATCCCGGGCCCTGGTAGCTGGCGGTCTTCTTGGCGACCAGCGTCTCATTGCCGGCCACCACGCGGGCGTCGGCGATGGCTACGAGGCCTTGATCGACGGTAATTCCGAGGCAGAAAGTCATGGCGTCAGGGTGTCATGCGGCGGCGTTGGCGGACTGGGGCCTCTGGGCGAAGAAGTCGCCGAGGATGCACTCATCAATTGTATTCATTTTGGTCTCGAGGGCGTCGAAGAACTCGTGCAGGCCTGCCTTCAGGATGGACTCGGCCTGAGCATAGTCCAGCTCGGAGCGCAACATTCCGATGCGCTGCTCGGAGGCGCACGAGAAGGCGCCCGGACGCGTCCCGGTGATGGAGTGGAGCGAGAGATCCGCGAGGCCGATGCAGTAGCGCACGGCGCGGGGGAACTCGCCATCGAGAAGCAGGAACTCGACGATGCGGTCGGGGGAAATGCGGCCGAAGCGCTTGCGGTACATTTCGAAACCGCTGACCGATTTGAGGACCGCGGCCCACTGGATGTCGTCGTAGGGCGTTCCGACGTCGGTCACCGAGGGAAGCAGGATGAAGTACTTCACGTCGAGCATGCGGGTAGTCTTGTCGGCGCGCTCGAGCATGCCGCCCAGGCGGATGAAGTGCCAGGCTTCGTTGTGCGACATGGTCGCGTGGGTGATGCCCTGAAACAGGTGGCAGGCCATGCGGACGTTGTGGCAGAATTCCGTGAGGCCTTCGGGCAGGGGCTTGCGGCTCTCCTCCGTGATGAGGAGATAGAGCTTGTTGATCTGTTCCCACATTTCGCTGGAGATGGTGTCGCGGACGGAGCGCGCGTTCTCGCGGGCGGCCAGGATGCAGGAGCAGATGGAATTGGGATTCTCGCTGTCGAAGGCCAGGAAGCGGACGACGTTTTCCTTGGTGGCGGTGCCGTAGCGCTTGAGGAAGGCGGCGCGATCGCCGGTGGTGTCGACGATGGGCTGCCACTGATCGCCACCCCAGCGCGGCGAGTCGAGCATCAGGTTCTGATTCACGCCGATGAAGCGGGCCACGTTTTCGGCGCGCTCGGTGTAGCGCCCCATCCAATAGACGGAGTCGGCCACGCGGCTGAGCAGGGGCTTGGGTCGCGCGTTCATCATTGTTGCTGCTGGCCCTCCTGGACGTCGGGCGCCGCGGCTTGCACCCAGGTGTCCTTGCTGCCGCCTCCCTGAGATGAATTTACCACCAGCGATCCTTTGGTCATGGCCACGCGGGTCAGACCACCGGGGAGCACCCAGATGTCCTTGCCGCAGAGAATGTAGGGGCGCAGATCGACGTGCCGACCTTCGAAATGATCGCCCACGATGGTGGGCACGCGCGAAAGTGCCAGCGTCGGCTGGGCGATATAGTTGCGGGGGTTGGCCTGGATCTTGGCCGCGAACTCCTGCTGCTGTTGCGTGGTGGAATGCGGACCGACGAGCATGCCGTAGCCGCCGGACTCGTTGGCCGATTTCACCACCAGCTCGGCCAGGTGTTCGAGCACGTAGGCGCGGTCAGAATCCCGCCAGCAGAGGTACGTGGGGACGTTTGGCAGGATCGCGTCGGCGCCCTCGTAGTATCGTATGATCTCGGGGACGTAGGCGTAGATCACCTTGTCGTCGGCCACGCCGTTTCCAGGCGCGTTGGCGAGGGCCACGCGTCCGTCCCTGTAGGCCGCCATCAGGCCGGGGACGCCGAGCACGGAGTCTTCGCGGAAGGCATCGGGGTCCAGGAAATCGTCGTCGATGCGGCGGTAGATCACATCCACGCGCTCCAGGCCTTTGGTGGTGCGCATGAAGACGCGGCCGCCGTCCACGACGAGATCGCGACCTTCCACCAGTTGGATACCCATCTGCTGCGCCAGGAAGCTGTGCTCGAAGTAGGCGGAGTTGTAAATGCCGGGGGTGAGCAGCACGACGCTGGGGTGCGCGGGGGCGCCGGGCGCGATGGACTCGAGCATTTCGAGCAGGTGGCTGGGGTAGTCGTTGACCGGTCGCACCGAAAGGCCTTCGAAGACTGCCGGGAAGATGGTCTTCAGCACCTCGCGATTCTCCAGCACGTAGGAGACGCCGGAGGGGACGCGGAGGTTGTCCTCGAGGACGTAGTAGACGCCGTCGCGATCGCGGACGAGGTCCGTTCCGGTGACGTGGCACCAGACGCGCCAAGGCGGATTCAGACCGTGGCACTGCTTCCGGTAAGAGACGGCGGAGAGCACGACGTCGCGCGGAATGACGTTGTCGCGGAGGATTTTCTGGTCGTGATAGATGTCGTCGATGAAGGCGTTGAGGGCATGGACGCGCTGTTTGAGTCCGCGCTCGATGTGGTCCCACTCGTTGGCGGGCACGATGCGCGGGATCAGGTCGAAGGGGAAGATACGCTCGGTGCCGGCGGAATCGCCGTAGACGTTGAACGTGATTCCCATCTGCAAAAGCAGGCGTTCGGCGGCGTGCTTGTAGCGCAGCAGGTGGCCGTCGGAGAGGGCCTCGACGGTTTCAACCAGCAGGCGGGCGTGGGGACGGGGCTTGCCGGCGCAGTCGAACATCTCGTCATAGAAGCCTTGCGGGTCGTAGGACGAGAAGTGCATAAGGGTGCACCTTCATGGTGGCGCAGGACGGCGCGGAAGGGAAGCCGATTTAATTTATGGGGGCGATCCGGTTTTTCAATGCCGGCGAGTTGAAGCTCGCCTCGGCACGCTGAAGCGCGCGTCCACGCTAACTGGCGGTCGGATTCGGAGCGACGGGCCGGTAGCCGCTGGCGGCGGCTTTCTTCAAGGCCTCCAGGCCTTCCTCGGGGGTTAGCAACGGGGTGGTTTTGACCGTCTTGCAGGAACCGCCCGCGGAGACCGCCATCGCTAAGGCAGCTGCGCTGACGTTGTCTGGCAGGTCCACGACGACCACGACGTCGTAGTCGCCAAAGGACAGCCACGAGCGTTGGAGCTTGCCGCCCAACCTCTTGATGGTGCCCTTGACCACCTGCATACGGTCCTGGGGGTTGTTCACCAGGACGGACCAGGCTTCGGAAGTGTACGCGACTTCAACGAGGAAACTCGGCATCTTTCGCCCCCTGGCTGAAGAGTACACCAGGGGTCGGAGAAGAGCAATGACCTTGTGCAGGCAGGCTCTTCAGCGGCACACGATGGAGGCCGGCATGGACGCGAGCCCCAGGACTGGAGTCCTGCCCCACTCGCTGTTCGGATATGCTTGTACTGAATTGTTGACCGATCTCTATCGGCTGTTGCCGCCGGAAGGCGTGAAGATCGCGCTCGTGCTGTTTCTCGCCTTCCTCACCGGCCTCGAACGGGAGGAGCGGCGCGGGGGGCAGTTCTCGTTCGGCGGTGTGCGCACGTATCCGCTCATTGGGCTTATCGCCTATGGCATCTCCTTACTGGCGGGGGGAGCGGTTCTGCCGGTGGTGCTGGGCTTGGCGGTGGTGGCGGGCTTCCTGATGCTGTCGTACCGCAACAAGCTGCAGGTGGGCGGGACGGCGGGCGTCACGTCGGAGATGTCGGCGCTGACCACTTACGTGGCGGCCGCGCTGGTGTATCGCGACGAGTTCTGGATCGCCACCACTCTCACCGTGGCGAGCATGATGCTGCTGGAGCTGAAGGGCGCGCTGGAAGGGCTGACCAAGCGCATCGCGCCCGACGAGATCCTCACGTTCACGAAGTTCCTGCTGCTTTCGGCGGTGATTCTGCCGGTGCTTCCGAACCGCGAGTTCGGGCCGTTTGCGATCAATCCTTATAAGGCGTGGCTGGTGGTGGTGGCGGTGAGCGCGGTATCGTACGGCAGCTACGTGATCCAGAAGGTCACCAAGGGGCAGGGCGGTGTGATGCTGGCGGCCTTGCTGGGAGGCGCGTATTCATCCACGGTGACTACGGTGGTGTTGGCCAAGCGGGCCAAGTTGGAGTGCCGGCCGCACCTGTTTTCGGGAGTCACGCTGGTGGCCTCGGGGATGATGTACCTGCGGCTGGCGGGCCTGGTGACCATTTTCAATCGCAGCCTGATTATGATTTTGGGCGTGCCGTTCCTGGTGCTGGCGGGGGTTAGCATCGCGGGCGGATGGTTGTGGAGCAGGATTCCCGATGCCACGGCGGGAGACGTGGAGCGAAAGTACGAGCCGAAGAACCCGCTGGAACTGCGCGCGGCGCTGGGCTTCGCGGCGCTTTTCGTCGGCATGCTGGTTGCCACGCACCTGGTGGTGACGTACCTGGGGAAAGCTGGAGTGTTCTCGCTGGCGGCGCTGATGGGCGTAACGGACGTGGATCCTTTCATCATGGGCATGACGCAGGCGGCGGGGGACAGCACGACGCTGGGGGTGGCGGCGTCGGCGATTCTGATTGCGGCGTCGAGCAATAACCTGGTCAAGGGGATTTACGCGTTTTCGCTGAGCGACCGGAAGACGGGCGTGCTGAGCCTGATTCTTCTGGCGGCGCTGGCGGTGGCGGGGCTTGCTCCGCTGGTGTGGCTGGGGCGGTAGGGGGATCAGCCCGGGAGGTTCTTCTTCCTCAATTCGCCAATGACCGCACTGCCCAGCAGCATATAGAAGAAGCCGACCAGGAGAATGATCGCAAAGCACGACGGCACGACAAGCCGTTCAGCTCCGTGAGGAAACATCCCCTTGCCACTCCAGTAGAGGAACAGCGGAGCGAAGGTGATCGACACGCCCTGCAAAGCAGCCACGATCCAATACAGCGGAGAACGAACGATCTTCACCCACTTCGCGTCGATCTCGATGGTTACTTTGTCCATGTGCAGGCCTCTCCAGCAGGTATTTGCGAGATCAGTGCCGGCCCAGCACCAGAGCCGCCAGCAGCACCACCACGAGGATCAACAGCACCAGCACGGCGATCTTTGCGGTGCTGTACGGGCGGTCGCCGTGGACTGCGCCGGTGCGGGCGTTCACGGCCAGTTGATAGACCTTGTCGCCGAAGCGGTATGCTCCGACCCAGACCGGAAGGAGCAGGTGGCGGAAGGTGGAGTTCGCGTATTCGGTCCTTACGTCTTCGACGCGCTGCTCATCGCCACCGATGTCGGAGGCGACATCTTGTTCGATGCGTTGGGCCATCACCTGCTTGGCTTCATCGAATCCGCCGGCGAGGTCGAGCTGGTAGCGTTGCGCCTTGAATCCGGCGAGATAGGCGGGATCGTAGGGGCGGAGCGCGGCCAGGTCCCAAGGCTCCAGGGCGTTCAGATGCGACTCGGCGACGGCGTGGGTGCCGCTGATCAGTTCGTCCTCGAAGCGGCGGGCGACCTCTCCGGAAACCGGGTACCAGTTGGTGTGTTGGACCTGGCGAGTGCGGTGCACGGTGTTGCCCTGGCTATCTTGCTCGTCGTATTCCTCGGTGACGTAATAATGCTCGCCGCGCTCGCCCCGGTAGGCGCTGTGCGTGTCGGTGGAGTAGGACCAGAAAGGCAGATAGACGCCGCTGATGCCGCGATCCGGGTGCGCCATGTCTTTCAGGGCGTTGGGCGCGAACCAGCGGCTGGCGAGCCATTTGCTCACGGACTGCTGGGCCTCTGCCTTAGGAAGCTTGAAGACCAGCACTGCATCCGGCGCGATGAGAGGATCGGCGGCCTGCGGTTGGGCGACGATGGGGCTTCCGCAGAAGGGGCAGGTGCCGGCGACCTCGGGCGGCTCGAAGACCACCGCGCTGCCGCATCCCTGACAGGTAACCTGGAGCGCCTGGCTGCTTAGCGCCGCTTGGGGCGCCGCGGCGAGGGCTGCGTCGAGCGGGTGCGGGGGGATTGGGGCATCAGCCGACGGGGCGGGCGCGGTCTGGCCGCAGAAGGGGCACTTGAGCTGGCCGGAGGCGGGATCGAACTGCATCTCGGCGGAGCAGCCGGGACACGGGAAGCGCTTTTGGCCGGACTGGTCACTCATGGGCTCGGCACCCTGGCACTATTATGTTAGCCGCCAGACTACCGGCGGCGCCGGATGAGACCGATGCCGGCCAAGCCAAGCAGGGCGAACGCATAGGTTGCAGGTTCGGGCACGGTCGTTACAGTCACTCCGTCGAGCGCCGGGCCGTACGGGGTCCCAGCCTCAGACGAGAATGTGAGAGTGGTCTGGCTGCCGGTAGCGGTGAACGAAGCCGTCTTCAGGATCCATCCCATGGAACCCAGAGTGTTGCCGGCGTCGTCGAAGGTGAAGAGTTCGTCGAGGTTGCCGGCCTGCAGATCGAGCGTCTTGATCGCCGGGGCTCCGTCGGGATTGCCCGCCATATAGAACTTGACTGTGTAGGCCTGGCCAGCAACGGTGCTCAGGGTCGTGCTGACCGAGCCGTTGGCAAGCCCGGACAGATCGACGCTGCCGTTGCCCTCGGCCGGCTGCCAATAGCCGGTTATCCAGTCGACGCCGCCGGCGCCGACAGTCCAGGGACCGATTGTCCCGCCGGCATTCACGGTCACGAAGGGAGCCGCAGCGGGGGGCGTGAAGTTGAACCCGTCACTGAAGACAGTGGACGCTTGCGCGGACAATGCCAAGCAAGCCAACGCCATAACCAGCCATAGATTACGCACTTCGTTTCTCCTCTTCGCGATTCCCGGCTCTCGGGATGCAGCTACAGCGACAAAAAAGAGTATAGCCTGCCAACATCTGCGGGGGCTATAGGTCACAAGTACCGGTACGCACTAGGGGGGATCGACGGCACGCGTGTACAGGGGGGTGAACGATGGTTCCCGCGAACGCGACGTGGCGGAAGCTAGTGGGGGTCG
>CAZBQQ010000177.1:0-11185 GCA_964493965.1 uncultured Solibacteraceae bacterium
CGCAAGAACCGCAGGTAAGAGAAACGTCCTGGTGTTCATAGCAAGATCATCCGACGTAAAGTCAACTTGAGGTCAAGTAATATCGTAGTGATGACCATCGGGCAGGTGGCGAAGGAATCAGGATTTGCCGCTTCGGCGATCCGCTATTACGAGCAAGTAGGCGTGCTGCCGCGCTCTGCGCGCGCGGGCGGCCGAAGGCTGTACGACGTTCAGTCCTCGAGCGACTCGCCGTGCTGGAGCGCGCCAAGGCTTGCGGCTTCAGTCTGGCGGAGACGCGCCAGCTCTTTCACGGATTCCGCGAAGGCACCCCGCCATCCGAACGGTGGCACACGCTGGCGCGCCGCAAGATCGCCGAGTTGGAGGAATTGGAGCGCAAGATCAGGGCCACCAAGGAACTGCTCCAGCGCCCCTGCACGTGCAAGGACCTGGCCGAATGCGGCCGGCGTATCAAGTCCCGTAAAAGCGGTGTGCCGCTCCGAGGCCGGTGATATACTGTTCCGGAAGTGAAGCTCATCGGGATTGCCTTGCTGGCGGCCGTGACGGGCGCGGGCGCGGCCCAGGAACCAGCGACGCTGAAGGCAGAGTCTCCCGAGATCGCCTCGTTCGGCACGACGGTTGTGGTTCCGGGCGGTCTGCGTGGAGACATCTACTTCATCCGCGACAGCACGGTGGTCCTGCCGAATTTCAAAAAGCTAGAACCGGTCGGGACCATCTGGACTTCCAGGCTGAATGTGCCGCCGCGCCACTGGCGCGATGGGTTCCCGGGAATTACAACGCGCTTCGAGTGGTTCGCCCTCGATTTCAACGGCCGGTTTTGGATCGAAACACCGGGCCGCTATACCTTCGCCCTTCTGTCGGATGACGGATCGAGACTCTACATCGACGACAAGCCGGTTATAGACAACGACTGCCAGCACCCGCCCGATATTCGTAAGTCCGCGGTCAAACTGGCCGGCGGCCCTCATAGCATCCGCGTGTCGTACTTCCAGGGGCCACGCGACTGCCTTGCGTTGGTCCTGGCAATCGCCGGTCCGGAAGGGGATTGGCGGATCTTCAGCACGGACGAGTTCAAGCCACCCGCCAACCCAGCGGATTGGAAGTACGGCAATCCGAATGATCTGACCGTGGAGAAGAACCAGGATGGGAAACGCGTCAAGCTACGTGACGAACTCGGCAAGCCGGGCGGAAAACCGAAGCTGGAGATCGTGCTCGGGATGGAGTCCCTCAGCCCTGAGAGGGAGCCGGGCACTGGCTGTATCGTCCGTCCCATTCGCTTCTGCGGGTACACGCCGATGCCGGACCTGCCTGGCGCGGACTCACCGGCTGGCTTGCGGCCCGTGATGACGCCGACGCCTCGGCCGTGACCCCTCACGGCGCGAAGTAGCCGTCGATATCCAGGATCACGTGCGTCTGGTTCGTGACGAAGACGCTGATCGCGCCGCCGGTCCCCGCCGGAACGACGGCCGCGTTTGCCACCACCGCGCCGTCGAACGAGTTCAGCGTCGACACCTGCGGCCGTGGCGAGCCGGTCGGCCAGGCCGTTAGGTAAGACAGCGCGCCGTCGGGCACCACCGTAACATTGAGCGAGTAAGCCGCCGCGTTCGAGGGAATGTGGCAGCCGCTCGCGGGCACGGTGAACGACCGCGTGGTGCCCGCCGTCATCTCCGGCCCGCCGAATTCGTCCTGGGCGCGGCGAGTGTCGGCAACCCGGCACGGCGTCACCGGATAGAACAGCAGCTCGCCCGAGCCCCCGGGTGTGCCGAAGAAGCCGTTCACGTCCAGGATCACGTCGCTCATGTTCGAGACGAAAACCGAGATCGGCCCCGCGCCCGCCGGCACGATGGCGGCATTCGCCACCACCTTTCCGGTCCAGGAATTCAAGGTCGAGACCGTCGGCTTCGCCTGGCCCGCCGGCCAGGTCGTCAGATAGCCCAGGTACCCGTGGGGCACCGCCGTCACGTTCAGCGAGTAGGCTTTGGCCGTGTCCGGGATGCTGCACGAACTCGAGGGAATGGGGAAGTCACGGCTCTGCGCGCCCGGTATGGTTGGGCCGCCAAACACGCCTGCGGGATTCCGCGTGTCCGCGATGCGGCAGGGAGCGGCGGGGTAGAACGAGTACGAAACCGCCCCGCTCGACGAATCGAAGTAGCCGTCGATGTCCAGGATGACGTCGGTGGCGTCGGTGACGTAAACGCTCACCGCCCCGCCCGCTCCCGCCGGCACGATGGCCGCATTGGCCACCACGATTCCGCCGAAGGAGTTCAAGGTCGAGACCACGGGCCGTTGCTGCCCGGCAGGGAACAGCGTGAGGAAGGAGAGCCGTCCCTTGGGCACCACCGTCACATTCAGCGAATAGGCCTGCGCGGTGTCGGGAATGCCGCAGCCGCTCCGCGGGATCGCAAACGACCGCGTCGAATCGCCGGGCATGCCCGGTCCGCCGAAATCGCCCTCGGGGTTTCGCGTGTCCGCCACGCGGCAGGGAATCACCGGGACGAAGCGCAGGGCGCTCCCCAACCCGCCCGCGCGGTTGATGGTGGTCACGTCGCTGGCCTGGGCCTCGGCCGAACCTCCGCCCGACACGCTGACCTGATTCGTCACCTGCGACGGCGCATTCCCGGCTACGTTCACCGTCACGGCGATGGGCGGATAGCTGCTACCGCCGTTCAATACGTCGGCGCGAGTGCACGTGTTGCCGGAACACGACCAGCCCGCGCCGTTCATGCCGGCCAAGGCGAGCCCCGAGGGCACAGTCTCGGTGACGGTCACCGTTCCGTTGGTGGCCGCAGCCGACGCGCCGTTCGAGACCGTAATGGTGTATGCCGCCCCGCTCTGGCCCTGCGCAAAACTCCCCGCGTGGGTCGAAGTCACCGCAAGGGCGGGCGACGCGGTAGACGTGACGGTCCAGGTCGCATCTTCGGTCAGCAACTGGTTGGGATCGGAGCGCACCATGGCGGTAGTGTCCGCCACTTTAACCTGGAGTGTGTGATTGCCCGCGGCGAGCGCGCTCGCGCCGAGCGAGAACTGCGGGCCCGAGGACTTGAGAGCGCCATCCAGCCACCATTCGATGTCGAGAGCGTGGGTGGCGGGGGGTGGCGTCACAACCGAGAAGGTCTGCGACTGGCCCGCGGCCAGCGTAACGGCCGACGCGGTCGGCGGTGCGACGCTATCGATAGGGGAAGTGTAGGTGTAGAACCGGCGGACCAGCTGTTCGGTATTGATCTGCCAGAACGGTTGATTCAGGTTCCGCATCTTGGAATTGTAAGTGGGCCGGAACAACGTGGTGTCGCAGTAGTCCGCGCCGGCGTAAATGCCTGGAATGCCGTCCATCGAGTAAGTCGTTGGGAGGGGCGTCGAAGGGTCGATCCACTGGTTCCACTTGATCGAAGCGCGGTCCGTCTGTTTGGTCACGTTGAGGTAAGACGGCTCGACGCTGTCGTTGCAGGCGGGCGGTGGAGGACCGCCATACTCGTCGCCGAGCAGCGCGAAACTGTGGCCGAGTTCGTGCAGAATGACCTCGACCGCGTAGGAGTTCAAGGACGCCACCGCAACTTGGCCGCCCCCTCCGCCGTACTCCGTGTCGTTCACCAGAACCAGAATTATGTCGGCTTGATTGGCGGGCAGGACGCTGGTTGCCGTCAACACCCAGTTCACGTTCACGCAGATCAGCCGTTCGATCCCCTGGCAGTTGTAATAGGCGCCGAACGCCGTATTCCCCGGACTCCCGCTATGCGAAGCGCCGGACGCGACGCTGGCGACTTCCAGGCGGCGAATGTTGAAATACGCCTGGTATTCCCTGTACGGGTCCTGGGCGAACATTGAGGCGATGTAGGTGTTCACGTCCGAGGCGAACTGCGGCATCTGCGCGGCGGTGTAGCCTTCGCTGACGATGACGATGTCGATGCGATTGGCCGGGTCCCCGGTGACCGTTACTGGCACGACCGGCTGCGCCATCGCGGTCGCTCCCACCAGGGAGAGCAGTGCGCCCAACAGAGAGCTGCGTGACCGGCGGTTCATCGGGCCGCTCCCTCCTCGCTAGCGAGAGCCAGCGTTCCGACAGCTTCGAGGTCGAAGCTCCGGCCGTTCCAGCGGGGCTGGAAGATGCGCACCTCGGCCACAGCGGGATCATCGGGAATGGCGACGTGGAACTCGGCCCCCGGCACGGGGACCGATCGGCCGGTAAAGACACCGTCCGGACCGGGCCACTCAGCCCGAATGAAGCGCGGGTCCTGGATGACGGTCCACCCGCGCAGAATTCCGTCAGCGCTGACGGCGACCACCAGCAGTTTGTCCGGCGCCAGATCGAGCGAGCGTAACCGGGGCAGGCTTCCGGCGCCGCGGGTGCGGGCCCGCAAGGCGAGCCGCGGCGACGGCTTCGCCGCGTCGGCCTGATCCATCTGGACATGGAGCACTTGGGCCGGCTGGGTTCTGCTCATCGGCAGGTTCTCCGGCACAGAAATGCGCTGCGGAGCGAGCAGTTGCGTGAGCGCCGCGCGCACGGCAGCTTGAGGAGCGGACTCGGCCCGTGGCGCCGTCTGCTGCGCCACCAGAGGCATTCCCAGGAAAAGCCAGACAATTGTGACAAACGATGTCCTAGTCATCTTCCGGGCCCTCCCTTCAAGGTGGCCGCTAGAGACAATATCACATCCGCTATTCCGAAACAAAAATGGAATCTCGCCGAGGAACCGCGGCGGAATCTCAAGCCCCGCTTCCGGACAACGGCAATCGCCCCGCTTTGACCCGCCCGCTCATCCGCTTCTCGAGTCGCGTCTCGCGCTTGCGCAGGTGCTCGGAATCCGCAAGGCCGCGCGCGCCGCGGACCATCTCGAGCGCCATCGTGTAATTGCGTTCACGGTGCTCGTAGTGTTTAGCCAGCGCCTCGAACGCCTGCAGGCGGCACGGGTTCGGGCTGGCGGCCAGGTCGGCCAGCACCGCCAGCGCGGCGTCCGCGTGCCCCAGGCGTTTCTCGAGCGCCGCCATGTCCCACATGGTTCGGAAGAGCAGGTTGTCGGGCAGGCCCAGGTCGATAGCGCGGCGCATCAGGCCGGCCGCCTGCTCGCGCTCCCCGGCGTGCGCGAACCAGCGCGCCAGGCCCACCAGGTCCGCGCCGTGCAGGAAGCGCGTCGCATCCGGCTCGCGGAAGGCGAACGGCACGATCCCGGTCAGGCACGCTGTGGTCAAAAGGTCCACTGCGTTGTGGTGGAAGATGGGCACCACCTTCCAGGCCTGCTGCGTGCGCAGGTACTCGAAGTAGACGTACGGAATCATTTCGCCCGGCAGGTCGCCCTCGCGCTCGACGCCCAGGATCCGGTTTTCCAGGTCCACCAGGCGGCAGCTGTCGAGGCGCAGTTTCCACAGGCGGCGCGCGCCGTGCAGCAGGTCCAGGTGCGCCAGGCGCGCGAAGGGCGGCCGCGCTCGCGCCATGCGGTAGCGCGTTTCGAGCAGCGGCTGGTCGTAGGTCTTGCCGTTGTACGTGACCAGGACGTCGAAGTTCGCCAGGTGCTCCGAGAGCGCCCACAGCAGGCTCGGCTCCTCGCCGTAATCCCGCATGAAGAACTGCCGTACGCGGAAGCCTTCGGCCGTCACGCGCCCCACTCCGATCAGGAACGCGTACGTCCCCGAGCCGCCCGCCAGGCCCGTGGTCTCGGTGTCGAGGAAGGCCCAGCGCGTCACTGGCGACGGAGGCGCCTCGCCACCCGAGAGCGCGCCCAACAGATCCTCCGGCAGGTCGAGCAGGCTCGAGATGTCCATGCTGCCGTGGCGGCGGTGGTTGTCGTACAGCCGCTCGGTTTCGAAGTGGTGCCCGAACGGCGTCTCGATCACCTCGCCCGTCATCCACTGCTCGATGAAGTACCGCGCCGGCCGCGCGTCCGTGGGCGCCGCGGCGGCGGGCGGGCCGTCGGCATACTTCCGATCGATGCGCGCGATCTTGCGCCGCAACCCGGCGAGTTGGTCCTGTAGGTCGCTCATGCGAGTCCTATCCGAACTTTGCGCGCACCTGCGTCCGGTCGAACGAGGGCCAGCAGGCGAGATCCCTCTTTGATCACCGCATCCATCTGCTTCGGGGACAGCCGCTCAAGACACTTCATCGGTCATCGCTTCGCTTTTTCTTTGCCTAGTGTAGCTCAGTAACAAACTGCTCCGCTGGTGCGCCCTACAAAGGAGGTAGACGAATGAACATTCTGAGATTCGGCGGTGCGGGTCGGTTCGGCGGAGCGATTCTGGGGATTCTCTGGGCTTCGGTCCCCCTGCTGGCAGGCCAGCCGGCTCCCGTGCCTGCGCAGATACTCGCGGCCAAGAACGTTTTCATCTCGAACGGCGGCGTGGACCCCATCTCGCTCCAAGTCCTCCGCCAGGTTGGAGACGTCAGCGACCCCTTCAACCTGTTCTACGCGGCCATGAAGCGCTGGAACAGGTTTGACCTCGTCAGCGCCCCGTCCGAGGCGGATCTGGTCTTCGAGGTGCGTTTCGTCACCGAGCTCGCCAACTGCAAACAGGCGTCCGACATCCGCTTCTGGCCCGAGCCGCTTCCCGATCTCGAGGCGCAGTTGGAGGTGAGGATCCTGGACGCAAAAACTCACTTCACACTCTGGACGGTGGACGCACCGGTGGCATTCCCGCGGCCGAAAGCGAATTGGAGCAAGAGCCTGGACCAGGGAGTGGTGCTGCTGGTGGAAGGCGTGAAGGGCCTGGCCGGCGAGACCAGCAAGTAGCGCACAGCAAGTAGCGCCCAGTTGACCCGCGCGCGGGATAGTTGCATCCTGTAAGGACACGTGCCGCCCTTAGGAAGATTTCGGCTGCCGATGGTCCTGGCAGTATGCCTGTGGGCATTCGTCTGGGTCGGACCCTACGTGTTGCGGGGGCGGGCGTCGGTGGTCACGGGGATTGAGTTGCTGTCGTGCGCCCTGTTCGTCGCGCTGTTCTGGATCGACCGGCGGAGCGGCTACTGGAAGGTGCTGTTCTGCGTCTTCTTTATTGCCTTTGCGATTCCCCACTTCCTGCACGGCGACATCGTATCCACGGCGCAGGGACTGTTGTGTCTGTTGATCGGCTACTGGTGGTTCCGGTATGGCAAGGAGCCGGGGGCCGCGTCGCTGAAGGTGACCAGCGTCAAAGCCGTGGATCTGACAGGGATCGCGGAGTACGACGCGAGGACCCTCGCCGGCGTGTGTGTCGAGGAGTGCTCGGAGGACTGGACCCAGCAGTTTTCTCAAGTGAAGACCGACGCCGAAGGACACTTCGCGCTGCCGATCCGGGAGGGCACGGTCCACTACGTGAGGGTCTCGCGGCCCGAAGCGGGGACGGTGCACCTTCGCGTGGAGCTCACCCCGGAGGCGCGGCCGCTACGGGTCCGTTTGAAACGCCGGCGCATCGGCCTGCTGGACTGATAGGGCGCCGGTTTCGATCCGTGCCGCACTGGCGCGCGCTGTACCTTTCATGGTACACGTACTATATAAGGTGCATGCGTGACGGAGAACCCACCGCCGCAGAAGATCCCGCTGGTCTTCTTTCGAACGGAGGCAGGCACTGAGCCGGTGAGGGAGTGGCTGAAGGGATTGCCGGAGGCCGAACGACATGCTGTAGGGAAGGACCTCCTACGCGCGCAATGGCGCTGGCCGGTCGGAATGCCGCTGTGTCGTCCATTGGGGATCGGATTGTGGGAAGTTCGAACGGACTTGCCAACCGGACGAACGGCACGCGTACTGCTGTGCGTCTACCGGGAGAACCTGATCGCGCTGCACGGGTTCGTGAAGAAAACACGCGCGACGCCGGATCGAGATCTGGAGTTGGCGCGGCGGCGACAGAAGGAGTTGGTGCGATGAGCAAGAAACACATGGGTTCGAGCATCGATGATTTCCTCAAGGAGGAAGGCATCTTCGAAGAGGCGCAGGCACAGGCGGTCAAGGAGGTAGTCGCGTGGCAACTCGCCGAGGCCATGAAGGCCAGGAAGATCTCGAAGGCGCGGATGGCGATCCTACTGAAGACGAGCCGCACCCAGGTTGACCGCTTGCTCGATCCGAAGAACGACATCACGCTGTCCAGCTTGCAGCGGGCCGCGGCGATGGTCGGCCGGCGCGTTACTATCGAACTGGTGTGATGGCGCGATCGAACTAGAGATCCTGAACGAGGTCGAACTTACCGTCGGTCAGCGTCTCGCGAAGAAAAAACGCACTAAGGTCGCGGTATTGGGGCGGGCGCGAAGGGAACGTACGCATTGCATCTTGTAGATCTGCGGAGGATGCCAAGGAGGCTATTTCGCCAAACAGCCTTCCTGTGTCGATCCCGAGTTTCATTGCCGAGTGGTATAGCGTGGCCAAGTAAAAGGTCAGGTCCCTGACGTCGTGGGCTGCTCCCATCACAGCCAGCGCAGGCAAGCCCTCCGTGATTAGCCCGGGCGATTCCCGCCGGACCGCGAGCACAGGCATGTAGGATGCGACTGCGCTCAGGACGTACAGCGCGTCACGACTAAGCGCGGCGACACCTCGAGCGCGATCACTCGCGTTCGCCGACGCGAATGCTGCCGTCAGCGGGGCGACTGTTTTGAGAAGCTTGTCGTAGTCGCGCAGATGACGTGTTTCATGAGTTCGCTCCCACTCGGTGGGAGTTTTTGGACGACGGAAATCGGTCTTCTGGAGCTCTGCGGCCGCTTCGTTGAAACGGTCAACCACCTTGTGCAGACTGAGCAGCACGGTCTCCTCCGCCGGTTTCGGCAAATGCCATTTTAGCGGTCTTGGGGCTCCCGGAGATCTACCAGTCGGGCCGGATGGCTGCTACGCCCCGGTTTCGATCTGCGCCGAGACCTCTTCCCATTCGCTCAGGAGCGAACTGAGGCTCTTGCGGCGCTCTTCCATCAACGCGGCGATGCGGATGGTTTCTTCGGCGCTTTTGAAGTCCGCCAGGGCCGCTTCGTAGCCCGCGATTTCGGCTTCGAGCCGCTCGACCTCCTCCTCGATCGTGCCGGCGCGGTCGCGGAGCTGGCGAAGCTTGATCGGGTTGACGCGCTTCGCGGGTGCCGGTTCGGACGCGGCCTCGGCGAACGGCACCGGCTCCGCACCGGCCTGCGGCGGGACGTCCGCCCCGCCGGTCTTGCGCCACAGGTAGTCCTCGTAGTTGCCGGGGAACACGGTGATGCGCTGGTCGGCAACTTCGAAGATGCGCGTGGCCAGGCGGTCGATGAAGTAGCGGTCGTGCGAGACGAAGACCACCGTGCCGGTGTAGCCTTGCAGAGCCTCGAGCAGCACGTCTTTCGCGCGCAGGTCGAGGTGGTTGGTGGGCTCGTCGAGCAGCAGGAAGTTGGAGGGCTTCACCAGCAGCCGCGCCAGCGCGAAGCGGTTCCGCTCGCCGCCCGAGAGCACGCCGACCTTCTTGAACACGTCGTCTTCGGAGAACAGGAAGCAGCCCAGCAAGCTGCGCAACTCGACCAGCGGAGTGCGGGGCGCGGCGTTCCCGATCTCGTCCAGCAGCTTCGCGTCGGGATCGAGCTCTTTGTACTGGTCCTGCGCGAAGTAGTCCGGCTGCACGTTGTGGCCGAGCGTGAACTCGCCCGCCGAGATCGGCTCGGCGCCCACCAGGAGCTTGATCAGCGTGGATTTGCCGGCGCCGTTCACGCCCACCAGCGCCACACGGTCGCCGCGCTCGATGAAGAAGCTCGCGTTTTCGAAGACCAGGCGCTCGCCGTAACTCTTGGCCACGCGCTTGAACTCGGCTACGATGCGGCCGCTCGGCTTGGGCTGCGGAAAGCTGAAGTGGATGGCCTTCTCGTCGGGCGGAACCTCGATGCGCTCGATCTTTTCCAGCTCCTTGATGCGGCTTTGGACCTGCTTCGCCTTAGTGGCCTGATAGCGGAAGCGGCTGATGAAGGCTTCGAGCTGCTTGATGCGGTCCTGCTGATTGCTGTAGGCGGCCTCGAGCTGCAGGCGCCGCTCGGTGCGCTGCGCCATGTACTTCTCGTAGTTGCCCGGGTAGAAGAAGAGGCTGTGGTTCCACAGCTCGGCGATCTTGCGCACGGCGACGTCGAGGAAGTAGCGGTCGTGCGAGATCAGAACGAAGGAGTAGGGGTAGGAGGTGAGGTAGTCTTCGAGCCAGTTGCGCGCTTCGAGGTCGAGGTGGTTGGTGGGCTCGTCGAGCAGCAGCAGGCTGGGCTTTTCGAGCAGCAGCTTGGCGAGCGCGATGCGCATCTGCCAGCCGCCGGAAAACTCCTCGGTGCGGCGCGTCCAATCCTCCTTGCCGAATCCGAGGCCGGTGAGCACCGCGCCGACCTGCGCCTCGATGGCGTATCCGTCGCGCATGCGGAATTCGCTATCGACGCGCTGGTACCGCTCGGCGACCTCGTGGTATTCGGGGCCGGAGGGATCGAGCTCCGGCATGCGATGGGCGAGTTGTTCGAGCTCCTCTTCGAGCGCGCGCACCTCGGCGAACACCGAGAGGCACTCGGCGAAGACGGAGCGGCCGGAGACCGACAGGCCGTCCTGCGGCAGGTATCCGGCGGTGAGGCCGCGCATGGCGGTGCGCTCGCCGTCGTCGAGCGATTCCGTGCCGCAGAGGATGCGCAGCAGCGTGCTCTTTCCGGTGCCATTGGCGCCGACAAGACCGACGCGATCGTCCGGCGTAACCAGCCAGTCGACGCCTTCGAAAAGAAGTTTGTGACCGAAGCGCTTGGACGCGCGGGAGAGTTGAACCATAGGGCGGCTACTCTTCTATCTTCGCATGAGGCGCCCGCGGCGGCCGCTCGTGGTAGTGGTAGTGTAGTGCGCTCTTTCCCGGACATACGTGCGCGCTGCGGTAATCTGAGCACTGCATGCGCTTGCTCCTGCGATTTGTCCTGGCGCTGATGTCGGCCTTCGCCACGTTTGTTGCGGTAATGGGTTTTTTTGCTTGGCGTCTCGAATCGTCCGAGGGGCCAAACCTATTCCAAGAGCAAGCGGGCGCGAACATAGCGATGCTCTGGTGTGGCTTATTCCTTGGAGTACCGCTAGCATTGGCGGGATTCGCGGCCTCAATGCTGATTTCGCGGCGCCTCTTTAAACCAAGCAGCGCCCAAGCAGAGCAGCCGGTGGTTCGGAAAAGGAGCGCTTGGTCGGCCACGCGCGTGTGAGAAGATCGAGTTCATGGGTCCCACACAACCAGGCGAACCGCCCAAGCTCCCGATTCCGGGCGTCGAGAACGTGATCGCGGTCGGCTCCGGCAA
>CAZBQQ010000178.1:0-6226 GCA_964493965.1 uncultured Solibacteraceae bacterium
GCCGCGAAATACTGCGCGTTGTCGGGCGTGCGGATCAGGTCCTCGGGCGGAACGCCCTCGGGCAGTGGGAAGTTGCGCTCCTTCCAGATCTTGGGAATGTTGCGCTTCCAGCACTCCTTCATGCCGACGATGTAGCAGTTGGGCCCGCCCAGCAGCAGCACCACGGGCCGCAGCGTGTTGCCGCGCGTGAGCACAGAGAGGTTCTGCATCACGATGGCTTCGAACAGCGACGCCATCAGTTCATCCGGCGGCACGCCCGCCTTCTGCAGGCCGTTGATGTCGGTCTCCGCGAACACGCCGCACTTGCCCGCCACGGGATGCAGACGCAGACCGTTGTAACCCATCTTGCACAACTGCTCGGTCGGGATGCGGAGCTTGGCGTTGATCTTGTCGATCACGGCGCCGGTGCCGCCCGCGCACTTGTCGTTCATCGAGGGGAGCTTCTTCTTGCGCCCGGTTTCGGGGTCCTCCTTGAAGATGATGATCTTGGCGTCCTGCCCGCCCAGCTCGATCACCGAGCCGCACTCCGGATTGAGCTTCTCCACCGCGAGCGAAACCGCGTTGACTTCCTGAACGAATTTCGCGCCCAGGTATCCGCCCAGACCGTTGCCGCCGGAGCCCGTAACGAAGATGCGGCACTCCTTGGCCTGGAAGCCGTCGATCTCGGCCTCGAATCGCTTCAGGAACTCCAGCACCTTCTCGGGCTGCTTGGTATCGTGGCGTTGGTAGTCGCTCCAGACGATCTTGTCGGTGACGACGTCCGTGACCACGGCCTTCACCGTGGTCGAACCGACGTCAAGCCCAATCATGTAGTTTCGGGGCAACATTTTGTAGAGGCTCCTCGTGTCAGGCGGCAGCGGCGACCGCGCGGCCTTCGGTCTTCATGCGGGCGGCGATGTGTAGCACGAAGTTCGCCGCGGTGCCGATGACGCCCTTGGTCTGGGGCACGCGGTACATGGGCCGCTTGAGCTCGGGATGCGCATCCACATAGGCGCGGCAGTCGGGCAGCGTGAGCCCGGCCTTTTCCAGCGCTTCCTGAAACTCGCGTTTGGCCTTGGCCTTAGCCTCGCCGAGAGCCATCTGCACGCGACTGTGAGCGTTGATCTCTCCCTCGCCCGAGGTTTCTACAGGCAGGAAGATCATGTCGCGGAAGTGCGACACCACGGCCGCCTGCGCGCCGTCGGATTGCGTCGAGGGCATGCAGCCGAACGGCTTGAGCGACAGCACCATGTGGCACAGGTCCTTGTTCGAGTAGTAAATGTTCTTGGCTACTTCGAGGTGGCCTTCGCCGCCGCCGCTGCGGGAGTTGTAATACGGGTGGCCGAGCCGCTGAAGCTCATACTGGTCCACTAAGTGGTGCGCCAAGCCTCCCAGCGCATCCACCAGGCGATGATACTCACGCTTGAAAATCCTCTCGGCGAGTTTGAGCTTCGCCAGTTTCGAGCGATAGGCGAGCTCGATCTTCGCCCGGCTCCCCAGCTTCCACCACGCCGGCAGCACCGCGCCCTTGTCGAGGCCCTTGGTATCCGCGTACTTCTGCACCACCTGGTGAATCATGTAGGTGATCCACGTGCCGACCGGCTCCACCAGCACCTGCGCGCCTTCGCGCTCCAGGAACCGGAACATGTTGAAGTTGCCGTCGCCCTCCGTGGTTTGCGCCCAGAACTCGCCGGTGATCTTGACGATCGGCTTCACACGGAGCCGGTCGACTTCGATTTCGTTGTACCGGTTGCGGACGCGCTCCAGGGCGCCCGTGTACTCGTCGCTGCGTAGCTGGTTGACGAACTTTCCGAGATACTCGGCCGTGCCGCCGTAGCCGCCCAGGGCTCGCGCGGCGCGGGAGTCGAGCCGCCACGGCTCGCGCGTGCGGAAGGCCTCGCGCAGTTGATTCAGCGCCTCATCGAGCGCCCCGCTCGTCTCGCCCGCGTTGACTTCGTAGGGCCGGATCGCGTAGGTGACCTCGTTCAACACGTCGCCGCAGTTCATCGCGTTGAGGATGCCGAGGAAGAAATCCGGGTTCATGTCCAGTCCGGCTTCGGCGTCGGATTGGCTCAGCCCGCCCGATTGCTGGAACAGCATCACCCGGAAGCCGTCGAAGCCCGAGTTGCGCAGCGCCAGCCGGTACTCCGACTCATACATGCCGAACCGGCAGGGCCCGCAGGCGCCGGCCGTGAAGAAGACGTACTTATCGAGGATATCCTGGCGGCTGATGCCCTTCTCCTCGAGGCTTTGTAAAAACTGCACCAGGTTGCCCACGGTGAAGTAAGTGGGATTACATTGTCCGTTATTGCCGAACTCTTTTCCGGTCTGGAACGCCGCGACGTTCGGCGTCGGCAGCGGTTCGGCTATGTACCCCAAGCCTTCGAGCGCGCCCTGAATCAGGCGCTCGTGCTTCCACGTCAGGCCTCCGAACAGCAGGGTGGTGTGGGGCCGCTGATCCTTGGTGAACTCCCGCTCGACAGGCTTCTTGAAATGATTCGTTCCGAGCGACACCAAGCCGCTTTCCCGCTCTAAACGCTTGCGTTCCTCGGCAACGCGTTGTTGAACGAGTTCTTCGACACCGATAAGTGCCATATGGGTACGCCCCTCCTGTGTGCTACCAGCAGTTTGCGGCTGACAACTGCCCGCAATCAAAAGCAAGTCATTAAACGGGGGAAATTGGGTGTCCGCCTGTGCCGCTTTCGGTCTCAGCAGGTCCGCCGGTCATTCAAGGGAGTGGCCCTGGGTGGCCCGTTATCGTGTCTGGCAGAAGCAATTCGCGTGGGGCAGGACTCGAGTCCTGCAGCGGGTCTCCAGACCCGCTTAGTCCGCTGCAGGCGTGGACGCCTACCCACTTAGTCCTGAGCTGTTTCTATCTGTACTAACGAAGGAGCGGTCACCAACGGGGCAGGCCGGCGCTGAGGGGCGCGCCAGGAGTCAAGATAAGACACCTGATGGACGCAGGATACCGTGCAGGAACTGGTGCACGGCTTCTCGGTGAGGAATTCGCGGCGCACGTCCTCGGTCGTGTATTCGGCGAGCGGTTTGCCAGGGTAACCCCGCTGCTGGGAACAATAATGCACCAACCCGTCCTCGCAGACATAGAGGTAGCGCGCGCCGGCGCGGCAACGCCAGTCGTTCTGGACTCCCGCCACCATATTGTCCTGGAACCGGTTGAATCGCGAGTAGCTGCGTTTCCCCAGCGCCTTGATCTCGACGAACACTTCGCGCTGCTCCGCGTCGAGCGGTTTCATCTGGCCCCACTGATCGTGCAGGATGCCCACGGTAGACGTGAAACCCAACTCATTGGCCCGCCGCGCCACTACCAGCGCGTCGGAAGGCCGGCCCAGCGACGACCCGAGGACGGTGTTGATGTTGACGTGAAACTCGGCGTGCTCCGCCAGCAACCGCAGCTTGTGGTCCAGCACCTTCAGGCTCTTCTTCGAGACCTGTCCTGGAATGACGTTGTCGATGCTGATCTGCAGGTGGTCGAGGCCGGCGTCGTTGAGCGCGCGAATTCGCGCGGCGGTCAGCAGATACCCGTTCGTGATCAGCCCCGCTAGCAGGCCCCGGCGTCGGATATGCCGGATGACCTCGTCCAGATCCGGCTGCATTAGGGGCTCCCCGCCGCTGATGGTGACGATACTCGTTCCCAGCTCGGCCAGGCGATCGACGCGCTTGATCAACGCTTCGAGCGGCACCGGCGGCGACACGTGATCGTACTCGCTGCAGTATTCGCAAGCCAGATTACACCGGCGAGTCACCACTAGGTGTGCCAGAACCGGATGATCCGTCGAGATCAGGCCCCGCGCGATCATAGCCAGTTCGCGCGCCCGTCGCCAGACGGCTTTGGCGTTGCTGCGGAACTCTGTGCCCCTTGATCGCATCCCTCTCACGATTTCACCACATCTTCCCCTTTTCCCCACCCGGGACTTGCCCTGTTGAGCATTTTTGAGGCTAAGTGGGGAAAAACAAGGGTTTAGGGGATTGCGCCGCACCTACCGCCTTCGCCCGTCCCACTAACTCCGTTTGCGTTCCCATCTTCGCCATCTAGCGGACAAAACCAGCGTTTCGGCGGTTTTGGCTACCCGCCGGACTTAGAGGCGGTTACTCTGGGGGTAGTCTCTTGGAGGAGCGGATGCACAAGCCTATCAAGTACTTCGAGAAGGGCCTGACTTATGTGGCTAAGGCCGCGTGGGCGGTGTTCGAACGGGCCAACCGGATTCACCAGAACCCGTCATTCAAGCCTAAGTGGGCGGACAAACCGCTCCTTAAATCTCATGAGAAGGCTAAGCCGCCGCTAGGTTGGCCGCGCGAGACCGACTCGCTTTGCCCTAAGTGCGTTCCGGCGACTCGCAAAGAGATACTGGACGGCAAGAAGGACTACCACGACCTGCTCCACGAGAAGGTCGGGGAGATCAAGGCCCAGATCATCGAGCGCGACGGCCAGATCCTGATGGTCAAGGACTGCCCCATTCACGGCCACTTCGAGGACGTCATGTCCATCGACTCCGCCTTCTACCGGCACATCGAAGCCATGTTCCCCGGCCGCGACATGCGGTCCCACAACGACGCGAAGCTCCACAACCACGGCACCAGCACCATCACCCACGGCCGCGGCGCGGTGCTGACCATCGACCTCACGAACCGCTGCAACATGATGTGCGACCCGTGTTTCATGGACGCCAACCAGGTGGGCTTCGTCCACGAGCTGACGTGGGAAGAGATCAAGCAACTGCTCGACAACGCCATCTCGATCAAGCCCAAGCGCCAGATGTCGGTGCAGTTCTCCGGCGGCGAGCCGACGATTTCGCCCTTCTTCCTCGACGCTGTGCGCTACGCGCGCGAGGTCGGGTACAACAGCGTGCAGGCCGCCACCAACGGCATCGAGTTCGCCAAGAGTCTTGAGTTTTGCCAGAAGGCCGCGGAGGCCGGACTGCGCTATGCCTATCTGCAGTTCGACGGCGTCGGGAACGCCGCCAACTCGCACCGCCGCGTCGGCAACCTGTTCGACGTCAAGCTGCAGGCCATGGAGAACCTGCACAAAGCGGGCGTCGAGATCGTGCCCGTCACCACCATCATCAACGGCATTAACAACGAGCAGGTCGGGCGCATCATCAAGTTCGCCCTGGACAATCCCAAGCGCATTCCGTTCTGCTCCTTCCAGCCCGTTTCCTTCACCGGCCGCGACGAGGCCATCACCGACGACCGGCGCCACGCGCAGCGCTACACGCTGTCGCACCTGGCGCACGACGTGAAGGCGCAGACCGGCCTGGGCGAACCGACCCGCGACTGGTTCCCGCTGTCCTTCGTCAGCACCTTCGCCGATTGGGCGGACCTGGTTCACGGCCCTCAGGCCGAGTGGGGCCAGTTGAGCTGCGGCTGCCATCCGAATTGCGGCGTCGGCATGGCGATCATGGTCGACAAGGAGACCAAGGAAGCCGTGCCGTTCACCGCCTTCGTCAATGCCGACAAACTGTCGAAGGACATCGCCAGCGTCAACGACGCCGCGCGCGGCAAGTTCCTTTCGGTTCTGGGTATGGCGCTGGGGCTGGCGCGTAACTACGACCCGTTCAAGGCGCCGAAACATTTCTCGCTGTGGGCGCTTTACAAGAAATTCGACAAGAGCTTCGGCGTCAGCGGCAAGGACTACGGCAAGGTTTCCGGCGACCGCACCATCGAGGACATCGAAAGGCGCCGCAAGGACCGCTGGAACGTACTCTTCATCGCAGGCATGTGGTTCCAGGATCTCTACAACTACGATTTCCGGCGCACCGAACAGTGCATCATCCCCTACGCCACGCAGGAAGGCGAGATTTCGTTCTGCGCGTACAACACCGGGATCGGCTGGCGCCAGATCGTCGAAAAGATCCACATGAGCGCGACGCTCACCAAGTGGTACGAAGAGCACGGCAAGCACGAGATTTTCGCCGGCGGCAAGAGCGTGCAGTTCGGCGCGGTCGATCATTCCCTGGTGCTCAAGGACGAGCTGGTGACGAACCAGGAGCAGCACGATCTCGACGCCCTGGGCATCGCCAAGAATGCGCGCGAGGAACGAGCGCGCCAGCGCGACGAGAACGCTCGCATGGCCAAGCTCTACCGCAAGCACGTGCTCAAGGAGCCGGACGCTCCAGAGCTGGTCAGCATTCAAGCGCCCGCACCCGCCCCTCCGCCCAAGCCGGCGGCCGAGGAGCGGGAAGAGGTCGGCTCGTTCGGGGACTAGGCGCTCACTCACGTTCGCGGTTCG
>CAZBQQ010000178.1:6326-8478 GCA_964493965.1 uncultured Solibacteraceae bacterium
GGATCGCCGTCCCGCGGCTGCCCGACCGAGCCCGGATTCACCAGGTACCACGTGTCCGGATCGAGGTCGAGCACCGTGTCGCCGTTCGGCAGCGCGCCGCCAATGCGCCTCACCCCGTTCCAGTCGCAGAGGAACCCGCCTTGCAGGTGCGTGTGGCCAAAGAACGAAATCCGCTTGTCGAGATGGCTCTGAATCTGGGACACCTCGAAAGTCGACATGAGGTAATCGTCCTCGTCCAGCGGCGAGCCATGCAGGATCTGGAAGGACTCCACCTCCGCAGGCCCTTGCGGCAGGTCGCGCAGGTATTTCAGGTTCGGCGGCGTCAGCGCGCGCGAGGTCCATTCCGCCGCCGCGCGCGCCACCGGGTTGAACCACTCCATGTCTTCCAGCCCAGTGCAGACCTTGTCGTGGTTGCCGCGCACCACCACCGCCACGTTCGCGCGCACCCAGTCGATGACCGGATTCGGATCGGCGCAGTAGCCCACTAGGTCGCCGCAGCAGACGGCGGTGTCGTAAGCCCCGCGCGCCTGGGCCGCCACCGCGTCCAGCGCCTCCCAATTTCCGTGTATGTCGCTGAGGACTAGATAGCGCACAGTTTTATAAGAGCGACTTCCGGCGGTGCTCCGATGCGCGCGGGCACGCCCACCGTCCCGATGCCACGCGTAACCCAGATAGAGGAACGGCCCTGGCGGTAAAGGCCGTAGACGTAAGGCGTGAAGAACCGCGACGCGCTCAACTGCTGGTCGAGGATCTCGACGCTGATCTGGCCGCCGTGAGTGTGGCCCGCAATCGTCAGGTCCCAACCCTGGCGCGCGGCCACGTCGAACACGTCCGGGTTGTGCGAGAGCAAAATGTTAGTCTCCGCCGGCACGATCCAGCGCTCGGCCCCGGGCAGGTAGTCATCGTTCTGCTTTTGGTAATCGACGCCTGTAATGTTGAGCGCAGCGTTTCCGAACCGAAGCCGCTGCGACTCCTGGCGCAGGAGCCGGATGCCAAGCCGGGCCGCCTTTTGCGTCGCCTCCTTTTCGACTTTCGCGTAGATTTCGTGGTTACCCAGGCAGCCGAGCGTTCCCGCGTCCGCCCGCAGACGGGCCAGCTGCTTCAGGCACACATCGAGCGGATCGCCGTGCGCCGTGATCAGGTCTCCGGTCACCAGCGCCAGGTGCGCTCGCGTGCCGTTCGCCATGTCCACGGCCCGCGCCAGTTCCTCTTCGGTGAGAAACGGGCTCAAGTGGATGTCGCTGAGTTGGACGATCCGGAGGCCGTTGAGATCCTTGGGAAGGTTGGGAATGGGAACATCCACTTCCCGGAGGTGGATATTCTTCCGCTCCACCAGGATTCCGAACGTCATCGCCGCAAGCGGAGCGGCTACAAAGGCCGCACCGGCCGCGCGCACGAAGCCGCGCCGCTCCTGGTTGAATTTCGGGATCCGCCGCCATAGCGACAGGGCCAGGAAAGCGAAGGCCGAGGCCAGCGACCACGCCAGGGCGATCCCGCGGACCCAGATGAGTGTCGCGGAAGATCGCACTCCGGTCAGATACATCGCATACGAGCCCAAAATCCCCAGCACGATCCACAGTGCCAGGACCGTGGCCAGGACCCACATCGCCACGCGCCAGCCGCGCGAGCGGCGCAGCGCGCCATACCGGCAGAGCAGCTGGCAGAGTCGGAATTGAACCCAGATGACAGCCCCGGCGATCAAGAATTCCGGGAGGTGCCGAAACAGGCGGGACAAAAGATGCATGCTCGCTTCTATTGTAACGGCAGCGGGCTATGGCACACAGACCTTGGCAAACAGATCTGAATCCCGAACGGCGCCGCGCACATCAACACGACTGGAGAGGGACTCGATGGGTGTGCTCCGCGCTCTATTGCTGGCGATGACTCTGGCTTGCCTGGCCCAAGCGCAGAGCTGGACCACCGTGGCTACCCCACCGCCGGATGGTCTGACGCTTTGCCTGCTTCTCACGGACGGCAGCGTGATGTGCCAGGGCGTGTCCTATTCTGCCTGGTATAAACTCACTCCCGATCCTGTTTCGGGCTATTTGGGTGGTACCTGGTCTTCGCTCGCCGCGCTGCCTTCCGGTTACGCGCCCGATGCCTTCGCCTCGGCGGTGTTAGCTGACGGGCGCGTGGTGATTGTCGGCGGCGA
>CAZBQQ010000178.1:8578-11083 GCA_964493965.1 uncultured Solibacteraceae bacterium
CCAGCGCCGGCAGCACCCCGCAAGACCTGCACACGCCCACTACCTCAACGCCGATCACGGCGCCGGGCTGCCCGACTTACAACCCGCCCGGGGAGATCGGGCCTACACTGCTCCGTCCCGATGGCACGGTATTTGCGGTCGGAGCGAATGGATTCACCGGTATCTACACGCCGCCGCCTCCACTGTCCACCGCTACGGGTAGCTGGGCAGCCGGTCCCCAGATGCCCACGGGTCTGAATGTTCAGGATGGCCCGGGCGTGGTATTGCCGAGCGGTCACGTGCTGTTCGGCGGCAGCCCGGGCGAAAGCGGAGTCGGCTTGCAGTATTTCGAATTCGACGGCGCCAGGCTCAACAGTGTTCCGGCACCGCCCGATGCTCTGAGTGATGCGACTTATTTCACAAGCTTACTCGTGCTGCCCACCGGACAAGTTATGCTGGTCGACTTTTCCGCCACAGTCCAGATTTACACTCCGGCGGCGTCGCCCACTTACAATGCCGCGTGGGCGCCCACAATCAGCGCCGTCCCGTCGACCATTTCGAGCGGCGCCACATATCGGATCACCGGGACGCAATTCAACGGTCTGAATCAGGGATCGGCGTTTGGTGACGAGGCGCAGAACGCCACGAACTATCCCTTGGTCAGGATCACGAATGGTGCTTCCGGTCATGTCTTTTACGCCAGGACACATGGCCACAGCACGATGGGTGTGGCGACTGGAGCCGCATCGGTTTTCACTAACTTCGACGTGCCGGCTAACATCGAAACCGGCCCCAGTACGATACAGGTTGTCGCCAACGGCATTCCGTCCGTAGGCGTGGCGGTAACCGTCACCCAGGCCGGGCCGGCGGTACAGACTATCTCCTTCGGCCCGCTCTCGAACATGGCTCTCGGCAGCGCACCATTCACGGTCAGCGCGACTGCGTCGTCGGGACTTGCAGTCAGCTTCGCCTCGACCACGCCGTCCGTCTGCACGCTTTCGGGTGCGACCGTGACGCTGATCGGCGTCGGCACCTGCACCATCGAGGCCACACAGGCGGGCGACGCCAACTACGCCGCGGCCACGCCGGTAGACCAGAGCTTCCAGGTGACGGCGGCTCTGCCCGCGGCCCCCGGTCTAACCTCCCCGCCCAACGGATCCACGGGCACTCCGCTAACAACCAGCTTGACCTGGAATGCCGCGAGCGGCGCCACGTCCTACGAGGTGTATTTCGGAACCCTGTCCACGCCGCCACTGGTGACCACCACGACGGGGACCAGTTACACCGCGACAGGGCTCGCCGCGAATACCACTTACTACTGGCAGATCGTGGCCCAGAACGGCGCCGGTTCCGCCGGCTCCGCGATCTGGTCCTTCACCACCGGCACGGCGGTGGCTCCTTTGCGGTTCGTCCCCGTGACGCCTTGTCGCGTGGTGGACACACGCAGCGCCGGAGGCCCGCTGGTAGCCCGCACCAACCGCTCCTTCACGGTCCCCTCGAGCGGGTGCGGCATTCCGGCCACCGCGCAGGCCTATTCGCTCAACGTCACGGTGGTGCCGGCTGGCCCCCTCAGCTTCCTGACGCTGTGGCCCAGCGGGCAGCCGCAGCCATTCGTCTCGACTCTGAATTCGTTCGCGGGTACGGTGGTGGCCAACGCGGCCATCGTTCCTGCAGGGACTAATGGGGCGGTGAGCGTTTACGTCAGCGACCAAAGCGATGTCATCCTCGATATCGACGGCTACTTCGACACGGCCGGCACTGCGACGGCGTATTCCTTCTATCCCGCCGCGCCCTGCCGTGTGGCCGACACCCGCGGCTCGGCCGGCGAGTTTGGCGGGCCGGCTCTGGTTACGGACCAGACCCGGGATTTCCCCATTCCGCTAAGCTCCTGTGGGATTCCGGCCACTGCGAAAGCGTATTCGCTGAATGTCACGGCGATTCCGTCGACGAACTACCTTGGCTATCTGACCACCTGGCCGACAGGATCGGCGCGCCCCCTGGTCTCCACGCTGAACTCGTGGACCGGGAAGGTGGTGGCCAATGCGGCGCTGGTTCCGGCCGGCAGCAACGGATCGGTTTCGGTATTCGTGACCGACCCGGCCAACGTGATCCTGGACACCAACGGCTATTTCGGACAGCCGGGGGGCGCGGGTGAGTTGGCGTTCTACCCGCTGACGCCGTGCCGGGTGGCGGACACACGGGGAGCCCAAGGGCCGTTCGGGGGTCCGGAGATGGACGCGCAGACGACGCGCGCCTTTGCACTGCCGGCGGGCGGCTGCTCGGTGCCATCGACGGCGGCGGCGTACTCGTTGAACGTGACGGTGGTGCCCGACGGGCCGTTGTCGTTCCTGACGGCCTGGCCGGCGGGTGCGGCGCGGCCTCTGGTTTCGACGTTGAACTCGTTCGACGGGAGCGTGGTGGCAAACGCGGCGATCGTTCCGGCGGGGACCAACGGGGCGATCAGTATTTACGTGACCGACCGCACGCACGTGATTCTGGATATCAACGGGTATTTCGCGCCGTAGG
>CAZBQQ010000179.1:0-10741 GCA_964493965.1 uncultured Solibacteraceae bacterium
ACAGAAGCCCCAGTGTTCCCAGAAGCAGTCTTCTCATACTTGTGAGACGTGTGCGAGTTGGGCGGGGTTGCGAGCGGCAACCGGAGCTCGTTCACCTCGGAGCTCGCGGCCGGTAAGTGCCGCGTGCTGAGCGCCCGCTAGCGTTGCGGCGTCTTGGAGAGCTGCTCCTTCGCCCAGACGCGTCCTGGATTCAGCTGGAGCGACCTGGCGATGGAGCGATACGCCTCGGCGTTTCGGTGGAGCTTGCGCAGCGCGATGCCGCGCCAAAGATACGCGTCGGCAAGGTTGGGATCGATCCCGATGGCCTTATCGAAATCGCGCAGCGCAAGATCAAACCCGCCTCCCATTCCCGGGGGCAGATAGTAGTTGCCGACGCCCCGGCTCAGATAGGCTTTGGCGGACCTGCCGTCGAGCTCGATGGCGCGGGTGATTTCGCTGCGCGCGCATCCGCCGTATCGCACCGCGAGCCAGAGCTTCGCGGGTATCACCTGTCCGCACAGAGTGCCGAGGATGCGGTGATACTCGGCCACGCGCGGCTGTAGCTCCACGGCGCGCTGCGCGGCGTCGTAGCCATCCTCGGCCGCGGTCTGGGCCACCGCCTTATCGTGCACTTCGAGCGCCACCTCCGCGCGAATCGACTGAGTAACCGCGAGACGGTACTGCGCCGCGGGATCCTTGGGATTCTTCTTGGCAGCGGCGTCCGCCTGTGTCACGGCCCACCGTATGTAGCCCCGGTCCTGACGGTTGCGCGCGTCGTCGAGCGGATCGGCACTCAAAGCGAGCGCCGTCACCGCCAGCGCGAGAAAGAAGTTGGATGAGGTCATCAGATTCAATTTTACGGCGATCGGGTCTCAACGTTCAGCAGAGTCCGCTCCCTCACGGTCGCGGTTCGGTGCTTACAGCTGACAGCTGACGGCTGATAGCTGAGGGCTACGCGGCCTCCGGCCGCGTCAGTAGACGGCGAAGCAGAACACGGTATTCGAGCTCTCGGGGCTCAGCGAGTACTCGCCGTTTTCGAGCCCCAGTCCCTCGTTGACTTCGATGCGATAGAGGCGTCCCCCCAGGGGTTTGACCGACACGTGCAGCGGCCGGGCGGACTTCTTCTTGCCCATCGCCACCTCGCGGTTCCCGCCCTTCACCTCGAGACGGAAGAGCTGCAACGACTCGGGCGTGATCTTGTCGGATTCAAACAGGAAGATCGGCTCGGCCAGCGGCGTCCGCGCGGGCGAAGCCGCGCCGGAAATCGTGTAGACCGCATCGCTCTTGCCGTGACGATCCTCGCGCGCCTCTCCGGCCTCGGTGGGGATGAGATTGTCGGCGTGCATCAGGTAGGGCAGATCCGGCTTGGGCGGGCGCGGTCCGGAATATTTCTCTTCCTCGGCCGCAAACAACCCCGAGCAAACGCAGGCGAGCGCCACAACCAACATAAGCCGTCCGATAGTCATCTACTTGTATTCTACGCGGGAGGTGAGCGCTGCGTTACGGAACCGCGAGCGAGAGCGAGCGAAAGCTGACAGCTGAAAGCTGATGGCTGATAGCTGCCGGCTTAGTTGTTGAAGCCGGCCGCCTTCTTGCTCGGCGGCCGCATGACCAGCAGCCGCGACTCGGCGGTCACCAGTCGCGACTCGACGGCAGCCAACACCTGGTCGAGTTCGGGTTCGATGACCGGCTTGGTGAGCAGGTGGCTCTCGGCGCTCAACAGGCCGCGCGAGAGCTCGAAGTCGAAGCCTTCGGTGAGCAGGACGAAGGCGCCGGTCTCGCTCCGGACCCCCTCGGAGAACTCGATCCAGTTGAGGCCCGGCAAACGCACCGAGCAGAACACGATGTCGAAACGCAGACGCTGCACCAGTTCGGAGGCGGCCTCGCCGCTGGTGGCGGGAATCACGCGGCAGCCGCGCGCCGTGAGCATCCGGACCAGATCCTCGCGGGCGGTGTTGTCCGGCTCCACCACCAGGCAGGTGAAGGCGCGCACCGCGCCGCCAGCCTCGGCGGCCCAGGCCGGAGCGGCCGGCAATTCGATCTCCAGACGGCAATCGCCCGAGGCGCTGCGGGTCATGCGCAACTCGCCGCCGTGACTCCGCACGATGCCGCGCGAGACGCCGTCCACATGCTCGGCCAGATTGGCGCTGGCCAGACCACTCCACGCGCCCTTCGTCCCCGTGCTGGTGTACTCGATCTCCACCAGAACGCGCTGAGCCAGCGTGCTGGTGGCGACGATCAGGCGCTTCTCGGCGGACTCCGCCAGGGCGTGCTCGGCCTGAACCAGAAGGTCCAGGAACACGCGCTCCAACTGGCCTTGGGAACCAAGCACGTAGATGGGGGTGGGCGACAGAACCGTTTTCACCTCGAAGCCCCGCGATTCCCACTCCTGGCGCCGGAAGTCGCACAGGCTTCCAAGCAGGCCGTTCAGCTCGATGCGCTTGGCCTCGCCGCGCTCCGGCTGCATGAAGGACACCAGGCGCGTCACAATGTCCGAGGCCTTGTGGGCCTCCGCCGAGATGGTGTCGAAATCCTCCCAGCGCGCGACAGAGGCGGCAACGATTTGCTCGGCCAGGCTGGAAATGCTGTCCAGAGGCGCGCGCAGCTCGGTGGCGATGCCGGAAATCAACTGCCCCACCGCCGCCAGCTTTTCGCTGCGGAACAACTGCTCGCGCACGGTCTTCTCTTCCGCCAGCCGCAGCGCGATTCCGATCTGGTTGGCGAGGTGTTGCGTCGAAACGCGCTCGTCGAGCTTGAACTCGTGCTCGGGTTTCCAGTCGTACAATTCCAGCACGCCCAGCACTTCCTGCTCCGCGAGCATGGGGACGAACATGATGGAGCCGGGAGTGCGCCCGGGACGGCCGTCGGGGAAGAAGGGGCTGGTCTTGGTATTCGGAATGGTCAGCATCGCCTGGTTGCGGAAGCAGGCGGCCGCGCCGAGCGGCAATGCGCCTTCGGGAGCCTCCGCCGCCACCGCGACCGGGGCGGCGTCCGCGCCGGAACCGATCCGGTCCAGCACCTTGGTGCCGCGGTTGTAAATGTAGAGGTGAACGCCGGACACCTTCAGCGCGTGCGGCAGCGCCGCGGCGAGCCGCTGCAGAATGTCCGCTGGCGACGCAATCGCGATGACGTCTTCGCCCAGGGCGTAGAACATCCGCACCATGTTCCGCTGCCCGGACTGGCGGCGCTCCCGCATCCACCACAGGGCGAGCAGGAACGCCAGGAAGGCCAGAAGCGCGGCGAACCATTCGGGAGCGATGAACCACTTCTTTCCGGTTGAGACGACTCCGTTGTCCCCGGCCAGCACCAGTTGGAACGACCGGTTGTACTGGGATGCGATGCCGGTAGCCTTGACGCGGTCGCCGATTTCGAAGCGGTCGAGCCCAGCGGCGCCGGCCGACGCGGGCAGCAGAACCCGCAAGGGCCTCTTCACGTCGCCGATCATCAGATACTGACCCGGAGTGCTCTCGCCTTTATCCACCACCCGCCCGGTGGAGGAGACCAGCACGCCCATGCTCTTGAGCGATCGCAGTTCGTCCGGGTCGGTTGTTCTGGGCTCCGGTGCCACGTCTTGCGACAACACGTCGATGCGGCTCACGCGCAGCACGGACATGCCGGCACGCCTGGAAACTGTTCCCCGTGCTTCCACTCTCGCCCCTGACCCGACGGCGGCGAAATCCGAGGGCGTGCCTTCAAGGATCAGGCCGAATCCGTCTGCGTCCTGGATCGCCACCTGGCTATACGAGCCGTACGCAATCGGTTTGGCCGATACCAGGCCGGAAACGGTGACGACCAGACCTTCGAGGGAGTGTACGTTCGCCAGAGACACACGTGTCGTGTTGTCACCGGGAGGTGCGGCCAGTAAGACGGCCGCCGCAATCGCGCCGGCGAAAAGGCGCGTCAGCGATCGGGCTGCAGCTCTGAGAGCCACTGTTCAAGCCCGGGATCCAAAAAATCCCGGACATTCATCTCCACTTGGGGCAGCTCTGAAGCCGGTGTCGCGGCATTGACAGCCACTACGTGAGCGCGCGCCGCGCGCCCCGCCAGGATGCCGGTCTTCGAGTCCTCGAAAATTACGCAATTCACACTGGGCACACCGAGTAGCGCGGCCGCGCGAAGGTAGACTTCCGGATCCGGCTTCGGCCGCTCTATCTGGTCCCCGTCCACAACCGCGCGGAAGAATCTCCTCAAGTCGCCTTGGCCGAGAACGAAATCGACATTGGGCGCTTCCGCGTTGGTTGCCACTGCCATCGGCATGTCCGAGTGCCGCTCCAGGAAGGATGCCACCCCTGGAACGAGGTGAGCCCGCAACTCCGGGCCCATCATTTCCCGGTACAGTCTCTCCTTCTCCGCACCGTGGCGGAGGACCTCGGCGGGCTCGAGATCCCAACCGAACACGTCGCGGACGATGTCGTCATTGCGCTTGCCGAACATCCGCACGTCAAAATCCCCCGGCACTTCGCGCCCGCACCGCCGGAGGTACTCGCGCCAAGCTTCCGAGTGAACCCGGTTGGAGTCCACTATTACGCCGTCCAGGTCGAACACCAGAGCCAACCCGACGGCTAAGCTACCTGATTCAGCTTTACAGCGGATCATATCATGAAATCCTAAAACTGCCTATAGTACTCATGTTACTGAATCTTGAGATGTTATAATCGCCGCAGTGGACGTCTACGAGGAACTGGTCCGCCTGCGCCGTTTGGGCCAGAAATGCGCACTCGCAACCATTGTAGAGGTGCGAGGGTCCATCCCGAGCTACCAGACGGCCAAACTCCTGGTGCGCGAGGACGGGTCGATTGCCGGCACAATCGGGGGTGGCTGCGTGGAGGCGGAGGTCTGGAACGCGGCGCGCGAGGTGATGGAAACCGGCCAGTCCCGGCGCCTCAGTTTCAACCTCGGTCAGGATGCCGCCTATGACAACGGCCTGATCTGCGGCGGCCAGTTGGAGGTCTTTGTGGAGCCTGTCGAGCCCCAACCCCGGGCGTTCCTTTTCGGCGGTGGCCACATCTCGAAGGGCCTGGCGAAGATCGCCGGCATGGCCGGATTCGCCACCGTGGTCATCGACGACCGGGAGGCGTTCGCCAACCGCGAGCGGTTTCCCGATGCCGACGAAGCGATTGCGGGGGAATACGAGGAAGTCTTTCCGCGTCTTGAGGTTAACGAGAACAGCTTCATCGTGATCGTGACCCGCGGCCACCGCGACGACATGCGGGTGCTGCGCTGGGCGGTGGGCACCCGGGCGGCTTACATCGCCATGATCGGCAGCAAGCGCAAGGTGATCTCGGTGGTTCGGGAACTGGAGAAGGAAGGCCTCCCGGCGACGGCGTTCGATCGCATACACGCTCCCATGGGTCTGGAGATCGGCGCGGTCACACCGGAGGAGATCGCGGTCTCGGTGGTGGCGGAGATGATCGCGGTGAGACGCAACGCGCCGCCGGAGTGGGAGAGCCTCTCGAAGTCCCTGTTCACGAACGAGCGTCTGAAGGCCCATCTGAAGTGACCCCCGCGGACCCAAATCCGCACCACCGGACCCTTTTGGCAGGAGTCATTCTGGCTGCCGGCGAATCGAGTCGTATGGGGCGCCCCAAGGCGCTGCTGCCGGCGCCCGGCTGGGAGCCCCCGGAGAACTTCCTGGACCGCATGATCGGCCTGCTGGCAGTCCACGCCGACCCGATCATTGTTGTACTTGGAGCCCATGCGGACGCCATCCGCGAAGGCTCCGCCCGCGCGTCGCAGGTGACATTCGTGGTCAACGAGAGGGTTCGCGAGGGGCAGCTCAGCTCCCTCCAGTGCGGCCTGCGCGCCGTTCCCGAGGAGGCTGCGGGGGTGATTTTCACGCCTGTAGACTTCCCGAGGGTGCTGGCTGACACTGTTGCGGGTGTAGTAGTGGCTTTTTTGAGGGGTGGCGGTTCTGGACTGGCGATTCCGCGCTTCCAGGGGCGGCGAGGCCATCCGGTATGCGCCGCGCGCAGGTTGATCCGCGAGTTCCTGGCACTGCCCGTCGAGGCGCAGGCGCGCGATATCGTTCACCGGCACGCCGCCGAAGCCTGCTATGTTGACGTAGACGACCCGGGCATTCTGCGGGACGTCGACGACCCGGAGGCCTATCGCTCTCTGGGCGGATTGCCATGAGGCTGCGCAAGAAAACGATCTGGCGACTGGGGCTGGCGGGCGTCGCCCTGGTGGTGGTGGCCGGCCTGGTCGCGCCGCTCGTCGATGCGCACCGCTTCGGCGCGCGCGTGAAGGCCAGCCTGAGCCAGGCGCTGGGCCGCGAAGTCGAGATCGGCGAAGTGCACCTCGACCTGTTCGGCGGCCCTGGATTCTCGGTGGACAAAGTGGTGATCCACGAGGACCCGGCGGTGGGCCTGGAGCCGTTCGCCTACGTCGAGTCGATGTCAGCGCGCGTCAGCTTCAAGAGCCTCTGGACCGGACGGCTGCAATTCTCGAGCCTCAAGCTCGAGGATACGAGCATCAACCTGGCGCGTCCCGCCGGAGGGCACTGGAATTTCGAGGCTCTGCTGGACCGGACCGCGGATGCGGCGGCGGCGCGCATGCGATTGCCGGAGATCCTGGTCCGCAGCGGGCGCATCAACTTCAAACTGGGCGACACCAAGTCGATCTTCTACCTGGCGGACACCAGCCTCGACATCTTCCCGCCCACATCGCCGGATGGCGAGTGGCGGCTGCGCCTCGAAGGCGCGCCGGCGCGCACAGACCGTGGCACCCAGGGCTTCGGCCAGTTCACGGCGCGCGGCCGCTGGAAACCGGGCGACAACGGAGGCCGCATCGAGGCATCGGTCGAACTGGCGCGCAGCTCGCTATCGGACCTGATCCGGCTGGCGCACGGGCACGACCTGGGAGTCCACGGGCAGATCGGCGCCAGCGTCAGGCTGGCGGGGCCGCCGTCGGATGTCGAAATCACCGGCCAGGTGCAGCTCCGCGACATACACCGCTGGGACCTGATGCCGCCACACGGCGAAGGATGGCCGCTGGAGTTCCGCGGCCAGCTGGACCTGGTCGCGCAGACGCTGGCGCTCGAAACCGCTCCAACGGAGGGCGAGGCGCTTCCGGTCGCCCTGGAGTTCCGCGTGAGAGATTACCTGGCGCAGCCCCACTGGGCCGCGCTGGCCAAGCTGGATCGGTTTCCCCTGGCGCCTCTGCCTGACGTGGCACGCCACATGGGCCAGCAACTGGCGGAAGGCGTAACCGTCGCGGGCGAACTGAGCGGCGCCATCGGTTACTCGCCGGATACGGGCGTGGTCGGTCTGGTCGGCTCCGGCGAAACGGCGGTGACGATTCCCGGAGCTCCGCCCATCCAGCTCAAATCGGCGCGGCTGCTGTTCGACGGGGACAGCATCCACCTGCAGCCGTCGCAGTTCGAGGCCGGCGGCCAGACTGCGGTGGCGGCGGCGGAATACGTCTGGGGTACCGGGACGCTCGATGCCGTCATCAGCGCCTCGGGGCTGCCGATCGGCGGCGGGCAGCCGGATGCCACGCGGCTGTTCGGAGGCGTCCCGCTCCTCGACCAGTTGACCAAGGGGAACTGGTATGGCCAGCTCGAATACCGGAAGCAGGGCGACCCCGCCGGCCGTTGGACGGGCGCCTTTCAGATCCAGGGCGCGAGCGTCGGGGTGCCGGGGATCGCGGACCCCCTGGAATTGGCCTCGGCGCACGTGACCCTGCGCGACGACGGCTTTCTGATGGACCGCATCCAGGGCCGCGTCGGAGCGATCGATTTCAAGGGCGAATACCACTACACGGCCGCCGCCGACCGCCCGGACCAGCTCCGCATCGTCGCCGCCAGCGCGGATGCGCAGGAACTGGAGCGGCTGCTGATGCCGTCCCTGCGGCGCGAGGAGAGCCTGTTCAGCCGCGCCCTGAGATTTGGCCGGGCGAAGGCGCCGGAGTGGCTCGCCGACAGGCGCGTCGAGGCTGCGATCGAGATCGGCTCGCTGACCGTGGTGGGAATGCCGCTCGACAAGGTTCGCATGCACGTGGGCTGGGACGGAACGGCGATCGAGGCCACCGATCTGGCGGCGCAGTTCGGGGCCGGCACGCTGGCAGGCCGTCTGAGCGCCAACCTGCGGGCCAGCCAGCCGGCCTACCGCATGTCGGCCCGCGTTCGCGGCGTCACGTGGATGGATGGCAAGTGGGACGGCCACGGCACGCTGCAGACCTCGGGCAGCGGCGTGGACCTGTTGAAGAACCTCCGCATGGACGGTTCGTTCAAAGCCCGTTCGGTCACGCTCGCCACCGACACCGCCGCGCAGGCCGTCTCGGGCAGTTTCGCATTCAGCGTGGCGCGCGGCCGGCCCTTCCTGCGGGTCTCCGACCTGGCCATGACGGTGGGCGATGCGTCTTACAAAGGCAAAGGCGCGATGGGATCTGACGGCCGCCTGTATCTGGATTTTTCAGACGGCCTGAAGCAGATGCACGTCGGCGCAACGCTCTCGCCGTTCCAGGTGGAGCTGCTGCCGGTCGGCGGCCCGGGCGGGCGGTAGGGCGTCGTCCTTGACTACACCGGTTGGAACTGATAATGAATGGACTCGAGCGCCGGTTCCAAGATCGTGTCTCGATCAACCCCATACTGCAGCCTAGCGGTGCCGCCCGCATTCACGAACCGGGTGTCAGTCACGCCAAGGAAGCCGAAGATCAACCGCAGGTACGGCTCAACCAGGTTCTTCTCAGCCATGGGAGTACCCTGGCCGTAAACACCCCCGGAGGCCACCAGAAAGGTCGCTTTCTTGCTGGTCAGCAGGCCTGCGGGCGCACCATTCTCGTAAATGAAGGTCTTGCCGAGTCGCGCGATCTGATCAATCCAGAGCTTAAAGACGGAGGGAATAGAGAAGTTGTGCATCGCCACGCCGAACACATACTCGTCGGCGGCGTCGAGCTCTGCGATGAGTTCGTCGGAGATGGCGAGGGCCTCGCGCTGGCGCGTTGTGCGCTGGGGCTCGGGGGTATATACGGCGCCGATCCACTCGGCACTGACCGGCGGTAGTTCGGTGGTTGCGAGGTCACGGACAATGACCTTGCCACCCGGGTGCATCTGCCGCCACTGCTCAGCGAACTCAGCAGAGAGCTGGCGACTGAAGGAAGCGTCCCCGTTACGGGGGCTGGAGTCAATACGGAGAAGGGTTGCCATCTGATTCTCTCCTTACACAACATATGATGCTTAGACGACATATGTCGATTCCAAGAAAAACAACGAATGTCGCCTACGCAACACGGCCGAGACTCGTCTGATAATGTAGGGGGGAAAGCGATCATGGCCGAGAAGACGTGCGAGACTCTCGATCCCCGCATCCGCCGTACCCGCCAACTCCTCCAGCAGGCGTTATATAAACTACTGAAAACTAATGGCCTAGAAGAGATATCGGTCCAGGACATCGCCGACGCTGCGACCGTGAATCGAGCGACCTTCTACGATCACTATGTGGACAAATTCGCGCTCCTGGAATGCATGGTTGGCAGCCGGTTCCATGAACTGCTGGCGGAGCGAGAGGTGCGGTTCGATGGGACCTGTGCGTCAGCGCTCAAGGCGACGGTGCTGGCGGTCTGCGAGTACCTGACTCAGATGCAGGGTCCCGACGGCGCGAGGCAACTGCAACCGCACATGGAATCCGCGATCATCGCGGTCGTGCGCCAGATTCTCCTGGAGGGCTTGAAGAAGCATCCGCCGAAGTCCGCCATCCCACCGGAGATAGTGGCGGCAACCGCAAGCTGGGCGATCTTCGGTGCCGCAAAAGAGTGGGCACAGACACCGGGCCGGTGCCCGTCAGAGGAGATTGCGGATACGGTCACGATTCTTGTTTCGCCGATTCTGCATCTGCCGCAGGGGGATTCACCGCAGTCGGCGACGTGAGATCGTGCGAATGATCGGCCTGGGCTTCGGCTGCGTCGAGTAGCTCCTGAACTTCATGCCGGTTGAGGGTGGCTAGAAGCCCTATTAGGGTTTCGCGGGCGTTGGCTGCCACAGCTCAATCTTGTTCCCATCGGCATCATAGATCCAGGCAAAGCGACCGTAGGACTCATTGATCCGCTTGGCGTCAATCTTTACTCCCTCTAGTTTCAAGCGGTCGAGCAAAGCGTCCATATCGTCCACGATGTAGTTGACCATGAACGAAGCGGGGCTGGGATCGAAATAGTGACTGGAGGCGGGGAAAACAGTCCAAACCGTGACGTGCTCCTTTTGAGGGTCGTCGCGTTCCCGCCATGGCAGCATCACACCTTCGCCTTTGTCGGCGAGTCCGAGGTGCTTCGAATACCATTCGCGTGCCTGATCACGATTAGCGGATTTGAAAAAGACACCGCCGATGCCAAGGATGCGCCCGCGCTGTGTCGCGCTGACAGTCGACTTCGACTTATCAGGTTCCGGAGATTGCGCTCCCTGTCCTCCCGTGGAGCTTGCCGAAATGAGCAAGAGCAAACCGAATGCAATTGTGGCCCAGGGTTTTCCGTGCATGCGTGGATTATACCAAGAGAAAAACGGTTCGCCCTGGGTACCTGCGACCGACCCTTCTACCGCGCAAAGTGGCAGCGGGCACTGTCCTGAACCTCGCGTTCGTCAACTTGGATCGCTTCCGAGTGCGATTCGCTCGCCTCGTTCCGGCTGGGCCGATTCGGGAGTCTCAAGACGCGTTTCATATGGCACACTAGTCCTAAGAGACACGGAGGGAGATCGGAATGCTAAGGATGATCCCAGCAGCGCTTCTGCTGGGCCTGCTAGCGCAGGCGCAGAGCACTAACACCCCCTATCCCA
>CAZBQQ010000180.1:0-5999 GCA_964493965.1 uncultured Solibacteraceae bacterium
CTGACGACCCTTTTGTTTGGCGGCGCCCTGCTTCTGAGCGCGGCCCCGAAGCAGACCTTCACCGGCGTGATCACCGACGCGATGTGCGGCGCCGATCACTCCATGATGGGCCTCAAGCCCGACGCCAAGTGCGTGACCGAGTGTGTCAAGCGGGGCTCGAAGTACGCGCTCGTGGTGAACGGGAAGGTGTACACCCTCAGCGATCAGCAGACGCCGGCGAAGTTCGCCGCGCAGAAGGTCAAGGTGACCGGCACGCTCGACGCGAAGTCCGAGACCATCGCGGTCGACAAGATCGAAGCGGCGAAGTAGCGGGGCGCGCCGCGTCGGGCTGCGTTATTCTTGGTGACGCAGCCGTATGGGTTCCCGCAAACTCGTGGCCTTCCTGTGGATCGCCTTCCTGGCGCGAGGCGTGTTCTATTGCAGCCTGCTGCCGCTGTGGGAGGGGTTCGACGAGTGGGCCCATTTCGCGGTGGTCCAGAACATGGCCACGCGCAACGCCTGGAGCGTGGACCGTCAGGACCCGGTGTCGCGGGAGGTGCTCGAGTCGTTGCGCCTGGCGCCGAGGCCTTGGGGCGAGAGCCGTGACGCCGCCGCGCATAGCGTTCCGTACGACGATTTCTGGCGCCTTCCCGCGTCCGACCGGCTGTCGATCGAGGCGCGGCTGCGGTCGCTGCCGCCTGAGTGGTCGCGCCAGGTCCCTGCGAGCGGCGTGCGAGCCTATGAGGCACAACAGGCCCCGCTCTATTACTGGCTGCTTTCGCTCGCCTACCGCCCCATGGCTGGCCTCCCGCTTCTCTCTCGCGTCTGGCTGCTGCGCCTGATCACGCTGGCGTTCGCATCCTTCACCGTGCCGCTGACGTTTGTGCTGGCGCGCCGTGTGCTCGCAAGCGACGCGCTCGCCGTTGGCGTCACCGCCATCGTCGTCTCGATGCCAGGGTTGATGATGCTTTGCTGCCGCATCGGCAACGACGGGCTGGCGGTACCGCTGGGGACGCTGTGCCTTCTTCTCATGCTCGAATGCGCCGATTCGAAGGCGCCGCGCCGAATCGCGCCGCTGCTGGGTGCCGCTCTCGGCTGCGCCCTTCTGACCAAGGCGTACTTCCTCGCTCTGCTGCCGGCGTTGCTCATCTATGCGGCGTATGCCTCGATCCGCAGCCAGGCGCCACGGGCCGCCGTCGCCCGCGGTTGGGCCTCGGCGTTCTCCATCGCCGCGCTGGTCGCGGGCTGGTGGTATTGGCTCACCTGGCGCGCAACGGGGTCGCTCTCCGGGGAACAGTTGGAGGCCGCGGCGGGGCGCAACGCTCCGCTCTCCGCCATCCTGGGCATGGTGGTCTCGATTCACTGGCGGGTGCCCGCGGACTTTGCGTTTGTCACTTTTATTTGGGTGGGCAACTGGAGTTTCCTGGTAGTCCGCGGTTGGATGTATCACCTGCTCGGCTGGATTGCGGCCGCCGCCGCCGTGGGCGTCGTGGTCCGGGTGGTCCGCCCCGGCCCTTATCGGCGCTCGGACTTGGTGGGGCTGGTCCTGGTGTTCGTGGCCATGCTGTCCGCGCTGGCCTACCACATGGTGACGACGTTTGCGGCGACGGGGCAGGCCGGCACTCTCGGCCATTACCTCTACGGTGTGATCGCGGCGGAGGCGGTGCTCGCCGCGGCGGGTCTGGCGGCGATCCTCCCGCGCCGCTCGGAGCCGTTCGTAGCTCCTGGGCTGGCGCTACTATTCGCCGCGCTGGATGTCTATGGGACGCAGTTCTACCTGGCGCCGTACTACACAGGCATGATCGTTCACTCCGCGGCCGGGAAACTGGAGACCGCCCACGCCGGCGATTTGTTGAGAAATGCCGGCTTAATCCTCGAGCGCGCGGCTGAAAACAAGGCAGACATGTTGACCCCCGGCAGTATGTTCTCCCTCTGGATGCTGTATTTCGCCGCAACGGTTGCGGTGGTCGTTTGCGCGTTCTGGTTCCGCCGGCATCGGAGTGAACGCTGACCCATACTATACTGGGGAAGTTCCTCAGTAGGATGTTGACCTCAATTGCAATCACTGGCGCGTCCGTCGAGGCGCGGATATGACCACCCCGCCCGTGGCCGCAGGCTCGAGGGAATCTTTCCGCGCCGGGCTGGTTCGCTATCGATACGAGCTCGTCACCGCGTCGGCGCTAGGCCTCGATTCCATCCGCTCGCACAAGATGCGCAGTTTTCTGACGCTTCTGGGCGTGATCATCGGCGTCGCCAGCGTGATCCTGGTCGGCTCGGCCATTGAGGGGCTCGGCGCCTACGCCGACGAGAGCACCGCCAAGGTTTTCGGCAGCAAGACCTTCCTGGTCGCGCAAGTCGCCGGCGCCATGGGCCGCACTCAATACTTCGAGAAGCTCAAGAAGAACCGGCGCATCCGGCCGGAAGACCTCAAATACCTGGAATCCGTCACCGGCACCCAGGTCCTCTACAGCATCTACCGCCAGCGCAACGAGGACGTGAAGCACGAAAGCAACGTTTACGAGGACGCCGCCATCCTGGGCGTTTCCGCGGCGCTGCCCGAACTGCGCGACGTCGCGGTGATCGAGGGCCGCTTCTTCAACGAGCAGGAGGACCGCACCAAGCAGCACGTCTGCGTCATCGGGCAGGACATACGCAACGCCCTGTTCCCCGGTTCCGCGGCCATCGGAAGCACGCTCAAGTTGAGCGGGATCGACTTCACGGTGATCGGCATCCAGGAGAAGCTCGGCTCCTCGTTCGGCCGCAGCCTGGACAACTCGGTCTACATTCCGGTCACGGCGTATAACCGCCTCTACGGCCCGGGCGTCACGATATCGATCTTCGGCAGCGCCCGCCCGGAGTCAGGGCTGCAACTCGACGAGGCGCTCGACCTGACGCGCGTGGCTTTGCGCACCCGCTTTCACATCCGCCCCGGCCAGGACGACCACTTCGACACGCTCACGCCCGATGCCGTGCGTTCCTTCATCGATCAGATCCTGGGCATGATCTCCGCCGTCATCGTGCCCGTGACCGGCATCTCGCTGGTGGTGGGTGGCATCGTGATCATGAACATCATGCTGGTGAGCGTCACCGAACGCACGCATGAAATCGGGATCCGCAAGTCGCTCGGCGCGCGGCCATCCGACATCCGCCTGCAGTTCCTGCTCGAGGCCGTGTTTCTGGCGGCGGCCGGCGGGGCGGTGGGCGTGTTGTTCGGCGCCGCGCTCACCAAGCTGCTGTCCGTGCTGTTCGACATCACGCTGCGTGTGACCTTCCTCTACGTGGCGCTGTCGGTGTTCGTATCGAGCGTGGTGGGCATCGTCTCCGGATGGTACCCGGCGCACCGCGCGGCCCGCCTCGATCCGGTCGAAGCGCTGAGGTCGGAATAGCCATGCGCGTCACCTGGGGGGAGAACGTCGGGATGGCCCTGGCGGCGGTCTGGCTGCACCGCTTTCGCTCGCTGCTCACCATCCTCGGAATCGTGATCGGAATCACCACCGTGGTCACCGTTAGCTCGCTGCTCACTGGGCTGCGCAAAGGCGTGGTGCAGTTCTTCGAGGAGTTCGGGCCCGACAACATTTTCCTGTACAAAACCAGCGGCGACCCGAACGCCATGTTCGTCCCGCCCAAAGAAGCCAAGCGCAGGGCCATCCGGCCCGAGTACGCCGAGATGATCAAGCGCATCTGCCCGGCGGTGCTGGACGTCGGCATCTCGTTGATGATCCCGCCTGTCATCAACGGCAAGCCGCTGTCGGCCAAGGTGCCCGGCATCGACAGCGACCAGATCGGAGTGGCCGGCGCAACCGCCAACCAGTTCGCCATCGCGCCGCGCAACCTCAGCGTGGGCCGGGTCTTCACGCCCGAAGAGGACCGCCGCGCGGCCCACGTGGTGATGCTCGGGCAGAAAATCGCCGAGGTGCTGTTCCCGGGTGGTCACGCCGTGGGGAACACCCTCAGTATGGATGGGGCGGAGTACGTCGTCCTGGGCGTATTCGAGAAAGCCAAGGGCGGATTCTTCGGCGAGAACGGCATGGACAGCCAGATCATCATGCCTTTCCGGACGGCGCAGCTCCGCTACCCCGGCATCGACCACTATATGATCACCGCCCGGGCCAGGCCCGGCCTGCGGGACCAGGCCTACGACGAGGTGCAGGGAATCGTGCGCAAGATCCGGCACACTCCGCTCAAAGCCCCCGACGATTTCTCGCTGACCACCGCCGACCAGATCGTCAAGCAGTTCGACCAGATCACGGGCCTGATCGTGATGGTATCGATCGCCATCTCGGCCCTGGGGCTGCTTGTGGGGGGCATCGGCGTAATGAACATCATGCTGGTGAGCGTTACCGAGCGCACCCGCGAAATCGGCGTGCGCAAAGCCCTCGGCGCGCGCCGCTCCGACATCGTGACCCAATTCCTCGCCGAAGCGACCGCTCTGACCGGAGTGGGCGGCATCGTGGGCATCGTTTTCGCGATCCTGGTGACGCTGCTGATCGGAGTGCTGGTGCCCTCGTTGCCTTCGGCGGTGCCCATCTGGGCAGTGGTCGCCGGCTTCAGCGTAGCGGTTGTAGTGGGGCTATTCTTCGGGGTCTGGCCGGCGGTAAAGGCCGCCCGTCTCGATCCAGTGGACGCTCTCCGCTACGAGTAAAAGTAGTTCTGGCCACGAATGCACACGAATAAAACAAACCTCTTTCCTCATGTTTCTTATCCGTGTTCATTCGTGTTCATTCGTGGCCCATCTTCTTGTTTGGGTTAGCCGCGCTTGCCGTGGAGCTCCTGCAGCTTTTGCAGCTGACCCGGATTGAGCAGGCCCCTGAACTGTTCGGCCGCGTTTGCCCGAATCGCCACCAGTTGGCCGCGGAGTTTGCCTTCGTTGGCTGCCAGGTCGTTGACCGGCTGGCCCGCCTCGATCGCCGCACGCAAGTCCGTGCGGACCTGTTTGAGCTGCTGGCGGACCGGCTGTGCGGAATCGTGCGCGCTTGAAAAGATCGCCTTCGCCTGGGTTTGCTGCTGGTCCGTCAGCCCCAGGTAGCCGGTCATCATCTTGCGCCGCATCTCACGGCGGCCTTCCATCCGATGGGGATGGCCGGCTGCGGCACCCTGCGGCGCCTGCGCGAATGCCATTCCGGCGGCCAATCCGGCCACCCCTATGGCTGTCAATACGGTTTTCATGGGTTTCATGTTCTTCCTCCTACTCTGTAAGACTCCCGGCGCGGCCAGCCTGCTGTAAGGTCCTGTAAGTTCCCCGTAAAGGTTTCTCAGTTCTGTTGGCAACCTCCGGGCGGCTGCCGGAATCATATCTGTAGGCGGTATCCACTCGGAGGGGGCAAAACTATGCGATCGGCAGTCCACCTCAGCCTGGCGGCATTACTGGCGCTGCCAGCCATCGGCTGCGCACAGGAGCGGCGGAGCGCGCAAAACCAGGAGCGTGCGCCAAACCTGGTTCGGGCTCAGCAGGAAGAGCCCGAATCCGCGGAGCCGTCGCGCCGGCTCGAATCGGTCACTTGGAACTCCATCAAGCACGAGTTGACCTGGATCATCTCGAACGGCGAGAAAACCGACGGAAGCCTCTACCGTCCGGGCGCTTCGGAGAACTACCGGATCAGCCTGGACGAGGCCACCATGACCTTCGCCGGCGAGACGCGGCGCTTCAGCAAAGAAGAGGCTTCGAACGTGCATGTACTGATGGACCTGATCGGCAAGTATGCCGTTGATTCTACGGTTTGGTGGGAGGACGGGCAGGGCGAGCCCACGAACAGCCGCCCGCAGCCGAAGGAGCAGCGCTCCCCGGCCAAGCCGTCGCCGCCCTCCGACGACGACGAAAGCGTAGCCGTCCTGCGCGTTGCCTCCCGGACCACGGCCCCAGTCAACCTCCCGGCCCTGCGACGCGAAATCCGGCTCCTCGAACAGAAACTGGCGGATTTGAAGCAGCTCGAACGGAGCGCAGCCCCGTCCGAGTTGACCAGGAACTAGCCCGGCGCCGAGATCACTACCGAGCCGCGGCCGCAACGGAGCGGGCTGGCCGC
>CAZBQQ010000180.1:6099-9399 GCA_964493965.1 uncultured Solibacteraceae bacterium
GGCCGCAACGGAGCGGGCTGGCCGCTCAATGCGCTTTCGGGGCTCTGGCTAAAGTCTGGCTGACCTTGATCTCCAGCTCGTCAATATCGAAGGGTTTGCGGACAAACCCAAAGCCCCTGGTGTCCATGTCCAACCGCACGGCCTCCGCTTCGCACTTTCCGGACATATAGATGACGCGCAAGCCCGGCGACTGAGAAGCAGTCCGGTGGGCCAGTTCAATACCATCCATCCCGGGCATGACGATATCGGTGAGCAGTAGGTCGATTCTGACTTCCGGCCGCCCCACGATGCCGAGAGCCTCGACTGCGTCGGAGGCCTCGAGGATGAGGTGGCGCCCCCGCGCGAGAACGCTCTTTACCAGAGAGCGGATTCGCGGCTCATCGTCCACCACCAGAATGGTTTTTCTGGTCATTGTGCATCTGGTTATACTCTTATACTCCGCGGAAAGCAACCCTTTTTAGCCCCGCCACCGCACCGGTTCGATCTTTCCTATCATGAACAAACATGCATAAGCGGCGACTACCAGCCAGAAACACGCCGCCGCGAACGCCCAAAAGAAATGACCGGAATAGTACTTGATTAACCCCGTGGCATAGGGGGCGGCGACCCCCGCTAAATTGCCTACGCAATTCTGCATTCCGGTCCATTTTCCGGCCGCGGGACCGGCCAGCGTCTGCGTGATCGCCCAGACGTTGGAGGAATAGAGGCCGTAAGAAAGGCACCCCAGCGTGAGCAGCGCCACGGCCGGGCCGTGGTTTCGAAGCATGGAGGCGGGCAAAATAAGCGTCGTCGTCAGCAGGCCCGCGACGGCGAACGCCTTGCGTACCCTCGAGACGCCGTAGCCGGCGGCGATCAGGCGGTCGGACGCCCATCCCGCCGCCACCGCCATCGCGGCCAGTCCCCAGAACGGCAGCGACCCGAAGATCGCCGTCTGCTCCTTCGAGAAGCCGCGCTCTTTTTCGAGGTAGGCGGGGAGCCACGTCAGGATGAAGAACCAGGCGTAGTTTCCGCCGAACAGGACCAGGAAGGTGCCCCACGCGTCGCGCTTCGAGGCAATCTCCAGGAACCCCGGTCCGGCGGGCCGCACTCTTCCCGCGGGGCGTTCCGAGCCGACCCGCCGCGCCTCCAAAGTCCATGGGACCAGCCACACCAGCGCGCCGAATCCCAGCCCGAAAAACAGCGGCCTCCAGCCGTACCGCGCGACGACCAGCCCGCCCAGCAGGGTGCCCACCGCCGGACCGGCCTTCGACCCGGCATCGAGCAGGGCATTGGCCAGCCCGCGATGCCGCTCCGGGAAATCGTCCGAGATGATCCGCGAATAGGAGGGATAGGCGACCGATTCTCCCGCGCCCAGCACCAGCCGCAGTCCGAACAGCACCGAGAAGCCCGCGCCGAAACCGGTGAGCGCGGTCGCGATCGACCAGAGCAGGAAGCCCGCCGCATAGACCCAGTACGCGTTGTAGCGGTCCACCAGCCATCCCGCGGCGATCTGGAACAGCGCGTACGTCCAGAAGAAGGCGCTCAGCAGCAGGCCCGCCTGCCGGTCGTCGAGCGAGAGTTCCTTCTCGATGTCCGTCACGGCCACTGACAGATTGCTGCGGTCGATGAAGTTGATGAATATCGACACCACCAGCAGCGCCAGAACCGACCATCTCACGCGGCTGGCGGTATCCATACGCCCAGCTTACTTCGCGGGCTCGGGCTTTGGCTGCGGCTTCGGCATGGGCTTGCGCGGCAGCATCTCGGGCCGTGTGGCGGCATCGTAGACCACCGCCGCCATGATGGCCGCCGCCTGCATCAGGTCGCCCTTCTGCACGCGGTCGTAGACGTCCATGTTCGAGTGATGCGTGCGGCTCATGTAGTCGAGCGGGTCCTGGACGAACTGGAATCCCGGCAGCCCGACGGCATCGAACGAGAGATGGTCCGTGCCTCCGGTGTTGCGTATGGTGATCGTCGTGACCCCCAGGTCCTTGAACGGAGCCAGCCAGGCCTCGAATATGGGCCGCATCATGTCGTTCCCCTGCAGATGGACGCCGCGGATCTTGCCGGTTCCGTTATCGAGGTTGAAGTAGCCCGAGAGCTGGCCATACTCGGGTTTGAGCTGCATGGTCTCCCGATCGGCGAAGTGCGCCTTCACGTACTCGCGGGAGCCGATGAGCCCTTCCTCTTCCGCGTCCCAAAGTGCGATGCGCACGGTGCGGTCCATCTTGAGGTTCAAAGCGGTGAGGATGCGAACGGCCTCCAGGACCACCGCGCAGCCCGCGGCGTTGTCGGTGGCGCCCGTGCCTGCCTGCCAGGAATCCAGGTGCGCGCCGAGCATCACGATTTCGTCTTTCTTGGCGCCTCCCGGCAGGTCGGCCACCACGTTCACGCCATCCGGATTGTCTTCCAGAATGCGCGCCCGGACTTCCAGTTCCAGCTTCACCGGGATCTTCTTCTCCACCAGCCGCGCGATGCGGTTGTAGTGCTCGCTCGCGAGCGCGATGCTCGTGGGCGGCAGCGGATTCTTCGCCTCGTGAGAGCCGGCCGCGGCCGCGAACACCGTGCCGTCATCGCCCCCATAGCCTGGAGTGACCACCGCCAACACACCTTGCTGGTTGAGAAACTCGTTCAGCTTGTTGCGCGATTCCTGCTGTTGCTCGCGTGTGGGCGGCGGCGGGTCGCCGGGACGCCGCGGGGCCGCCGGGGGCCCAAACCGCTCCGGTTCGCCCGGCTCCGGAGCCAGCGCGCGCGCCGCCAGCTCGGCATCGCTCCAGCGCCTGGCATCCGCCTCCAGATGCAGCTTCAACTCGCGCGGCTCTTCGATGAATACGATCTTGCCCCGCAGCGTGCCTTTGTACTTCGCGCCGTCTTCGACGTTGCGCATCGGAGCCAGGACCACCTCTCCGCTCACCACGCCGTTGGTTCCGGGCGACCAGGCCAGCGGCACCCCGATCAGCGAGGTCTGCTGCGGCTCCGTCATGTGCGCGGCGAACCGGGTCCAAGTCCAGCTCCGCCCGAAGCTGCCCCATTTTTCAAGTTTGGCGTCCGCCAGACCCCACTCCTGTAACTGCTTCACGGCCCAGCCTGCCGCGCTGAGGTAGTTCGGAGAATCCGCGACGCGAGGCCCGTACACGTCCGTCAGGTAGAAAAGGTGGTCCATAGCCTTCGACCGCTCGAACGCCTCGGCCCGAATGCGGTTGGCCACCGACAGGTCGACCTTTTCTTCCTGCGCTAAGCCCACAACCGGCCCGCACACCCCCAGAACGACTGCGGCAAACTGTAGTTTCGTCATGAAACCCCGAGCATAGCAAACGGAGT
>CAZBQQ010000180.1:9499-10696 GCA_964493965.1 uncultured Solibacteraceae bacterium
TCAGGAGTCAGGAGACTGGCATTCGTTCGGTGCCGGCGCTCCGGGCAACCAGGTGGCGCAGGCTTCAGCCCGCCGTGGATACCGGAGCGTCGAGAAGAGTCTCGACGCGGCACGCAAGAACTGCGTGCGCCACGAGAGCTGGCACCAAGCCTCCTGTCTCCTGTCTCCTGTCTCCTATCTCCTCTATGCGAAGATCGCTCTAGTGGAGGACTCGATGCGAGCCTGTTTCCTGCTGTGCGCGGCCGTCTCCCTCGCGGCCCAGACGCCGCCCACGACGCACGCCGACAGCGTCACCGACGTGATTCACGGCGTCAAGATCACCGATCCCTACCGCTGGCTCGAGGACCAGAACAGCCCCCGGACGCGCGCCTGGATCGAGAAGCAGAACGCCTACGCTCGCTCCCTGCTCGACAAGATTCCCGACCGCGAGGCAATCCGAAAGCGCCTCAGCGAGCTGATGCGCTTCGACGACACGCACACCCCCGTCCCGGCGGGCGGCCGCACTTTCTTCCTGCGGCGCGCGGCGGACCAGGATCAAGCCACGCTCTACGTGCATGAGGGCGGCAAAGACCGCGTTCTCGCCGCGCCCGCCGACCACAACACCTCGCTCGAGCTCATGGACGTGACCCCGGACGGCAAGCTGCTCGCTTACGGCCAGCGGCAGGGCGGACAGGACGAAGTCGCCGTCACGCTGCTCGACGTCGATTCCGGCAAGGAAATGGGCGACAAGCTGCCCCGTGGGCGTTACACCGTGGCGCTGCGGCCCGATCGCAAGGGCTTCTTCTATGGCCGTCACACCGACACCGACCGCGTCTTCTACCACCCCATCGGCGCGGATCCCGCCAAGGACAGCCAGATCTTCGGCGAGGGCTACGGCCCCGAGTACTTCGTCGGCCCCTCCGTTTCCGAGGACGGCCGCTACCTGGTCATCTCCGTCGTTCATGGAAGCGCCGGCGACGACTGCGAAATTCACGTTCAGGATCTGGCTGCGGGTGGGCCCATCCGCCCGGTGATCAAGGGCATTCCGGCCCGCTTCTTCGGGCAGGTCGCGGGCGGTACTTTGTTCGTCCAGACCAACTGGAAAGCGCCCAACGGCCGCATTCTCGCCATCGATTTGAAGAACCCCGCGCCGGAGCACTGGAAGGACATCGTGCCCGCCGGTCCCGACGCCATCGAGCATTTCAGCCTGGCGGCCGG
>CAZBQQ010000181.1:0-1468 GCA_964493965.1 uncultured Solibacteraceae bacterium
GCGCGGTAGAGCTGGACGTAGGAGAGCACTTCGCCCAGCCGCAATTGCGCCAGCGCCAACTGGCCCTGGAACAGGTTGCGCTCCGAGTCGAGCACTTGCAGGTAGCTGTCGAGCCCTCCCTTGTAGCGCATTTGGGAGAGACGTGTGGTCTCGGAAAGGGCCGTCACCAGGCGCTCCTGCTCGGCCCGCTGCTCGCGCGTCCGCGTGAAGCCGACCAACGAATCGGAGACCTCGCGAAAGCCGCTGTAGATGGACTTCTGGTAGGCCGCGATCATCTCGCGCTTCTGGGCTTCGGTCAGGCGCACGCCCGCGCGGACCAGGCCGGCGTTGAAGACGGGCAACACCGCTGTCGGGCCTCCGGTCCAAAGCCGCGCCGGTCCCGTGAACAGTGAGGTCAGCGCCGTGCTTTGCCCGCCCAGGAACCCGGTGAGAGAGATCTGCGGGAAGTACAGCGCCTTGGCCGCGCCGATCTCGGCATTGGCCGCGATCAGCGCCTGCTCGGCCTGCCGTATGTCGGGCCGCTTCTCCAGAAGCGACGAGGGCAGGCCCGCCGGAACCTCGGGAGGAAGCGCGAACTTGTCGAGTGCCGCCCCACGCGCGATCTCGCCCGGCGTCCGGCCTGCCAGCAGGCTAAGCGCGTTCTCCATCTGCTCGACGTCGCGCCTGGCGCTGGCGATCTGGGCGGTGGCGAGGTAGAGGAACGTCTCTGCCTGGTGAACATCCAGGGCCGTGGCGGCGCCCCGTTTGTAGCGCAACTGGACCAGCTTCAGGTTGTTCTCGGCGATGTCACTGGTATGCTGTGCGATCTCGAGTTCGAGGTCGCGCTCCCTGAGTGTGAAGTAGCCGCCGGTCACATCGGCAATCAGCGACACGACCACGCCGCGCCGGCCTTCTTCGGTGGCCAGATACTGCGCGCGCGCCGACTGCGTCAGCCGACGAAGGCGGCCCCAGAAGTCCAGCTCCCAGTCGAGCGCGACGCCAGCCTGGGTGTAACTTACATCCGTGTCCGAGCCGCGCGGAACGGGGTTCGCGCCGATATAGGACGTACGCGAGCCGGTGAACGACGCCTGCGCAATCAGATTGGGGAACTGCTGGGCGCCGGTGATGCGATAACGGGCGCGCGCCTCGAGGACTCGCTCGGAGGCGATCTGCAAATCGAAATTGTGCTCGAGCGCGGCGTTGACGAGTTGCTGGAGTGCGTCGTCCTGGAAAAGCTCGGACCACTTGCGGTCCGCGAGCGACGCCGCGCCGCCGTTGGGAGCCGCGCCTCGGTACTGAGGAGGCGCGTCCACCGTGGGCCGCTTGTAGTTCGGGCCCATGGCGCAGCCGGACGCAAACAACAACAGGAAGAATATTGGCCACGGATGAACACGGATAAACACGGATGGCCGGAGACGCCGGGCGGCGGGGGCTTCGGGGCCGGAGAGTTGGGCACTTCGCCGGGCGGCGGGGGCTTCGGGGCCGGAGA
>CAZBQQ010000181.1:1568-5652 GCA_964493965.1 uncultured Solibacteraceae bacterium
GCCGGGCGGCGGCTTCGGGGCCGGAGAACCGGGCACTTCGCCGGGCGGCGGGGGCTTCGGGGCCGGAGAACTGGGCAGTTCGGCGCGACGTCATAGAGTCTCCTCCGCGACGGGGTGCGGCTCGGGCAGCGGCTTTCGCTTTCGTTCGACGAACCCTTGGATCACGACGTACAGCACCGGCACGATGAAGATGGCCAGCAGCGTTGCGGCGTTCATTCCTCCGAAGACCGTCGTGCCGAGGGAGTGGCGCGACGCCGCTCCGGCTCCGGTGGCAAGGATCAGCGGCACCACGCCAAGGATGAACGCGAAGGATGTCATCAGAATGGGGCGCAGCCGGAGCCTGGCGGCTTCGAGGGCAGCGTCCATGATCGAGAAGCCTTCCTCCCGCCGCATACGGGCGAACTCGACGATCAGGATAGCGTTCTTCGCGGCCAGGCCGATCAGGGTCACGATCCCGATCTGGGTGTAGATGTCATACGGGTAGGAGCGCAGCCAGACCGCGGTCAGCGCTCCGAATATGCCCAATGGGATCGCCAGCAGGACCGCGAATGGAATCGACCAGCTCTCGTAGAGCGCCGCCAGGCAGAGGAACACCAGCACGGCCGCGAAGCCGAAGATGACGCCCTCGTGGCCCTGCGCTTCCTTCTCCTGGTAGGTGGTGCCGGTCCATTCATAGCCGTAGCCGGTGGGCAGGTTCGCAGCCGCCAGTTGCTCCATCGCGGTGCTCGCGTCGCCGCTGCTGAATCCGCGCGCGGGCCGGCCGAGCATCTGGATGGCGCGGAAGCGGTTGTAGCGGTAGACGACGTCGGGCCCGGCGGTCGCGGTGACGGTAGCGAGCGTGCCCATGGGCACCATGTCGCCCGCGGCGGTACGCGTGTAGAAGCGGTTGATGTCGTCGGGCTTGCTACGGAATTCCGGTTCGGCTTGCACCAGCACCTCCCAGGGGTGGCCGAACGCGTTGAAGTCGTTCACGTAGAGACCGCCGAGGAAAGTCTGGAGCGTGTTGTAGGCTTCCGTAACGGGGATGCCCAGAGTCTGCACTTTCTCCAGGTTCACGTCGACGGCGTAGGCCGGAACGTTAGCGCGGAAGGTGTTGATCAGGCCCGCGATCTCGCGGCGTTTGCGCGACGCATCCACCATCAGGTCGCCGGTCTGCGCCAGGTCGTGGACGCTGCCGCCCAGCCGGTCTTCGAGCATGAACTGGAAGCCGCCGCTGGTGCTGAGGCCGAGAATGGGCGGCGGTCCAAAGGCGAAGGTAGTGGCTTCGGGCACACGGGCGAATTCGCGCTGCATGCGCGCCAGGATCGCGTCGAACTGCGTTTCCGGCGTGGTGCGCTCGTCCCACGGCTTCAGACGGCAGATGAGCGTGGCGACATTGGAGGCGCTGGTGCGGGTGGAAATGTCGAGGCCGCCCAGCGCGAGATGCCCGGCGATGCCTGGCAGGCCGATGGCGATCTTCTCGATCTTGCGTGCGGCTGCGTCCGCGCGGTCGCGCGAAGCGCCGTCCGGAAGGCGAATCGCAACGTAGATGGTGCCCTGGTCTTCGTCAGGCAGGAAGCCGGCGGGGAGATGAACGAACAGCGCTCCGGCAGCAAGCCAGATGGCGAACAGTGCAATCAGTGCGAATGCCGACTTGCGGATCAGCGACCCGACGCCGATCAGGTACTTCTTCCGCGAGAAATCGAAGACCCGGTCGAAGCCGGAGAAGAAGCTGGCCATCACGCCACGGTGCTGCATCTTCGGGCGAAGCAGAATGGCGCTGAGGGCCGGGCTGAGCGAAAGCGCGTTGAACGCCGAGATCAGCACCGAGGCCACGATGGTGAGCGCGAACTGCTTGTAGATCTGACCGCTGATGCCGCCCAGGAATGCCACCGGGACGAAAGCCGCGGCCAGAACGCAGGCTATGGCGACGACGGGCGCCGACACTTCCTCCATGGCGCGGATCGCGGCCTCGCGCGGCGTCAATCCCTCATCGATGTGGCGCTGCGCCGCCTCCACCACGACGATGGCGTCGTCGACAACGATGCCTATGGCCAGCACCAGGCCGAACATGCTGGTCATGTTGATGGAAAAACCGAGCAGGGGGAAGAGCGCGAGGGTCCCCATGATGGCGACGGGAACGGTGAGCAGCGGAATGAGCGTGGCGCGCCAGTTCTGCAGGAACACGAACACCACAAGGATGACCAGGCCGATGGCTTCGAACAGGGTCAACTGCACATCTTTGATGGCGGCGTTCACGAATACGGTGGAGTCGTAGCCGATGATGTAGTCCATCCCCGCGGGGAAGCTCTGCCTGGTCTTCTCCAGGAAGCTGCGAACGCGCTGGCCGGTGGCCACGGCGTTGGCGCCGGGAGACAGGTAGATGATCAGGTTGGCGCAGTTGCGTCCGTTGACGCGGTTGAAACCGGAGTAGGTCTGGGCGCCGAGCTGCACGCGGCCGATATCGCGGATGCGCAGCAGCGACGTGTCGGGCTGCGCGCGCAGGATGATGTCCTCGAATTGACTAGGGTCGACCAGCCGCCCCGGCGCGCTGACCGAGTACTGAAAATCGGTCCCCTGCGGCGAGGGCGGTTGCCCGAAGGTTCCGGCCGGGTTCTGGCGGTTCTGCGCGTTGATCGCGTTACTGACGTCGGTGGAAGTGATACCGAACTTGGCCATCTTGTCCGGGTTCACCCACACGCGCATGGAGTAGATCTGTGGCGAGCCGAGGCGCGCCTCGCCGACGCCATCGATGCTGCCGATCTGGTTCAGCAGGTTGATCTGCGTGTAGTTGGTGAGGAAGAGCGAATCGAAGCGGTTGTCGGGCGACTCAAGGCTGATGGCCATGAGGAACGCGGTAGATACTTTCTTGACGATCACGCCCTGGCGCTGCACTTCGGCCGGCAGGCGCGGCATGGCGATGTTCACGCGATTCTGCGTTTGCACCGTCGCCATGTCGGGATTGGTGCCGAGCTTGAAGGTGATCTGGATGTTGAGCGATCCGTCGTTGCCGTTGCTCGACAGGAAGTAGAGCATGCCGTCGAGACCGATCAACTGGTCCTCGATCGGCTGGGCAACGGTCTTCTCGAGGTCCTGCGCGTTGCCGCCCAGATAGCTGGCGCTGATCTGCACCACCGGGGGCACCACTTCGGGATACGCCGCCACGGGCAGGCTCGGAATCGCTGCCACGCCCAGGATGACGATCACGATGGCAACCACGATCGCGAAAACGGGATGGTCGATGAAGAAACGCGCCATGGCTCAGTTCCCGACCTTCTCCGCCATCTTTGGCGCCACAACCGCACCCGGCCGGGCCCGCAGCTGGCCCTCGATAATCACGCGGTCGCCAGGCTGGAGTCCTTGTTCGATGACCCAGTTGCCACCGACGCGAGCGCCCGTTGTGACCGGCCGGACGGACACCTTGTTGTCGCGGCCCACGACGTCGACGGTCTGGATGCTCTGCAACTGCTGCACCGCTTTCTGCGGCACGAGCATCGCGCCGCGCCGTTCCTCGATCTGGACGCGCACGCGGCCGAACTGGCCCGGAAGCGCGGTGTGGCGCGGGTTCGGGAAGCGCGCCTGAATCTCGAGCGTTCCGGTTTTCGAGTCCACCTGGTTGAGCGAGTTCTCGATGCGGCCCTTAAAGGGGAACTCGGAATTGTCGGCCAGAATCAGCGTCAGCGGGAGATCGCCGCCGGGCAGGCTGTGGCCGTTCCTGGTCCACTTGATCATTTCGGATTCGGTCATTTTGAAGCGCACCCAGATGGGATCGAGCGGAACGATGGTAGTGAGCGGCTGCGGTGCGTTAGGGGGAACCAGGCCGCCGACCGGCACGAGCGTGTCGCCGATGCGGCCGCCAATTGGCGCCTTGATGGTGCCGTACTCCAGGTTCAGCTCAGCCGTTCGCACGGCGGCCTTCTGCGATTCGACCTTGGCCTGCATGGAATCGATCTGCGTGCGCGTCGAAAGCGTGACCTGATCGACATTCGCTTTGTAGGAGTTGACATTGGCCTCGTTGGCCCGGAGGGCGGCCACGGCGGCGTCCATGTCCTGCTGCGACGCGGCGCCGGCGTCCACCAGCGGCTTGAGGCGCTCGTTGTCCTGC
>CAZBQQ010000181.1:5752-10632 GCA_964493965.1 uncultured Solibacteraceae bacterium
GCTGCGACGCGGCGCCGGCGTCCACCAGCGGCTTGAGGCGCTCGTTGTCCTGCTGGGCCTTCACCAGGTTGGCCTGCGCCGAGGCGAGATTGGCCTCGGCCTGCAACAGCGCCACCTGGCGCTTGGCGAAATCCAGGTCGGCCTCGCTCTGCTTCAGGTTCGCGCGGGCCTGCTGGACGCTGGCCTCGTAAGGACGGAGGTCGAGAACGTAGAGGACCTGGCCGGCCGCGACTTCGGCGCCCGGGCGGAACATCCAGCGCTCGATGTAGCCTTCGACGCGTCCCCGAACCTCGACCATGTCGCGCGCGTAGGTCTGGGCGGCGAAGTCGGCGTAGATGGGGACGTCGGCCGGCTCAACCTCAACCACGACCACGGGGGCCGCGGCAGCGCGCGCCGGGTCCTGCTTCTGTCCATCGGCCGCGCAGCCGGACGTGGAAATCAGGACCGCCAGACCGGCCAGCCCGCAAAGAATAGGAATGAGTCTCATGTTATGCATGCTCGTCGCTTGTCGCTCGTCGCTCGTCGGAACCAACCGCTCCCTGGCGGTCGCGGCTCGGAAAGAAGCTCGCGCCCATGGCCGCGAGAATGATGGACGCCGTCTCGTCGTCCCCGGGTTTCGAACTGACCAGCAGATCGTAGAGGTGCCGGTCCGCCCAGTCATGGCCGAAGTTCATGCGCACGTAACGGGCGCGTTCGGCGTCCATGCCGCGAATGAACTCAGGCACGTCGGTTCGCTGGCCCACGCGACGGCTTGCCCGCGCCAGTTTGCGTTCCCAAGGCGCGTAAACGAAGACGTGAAACGCCTCGGGACACGCCTGCAGGATGCACTGGGCGCCGCGGCCGACCACCACGCACTTCCCGGCCTCATACGCGTGCTCTATGAGGGCACGCGTCAGGTAGGCCATGGTCTCGGCATCGAAGATCTCGGTGGTGGGCACCTTGGCGACGCCTTCGAAGGCTCCGAACCACAGCCCGTGGCGGCTCAGGCGATGCATCCAGGTATCGACGCGTTCGTCGAAGCGCCGCGCCAGCGCCGGATCGACGTGGGCAGCCTGGGCGATCTCGTCGATCAACGCGCTGTCGAGCAGATTCCAGCCTAGCCGCTCGGCCACCAGACCGGCGATGCGGGCGCCGCCGCTACCGTATTCCCTGGCCACTGTCAGGACTCTGTACATACCGCCAGACCTTTCCAGATCATTTCGAGCAGGAACTCGACGTCGTTGGCGACACTCTCCCGCGACCAGCCGAACAGGCGTTGCAGGATGAGTCCGCGAATCATCTCCGAGATGGTGAAGGCGGCTGCGCCCACACGCACGGCGCGAATGTGGCCACTGGCGGCCGCGTCCTCGAGCACCGCTTCGAGCATTTTGACCTGCTCCAGGTACAGGGCCCTGCATTCCTTGTTGACGTGGGCCGCGCCGAAGTTGCCGAACTCCGAGTGGTAGATCTTGACCAGGTCGCGGTTCTTTTCCGCGTAGCACAGCCGCGTTTCGATGACGGCCCGGACCTTGTCGGCCGGCGTGGAGACCGCGGCCACGTTTTGTTTGATGTCGTCCATCAGCCCGGAGAGCCCCTGCCTCAACGCTTCCAGGTAGATCTCGCGCTTGGAGGGGAAGTAGAGGTACACGGTGCCCTTGGCCAGACCGGCCGCTTCGGCGATCTCGTCCACCGTAGCGCCGTCGAATCCGCGGCGAGCGAATACTTTGCGGGCCGCCTGGAGAATCTCGGCACAGCGGAACTCCGAAACCACGGCCTGCTTAGACTTACGTGCTGGAGTCATGCAAAATGACCAATGGGTCAGTCTACCATACGCGGAGGTCAGTGGCATTGGAGGACAGGGTCCGAAAGGCGCGTTGTGGCGGCCGCTGTCGGGCACAAACCCGGCGGAGTCCGGAGCTGAACTCCTTTGGCGGGGCCTTCCCCCGCTGGTGATTCACGCCGTTGAGGCGCACTGTTCATTTTTGGGATTGGGACCATTGTGCACTTTTTAAGTTTTTGTTTTTTTCTGGCTGTCCGCCGCGTGGACGGAAAACCCATATAGAAGGCTACGAACAGTGATGAACGCGGATTGCCGGCTGCACGTTGGATGGAAGCATGACACCACCAGCACGAGAGTAAGGCTGCGCGTGCCGCAGGGCGTGAGGCGGAAGTCCCCAAGTGATTGAAGCGCAGGCAAATCGAGCGGCATGGACTGTGTGACCGAGGTTTATGCCACACTGTAAACTTCGTATGCGACCCAACCTTCGCCTCATCGCCATTTCTCTTGCGGCCGTCACGGGGGCCTTCGCGCAAACCCGCACGATTACCGTCGATACCGGCAAGATCCGCGGTCCCCGCAGCCAGGTCTTCAAGGAGTGCATCGGCGCAGGCCGGGCCAACGAGGGATTGCGCGCGGACTGGCAGTCGCAGCTCGCGCTCGTCCAAAAGGAGATCGGGTTCAAGTACATCCGCATGCACGGACTGCTGCACGACGATATGGGTGTGTACAAGGAGGACCGCCAGGGGAACCCGATCTACAACTGGCAGTACATCGACCAGCTGTATGACTTCCTGCTGAGCGTGCGGCTGAAGCCGTTCGTCGAGTTGGGCTTCATGCCCGCCGATCTGGCGAGCGGCCCCAATACGGTCTTCTGGTGGAAGGGCAATATCACGCCGCCCAAGTCGTATCAGAAATGGGCCGACCTGATCCGGGCGCTGACGCGGCACTTCGAGGAGCGCTACGGGCACGACGAGGTGAAGACCTGGTACTTCGAGGTCTGGAACGAGCCCGACCTCAAGGGAGGGTTCTGGTCCGCAGACCTGCAGGAGTATCTGAAGCTTTACAAAACCACCGCGGAGGCGATCAAGAGCGTGTCGGCGGACTACCGGGTGGGCGGGCCGGCATCCGCGAGTCCGTACGCGTTCGAGACCGCGCTGGTGGAGTATTGCGCGGCGAACCACGTTCCGATCGACTTCGTTTCGACGCACAGTTACGGCGTCAAACAGGGCTTCTTCGACGACACCGGCAACCGAGGCACGGTGCTCGACACGGATCCCGCGGCGGTGAGCGGCCGCATGATCCACTCGCGCGACCTGCTCCGTGGGTCGAAGCTGCCCAACCTGGAGCTGCATTTCACGGAGTGGAGCTCCTCGTACACACCGACGGATTTTGTTCACGACCAGTATCACCAGGCAGCTTTCATCCTCGACAAGATCAAGAACACGCAGGATGTGGTGAACTCGCTTTCTTACTGGGTGTTCACGGACATCTTCGAGGAGGGCGGGCCTCGCATGACGCCTTTCCACGGCGGATTCGGACTGCTCAACTATCAGGCCATCAAGAAGCCGGCGTATTACGCGTACGAGTTTCTGAACCGGCTCGGGGCGGCCGAGTTGGCGAACGGGGATGCGGCTTCGTGGGTTACTTCCGACAGCGCGGGCGGTATTCAGGCGCTGTTCTGGGATTTCACTCCGGTTGCGCCGCCCGAGGGCACCAACGACCAGGTTTTCTACAAGGGCGACCTGCCATCGAAGGCGAAGGGCAAGGTGCGGTTTGAGGTTGCGGGCGTGCGCGATGGCACTTACTCGGTGAACGTATTCCGCACGGGCTACCGCGTGAACGACGCTTACGGGACTTACCTGGCGCTTGGGTCTCCGAGCCAAATCACGCCGGCGCAGGTGGAGGCGATCAAGCGGGCTAATGACGGCTCGCCGTCCTCGAGCGAGATCGTGAAGGTGTCCGGCGGCCGGTTCGCGCGGGAGTTCGACTTGCGCGAGAACGATGTGTTCCTGGTGACGCTTACGCGGATGTAGGTCAGCGCCCGACCATCAGGAAACGCGCGAGGGCTAGTCCGTATCCGAACAGAGCTCCACCCTGGAAGGTGGCCAGGCCGCTGGGATGACCGCCGTGCTTGCGGCGCCAGTTTCCGTACCAATACATCGTGAGGCCGGCCGCCAGCACCGCAAGCGGAATGCTGGCGCCCGGAATCACGTGCGCCGGCGTCGTCAGCCGCTGAGGAAAGTCGAGCGACCAGACGAGCCCGATCGCGGCACCCATGATGAAGCAGCCTGCACCGACAACCACGGGGCGCGATGGGCGGGGCACGGACCCCTCGCCTCCCGCCTCGCGCAGGATTGAGTAGGTTTCCGCCGGCGTTGTGACCGACTCGGTGAGTAGCTCCGCGACCAGCGCGAGAATGCCCTCGAGCAGCAACTCCAGGAGGGGTTCGAGCAGGAGCTCCAGCAATTCCTCCATGCCAGGAAGACGGTGGAATGCTTTGTCTATTTCGGGAACCGGCGATCGGTCAGCGGCCCACCATCAGGAAACGCGCAAGGGCGGCTCCGAATCCGAACAGGCCGCCACCCCAGTATGTTGCCAGGCGGGTGGGATGTCCGCCGTGCTCCCGGCGCCAACTTCCGAAGAGGTGCATGGCCAGTCCGGCGGCGAGCGGGGCGAGGACAAGGCTGATGCCCGGAATCCTATACGTGCTCGGTGTGAGACGCTCGGCGGACAACCACAGAGTGTTCAGTCCGATCGCCACTCCCATAACGAGGCAGCCGGCTCCGACAAGCAGGTTGGAGGGGCCCTTGTATGACCAGAGGTCCGCCAGCGCGTCGGCACTCTCGATCAGTAACTCGAAGAGAAATGTGAACAACAATTCCGCGAACCCTTCCAGCAGGAACGCCAGCAGAACATCCATGCCAGGAAGACGCTGGAATTGGTGCTCTATTTCATGGGGGCCGTTCCCCGGCGGTTGCGCGGGCGGGGATTATGCCTCGTGGGTGCCGGCCGAGTTATCGGGACTCCTCATGCTCAAGCAGGGTCATGCTAAGTGGAGTACCACTACACTAGTGGTCTGCGGCGTAAATAGTAACTAATAAGAGGCAACGGGCATCTCTAT
>CAZBQQ010000182.1:0-7712 GCA_964493965.1 uncultured Solibacteraceae bacterium
GGGTGTTTACTGGGCGGCGGTCACCGAACCGGACGCGCTATCGGCCATCCGGCTGACGCTGCTGGCGACGGGCATCGCGGTACCGCTGAACCTGGTGTTCGGGCTGGCCGCGGCGTGGGCGATCGCACGATTCCAGTTCCGCGGCAAGAACGTTCTGATCACCCTCATCGACCTTCCGTTCGCGGTCTCGCCGGTGATTGCGGGACTCATCTACGTCCTGATGTTCGGCGCGCAGGGCTGGTTCGGACCCTGGCTGGGCCGGCACGACATCAAGATCATTTTCGCCGTGCCTGGCATCGTGCTGGCCACCGTTTTCGTGACGTTCCCCTTTGTGGCGCGCGAGCTGATCCCGTTGATGCAGGCGCAGGGAACCGAGGAAGAGGAAGCCGCGCTGGTGCTGGGCGCCGGCGGCTGGCAGATCTTCTGGCGAGTGACGCTGCCCAACATCAAATGGAGCCTGCTTTACGGCGTGATCCTGTGCGCGGCGCGCGCCATGGGCGAATTCGGCGCGGTCTCGGTGGTGTCGGGACACATCCGCGGCGAGACAAATACCATGCCCTTGCACGTCGAGATTCTGTACAACGAGTACAACTTCGCCGCGGCGTTCGCGGTGGCCAGCCTGCTGGCGCTGCTGGCGCTGGTGACTCTTGGCGCCAAGCGGCTGCTGGAGGGGAAAGTGCGCCAGGACTATGCGGACTTCGCCGCCAAGGGCGTGGAGGGATAGAGATGTCCATCGAAGCCCGCCACATCACGAAGACCTTCGGAAGCTTCACCGCGCTGCGCGACGTCAGTCTCGAAGTGAAGGAAGGCGAGCTGCTGGCGTTGCTGGGTCCATCCGGATCTGGCAAGACCACACTGCTGCGCATCATCGCGGGTCTGGAGACTCCCGATGCCGAGCCTGCGGGGACGGTGCTCTTCGAAGGGCAGGACGTCACCGCACGGCACGCGCGCGAGCGGCGGGTGGGCTTCGTGTTCCAGCACTATGCGCTGTTCCGCAACATGACCGTGTTCGAGAACATCGCATTCGGGCTGCGGGTTCGCCCGCGCGACCAGCGGCCCACGGAGAAGGTCATACGGGACCGGGTGCGGGAACTGATCGAGCTGATCCATCTGGAGAACATGGCCGATCGGTATTCTTCGCAGCTCTCCGGCGGGCAGAGGCAGCGGGTGGCCCTGGCGCGCGCGCTGGCGATCGAGCCCAAGGTGCTGCTGCTCGATGAGCCGTTCGGCGCGCTTGACGCCAAGGTGCGGCAGGGCCTGCGGCGCTGGCTGCGAAGACTGCACGACGAAGTTCACGTCACCAGCCTGCTGGTCACGCACGACCAGGACGAGGCGCTCGAAGTCGCCGACCGTGTGGTGGTGATGAACCAGGCGCGGATCGAGCAGGTGGGCGCGCCGGAGGACGTATTCCATCACCCGGCCTCCGAGTTCGTGATGGACTTCATGGGCAGCGTGAATCTGTTCCACGGGCGGATCGAGAGCGGCAAGGCGGTGTTTGGACAGCTTGTTCTGGATCATCCTAACGGCGGCAGCGCCGACGGGCAGGCCGCTCGCCTCTTTGTGCGTCCGTACGACCTCGACATACACACGCAGCGCGACGGAAGACCGGGACTGAGCGCGCGGGTGGAGCGGGTGCAGTCGGCGGGACCGCAGGTTCGGGTGGAGCTGGTTGCCGAGACCGGCGAGGCGGTGACGGTCGAGATGTCGCACGCGCAATTCCGCGACAGCCGCGTGGCTTCCGGGGACAGCGTCTATGTGAGTCTGCGAGACGCCAGAATTTTCATGGAGGACTACAGCATTTGAGCAACCGGCTGACACATCTGAAAGAGCTCGAGGCCGAGAGCATACACATCTTCCGGGAGGTGGCGTCGGAGTTCGCGCGCCCCGTGATGCTGTACTCGATCGGCAAGGACTCGTCCGTCATGCTGCGGCTGGCGCAGAAGGCGTTTCATCCCGGCAGGATTCCATTCCCTCTGCTGCACGTCGATACAAGTTACAAATTTCAGGAGATGCTCACGTTCCGCGATGAGTACACCGAGCAGATCGGCGCGACCTTGATCGTGCACCGGAACGAGAGCGCGCTGGCGGACGGCGCCAATCCGTTCCGGCTGGGGACGCAAAAATGCTGCGGGCTGCTGAAGACACGCTCGCTGCTCGATGCTCTGACGGAGGGCGGTTTCGACGCCGCGTTCGGAGGCGCGCGGCGGGAAGAGGAAAAATCGCGCGCCAAGGAGCGCGTGTACTCGTTTCGCGATGGGGCAGGGCAGTGGGACCCGAAGAGCCAGCGGCCGGAGCTGTGGAACCTGTTCAATGGCCGGATCGACAAGGGCGAGAGCATACGGGTTTTCCCGCTCTCGAACTGGACCGAGCTGGACGTGTGGCACTACATACACCTGGAGAACATTCCGGTGGTCCCGCTGTATTTCGCCAAGATGCGGGAGATGATCGTGCGCGGCGATACTCTCATTTCGACGGAGCACGAGCCGCGGCTGCTGCCCGGCGAGAAGCCGCAAATGGTGATGTGCCGCATGCGTTCGCTGGGATGTACGTACTGCACGGGAGCGGTACGGTCGGACGCCGATACGGTGCCGAAGATCATCGCGGAACTGGTGGGCATGCGCCGTTCGGAGCGGGAGAATCGCGTGATCGACCACGATCAGGAAGGCTCGATGGAGCTGAAGAAACGCGAGGGGTACTTCTGATGGCGATCCTGGAGGCAACCAGCGCAGTGCCGAACATCGAGGCGTTCCTGGAGCAGGATCAGCGCAAGGGATTGCTGCGGTTCACCACGGCCGGCAGCGTGGACGACGGCAAGTCCACGCTCATCGGCCGGCTGCTTTTCGACTCGCGCGGCGTTTACGAGGACCAGCTTGCGGCGGTGCGCAACTCGACCTTGAACCGATCCTCCGGGCCGATCGATTTTTCGCTGCTGACCGATGGGCTGCGTGCGGAACGCGAGCAGGGAATCACGATCGACGTGGCCTACCGTTACTTCGCCACGCCGAAGCGGAAGTTCATCATCGCCGATACTCCGGGACACGAGCAGTACACGCGCAACATGGCCACCGGCGCCTCGACGGCCGAGCTGGCGATCGTGCTGGTGGACGCGCGCAACGGTGTGCTGCCGCAATCTCGCCGGCACGCGTTCATCGCGGCCCTGCTCGGCATCCCGCAGATCGTGGTCGCGGTGAACAAGATGGATCTGGTGGATTTCAGCGCCGAGGTGTTTGCGCGCATACGCGAGGAATTCGACGCGCATCTGAAACGGCTCGGCATCCCGGCGGCCTATTTCATCCCGGTGAGCGCGCTCGAGGGCGATAACGTGATTGTGCGGAGCCCGCGCACGCCGTGGTACGAGGGCGAGAGCTTGCTGGAGCGCCTTGAAAGCGTGCCGCTCGATCACGGCGCGACGGAGCGGCCGGTGCGGTTCCCGGTGCAATACGTGATCCGGCCGGATCTGGATTTTCGGGGCTACGCCGGGCAGGTCGTGTCGGGAACGGTTCGGCCGGGGGATCCGGTTATGGTGCTTCCGTCAGGGCGCACGAGCCGCGTGAAGTCCATCGTGAGTTGGGAGGGCGAGCTGGCCGAGGCGTTCGCTCCGATGCCGGCGACGGTGTGTCTCGAAGACGAGCTGGACATCAGCCGCGGGGACATGCTGGTGCATCCCGGGAAGATGCCGCACGTGTCGCGCCACTTCGAAGCGCTGGTGGTGTGGATGAGCGCGGAACCGCTGAAGGTGGGCCAACCGTACCTGATCAAGCACACCACGCAGCAGGTCGCAGCCACCGTCACGTCGCTGCTGCACCGGGTGGATGTCAACACGCTGGCCGAGGCGCCGGCGGAGCGGCTGGAGCTGAATGAGATCGGGCGCGTGGCGGTTGAAACCGCGCGGCCGCTGTTCTTCGACGCTTATGCCGCCAACCGGGCGACCGGCAGCTTCATTCTGATCGACCCGATTGGCAACGGCACCGTCGCCGCGGGGATGATCCAGGAGCCGCACCGCGAACCCGACGCCGACCGGGCGGCGCGCGCGGCGTTGCTCGATCTGGAATTTCAGGCCAGCCGGCTTACGTCGGCCGAGCGATACGCCCGCGCCGGCCACCGGCCCGCCACCATATGGCTGACCGCGCGCCAGGAGCTGGCCTACCTGCTGGAGCGCCGTCTGTTTCAGCGCGGGACGCAAGTGCACGTAATCGCGGGAGAGGTGGAGAGCCCCATTCTGCCGGAGCTCGCCGCGCTGCTGACCGCCGTCGGTTTGATCTCGATTTTCTCGGGGCTGACGCTGGATGCAGCGGAATGCGAGCGGGCGCGGGAGCGGGTGGGAGCCGACCGGTTCTTCCACTTCGATCCGGAAAGTCTGCCCACCTCGGACGAGGAGGCAGCCGAGCAGATCCTGGCGGCGCTGGAGGATCGCGAAGTGCTGCCGCGCACGCGGTTCACGGAGCAGGAGGGCATTTGAAAAAGCCAAAGACAATTGGCCACGAATGAACACGAATGCACACGAATAAGAAAAGCCTCAGAATACGAAAAGCCTCAGAAAAAGAGGTTTTGTCTATTCGTGTTCATTCGTGTTCATTCGTGGCCAAGTTTGTTTGACTGGACTTTGCAGGAGCGTGTGGTTTGCCGGAAGAGCTGATTCGCGAAATTCTTGAACGAAATGGCGGGCGGGCTTGCCTGACGTGCAGTTTTCAGGCGGAGGATATGGTTGTCCTCGATATGCTGCGGAAGGTGCGGCCGGACATCCCCGTTCTGTTTCTGGAGACCGGGTACCACTTTCAAGAGACCTACGAATATCGCGACCGTATGGCGCGCGCGTGGCACCTCAACCTGGTGAACGTTCTTCCGGTGACGTCGCTTCAGGAGCACGAGGCCGAGCACGGCGAGCTGTTTCGAGTCCACCCGGACCAGTGCTGCAAGATTCGCAAAGTGGAGCCGCTGCTGCGGGCGCTGGCTGATTACGAGGTCTGGTTCACCGGCCTGCGGCGCGAGCAATCGCCGACGCGCGCGGCTCTCGAACAGGTCGAGACGCACAAGCTGCCGAGCGGCAAGGAACTGGTCAAGGTTAGCCCGCTCGCGATGTGGACGTGGAAGGATGTCTGGAGTTATTTGCGCGTGAACGAGATCGACTATCTGCCCCTCTATGACCGGGGCTATACGAGCATCGGGTGCGAGCCGTGTACGTCGCTGCCCGCCGACAGCGCCAACCTTCGGTCCGGGCGCTGGGGCGGCGTTAAGCTGGAATGCGGCATCCACACGTTCGATGCCGGAAAGAAGCCCGTATGAGCAAAGTCTATTTGATGGGCGCCGGGCCCGGCGATCCGGAGCTACTGACCGTGAAGGCGCTGCGGATCCTGCGCGCGGCGGAGGTGGTGCTCTACGACCGCCTGGTGAGCGCCGAGGTGCTTGCGCTGGCCAACCCCGCCGCCGAACTCATTTACGTGGGCAAGCACGAGGGCGAGCAGGAGAGCACGCAACAGCTCATTTTCGAGTTGATGCTGGAGCATGCGCGCGCGGGCAAGACCGTGGCGCGCCTCAAGGGCGGCGATCCGTGCGTGTTCGGTAGGGCGGGCGAAGAGTGGCTGTCGCTCGCGCGCAATGGCATCGAGGTGGAGATCGTTCCGGGGGTTTCCTCCGCGCTGGCGGCGCCCGAGCTGGCCGGCGTTCCTCTCACGTACCGGGGACTGTCGCGCGGATTCGCGGTGGTGGCCGGGCACTGTGCCGGAGCGGGCGGTGTGGATTGGGCGGACTACGCACGCGTCGATACGCTGGTCATCCTGATGGGCGTCAAAGAGCGCGCCAACATTGCTCGCGCGCTGATTCGGGCCGGACGCAGGGCGGATGAGCCCGCGGTGTTCGTGGAGCGCTCGAGCACTCCCGAGGAGCGCGTCGTCGATACGACGCTGGGCGCGGTCGCGGCGGGCACGGTGGAGGTGGAAGCCCCGGCCGTCTTCGTGATCGGGGCGGTCGCGGCCCTTCGCGCCGAACTGGCCGTCCGCGCTCTCGCGGAGGTCGCGCTGTGACGTCTCCCGCCGAGTCCGTGAAGCAGAACAGCCGGCACCTGCGCGGCAATATCATCGAGGAGCTGACGCTGGAGCGTCCGGACTTCACCAAAGAGTCCGTGCAGATTCTGAAATTTCACGGGACCTACCAGCAGACCGATCGCGACGACCGCAAGGCGGGGCAGCCGGCGCAATTCCGCTCGATGGTGCGCGTCGGGATTCCGGGCGGAGCGCTCACCGCGGATCAGTACCTGGAACTGGACCGGCTGGCGGACGAGGCGGGCGACGGCGGGCTGCGCATCACGACGCGGCAGGACATACAGTTCCATCGCGTGCGGAAGACCAACCTGCGGTCGCTGATGCGCACGTTGAACGCGAACCTGCTCTCGACGCTCGCGGCCTGCGGAGACGTGGTGCGCAACGTAACCTGCTGCCCCGCGCCCTATGGCGATACCGAGCGGAACCACATCCAGGAGCTTGCCGCATCGCTGGCCCTCCGGCTCAAGCCGCGCACGCGCGCCTACTACGAGATCTGGCTGGACGGCGAGAAGGCGGTAGCCGCCGAGTCCGCGCCGCCCGAAGACGAGCCTCTCTACGGCGACACGTACCTGCCCCGGAAATTCAAGATCGGCATCGCCCCCGCCGGGGACAACTGCATCGACGTGTATTCGAACGACGTCGGCATCGTTCCCGGACGCGACGGCTTCACGATCCTGGTGGGCGGCGGATTCGGCATGAGCGCCGGCGTGAAGGCCACTCATCCGTGCATCGCCGAGGCGCTCGCAACGGTGGAGCCCGAGCGGCTCAATGCCGCTGTCGAGACCATCATCGCGATCCATCGCGACTACGGGAATCGCACCAACCGCAAGCTCGCGCGCCTGAAATACGTGCTGGAAGAATGGGGCATCGACCGCTTCAAGGCGGAGTTCGAGTCGCGGATGGGCGGGCCGGCCGCCGCGCCCGCGCCGCTCGAGTGGGCCAGCGCGTCGGACCATTTCGGCTGGCAGCGCCAGGCGGATGGGTCGCTCTTTCTGGGCTTGCCGATCCCGAGCGGACGTGTTCGCGACGGCCTGCGGACGGGCCTGCGGGAACTGGTGGAACGCTTCCGGCCGTCGGTCCGGCTGACGCCGCAACAGAACCTGCTGCTGACCGGCATCGCGGAGGGCGATCGCGCCGAAGTGACCCGCCTGGCGAGCGCCCACGGGATTCGTTTCGCCGAGCAATTGCCGCCGGTGGTTCGCGAGGCCCTCGCCTGCGTCGCGTTTCCCACCTGTGGCCTCGCCATCACGGAAGCGGAGCGCGTCCTGCCGGAGATGCTGGACGATCTACACGGCCAGATGCGGGAGGCCGGCATCGGCGAGCAGGCGATTTCGGTCCGCGTCACGGGGTGCCCGAACGGCTGCGCACGGCCTTACACGGCGGAGATCGGGATCGTGGGGCGGAGCGTGGATCTGTATGCGCTGTACCTGGGCGCGTCGCACCTCGGAACGCGGCTGGGCTCTATGTTTGCGGAGAACGTTCCGCGCCGCGAGATCGGGCGGCGGCTGGGGCCTGCGCTGAAGCTCTATGCCGCGGAGCGCCTCACGGACGAATCCTTCGGAGACTTCTGCCATCGCGTGGGGTTCGAGGCACTGAAGGCGGAGCAGGCCGCTGCATGAGCGCCTACTACCCCGTCCTGCTGAGACTCGAGGGCAAGCGCTGCGTGGTGGTCGG
>CAZBQQ010000182.1:7812-10604 GCA_964493965.1 uncultured Solibacteraceae bacterium
GAGGCGCGCGGCATCCCCATGAACGCCGTCGATGATGCGCCACATTGCAGCTTCATCTTCCCCGCCATACATCGCCAGGGCGATCTGGTGATCGCGGTTTCTTCCGGCGGGAAGAGCCCCGCGCTGGCGTCGCGGATTCGTGACCGGATTGCGCGCGAGGTCGGACCCGGCTACGGCCGGTTCCTGGCAATGCTGGGACAGTTGCGTGCGGAGGTGATCGAACGATTCCCCGGCTTCGAGCGGCGCCGCGAAATCTGGTACCGGCTGGTGGATTCCCGCGCGCTCGATCTGATCGAGTCAGGCGAGCCCGAGGCCGCACTGGCCGAACTCAGGGGTGTACTGGAGAGTGCCGCAGTGAGGGAGTCAGGAGACAGGAGTCAGGAGACAGGAGTTGCGGACAGCCGACCGTGCGTCCTAGATCCTGAGCCAGCACCACGTAGTAACGGCTCTCCTCGAGCGAACCCTGAGTCGCATTCATGAACCGGACCTTGTCGGGCCGGCTAGCCTGGAATCTCGCCCATCCGGCGTAGACGCACTCCCATGCTCAGGCCCTGTGCGAAGACCGAAAACGCGACCACGGCGAAGCTCACGGCAATGATCTTCTCGCGTTGCGGAACCTCGGGCGGAAGTCCCAGGGCCAGCGCCAGCGCCACGGCACCTCGCAGGCTGCCCCAGAGCAGGATGTGCTGGTGTTTCATCGATACGCGGAGCAGCGACCTCGAGAACAGAAGGCAGCAGGGATAGATGGCGACCGCGCGGCCGAGCAGCACCAGCGCAATCGCGCTGACCGCCGGAAGCCATATCGGCACGAAGTCCTGGTGGGCTTCGTGCATTCCGATCAGGAGGAATACCATGGAGTTCGCGACAAAGGCGGCGTATTCCCAAAACGCGCGTACCGCGACGGTTCCGTGATCGGAGATGGTGCCGAACGACTTGAAGTTGCCCATGACGAGGCCGGCGGTGATGGTGGCCAGCACGCCGGAAAAGCCGAAATGGTCCGCGAACAGGAACGAGCCGTAGGCGGCGACGGTAGTGAAGGTGATTTCGACCAAGTGGTCGTCGGTCCGTCCAGCCAGCAGAAGCGCCGCCAAAGCGACAGCACCGCCGCACAGAACTCCGCCGCCAATCGTTTTCAGAAGCATGACGCCGATTTCGAACGAGGTGAGCTGCTGGCCGGCAGCCATTGCAATCACAACGCCGAAAGCGACGGCGGCCGTGCCATCGTTCAAAAGGCTTTCGGCTTCGACCAGCACCAGCAGGCGGCCCCGGGCCTTGGCTTCCTTGAAGGTCGCGATGACCGAAACCGGATCGGTTGCGGCAATGAGAACGCCGAACGCCAGTGCGCCGAGCCACTCCCAGCCCACCAGATAATGCATGCCCACCGCGGTGACGCACGCGGACAGGACCACGCCCAGGGTGGCCAGGACGACGATCACTGAAAAATCGCGGCGCAACTGGTTCCAGGGGATGTAGAATGCCGCCTCAAAAAGTAGCGGCGGGAGAAGCGCGGTGAAAATGAGATCCTTGGTCAGGCTGACGTTGGGTGCCCACGGGGACACTGCCAGCAGGATTCCCGCCGCGACCAGGCCGACGCTGTAGGGGAGCCGGAGCCGCCGGGTGAGCATGGCCACGACCGCGGCGATCAGAAGCAGTAGTGCGCCGTTGATCAGGTTGAGTTGCATGCTTCTTCGCTCGTGTGCGCCGGCGGCGGAGACAGGTCGGCGGTGCGGTCCGTTTTGGCTTGTTGCTGTCAGTGTAATGGGGCGTCGCGCGCCGGCGCAAGATGCCGGTCTCACGCTTCGAGGCACTCCGGAATACCGGGCTGCCAGTATTCCCCCTCCGGGCCAGATGGGAGTATTCTCGTGGACAGGGGGGCTATCCGATTGACTGCGACGGAATTGCGCGCCTGCAAAGTTGGCTGAGATAACGAAAGGAGCGCGCGTCCTGGACAGAATCGCGGTGGTGGTAACCCCGGGTGAGGTGGAGAACGTCCCATTATTGGGCGATCTGGTCATCACTCGTCTGGACCGTGAAGCGTCTCTCGTTGCCGAAGTCCGTCGGGCTCTCGATCGGATCGAAGACGGCTGTTAATCGCGAGCGCGGCCGGGAGGCCCGTGCCTTACCTCCAGAGGGGGAGGCGGCGTAGGCGGATTCATGCAAAGAGCAGTTGCGATAGCGAGTCAGCGAAGCGCGCCGAGGTTCACGTGCGTCTTCCTGGGAGCTTCAGGCGAGGACTACCAGGTGGCCGCTCGTACCCTCGAAGCAGCCCACGTCCGCATGCTTCGAGCGAGTTCTCTCGAGGAGGCGGATCTGTTGCTGGCCGATGGGCACTGCCGGGTCTTTCTGACAGAAGCCACGTTTCCGGGCGGCACGTGGCAGGATGCATTGGAGCTGAAGAGAACGCGCCACCCGGGAGCCGTGCTCGTGGTCGCGGCCGAATCCGCCGGTGAGGGCCTGTGGCTGGATGTGCTCGAGCAAGGCGCGTACGACCTGGTTCTCAAGCCCTTCGTCGCGGACGAACTGCTCCGCGTTCTCGCGAATGCCGACGCCTGCGCCCGAGTGAGAGCTTCGCTCCGGAAGGGTCGGCAGTCGGGCATCGGCTGGTGAGCCGGCCGCGCAGCCAGGCGTTCAGATCGCCCACGGAGGCAAACAGGCCGGCGTAGGTGTGGCGGGTTCGCGGCGGCCCGGGACGGCGCCGGTCGAAGTCGCGCGGGCGAAAGCGGTCCGTAGCCGCGATCACGGCGACGCCCATGGGGCGGTACTCGTGTAGCCCTTCCGCCCAGGCCAGGTCG
>CAZBQQ010000183.1:0-10537 GCA_964493965.1 uncultured Solibacteraceae bacterium
CTGACGGTCGCGGTTCGGTGCTAAGCGGTAGGAATTCGACGACGGACAGGGTGCTATACTGCCGCTTACGCACCCGCCGGACTCGGCGTTGGCGGCCGGGTCTGCTCTGAAACAAGAAGCGAGGAAAGTCTTCGGTGGCTTTGAGATTCCCCCAGTTTGCCGAACGCAAAGAGTGGCTGCGGTTGGAGCCGATCGTGTGGTTCTGCGTGGCGCTCGGCGTGACCCTGGCGCAGATCCCGAGCGGAGGCGCTCCGCATATCTACTCCGACTCATGCCAGTACCTGAGCGCCGCGGACCATCTCCGCTCGGCGCATCGGATGGAAACATCGCTCGTGCACTTCGATACCGAGAGATCTCATGGCACAATTCCGGCCCCCCTGACGTGGTTCCCCCCGGGGTACCCCGCGGCGATTGCGCTGGTGAGCCTGACCGGGGTCAGTCTCGAGAGCGCGGCGCTCGGGATCTCGATGGCGGCGTTCGCGCTCGCCGCCGGCGTTCTCTGGTATTTGATGCGAGCGCTGGAGGCTTCCCGCTGGGCGGCGTGGGCAGCCGTTCTGTGTTGGCTGGCGAACAGCAATGCCCAAACATACTCCGTGGCCGCGATGAGCGAATCCCTCTTCACGCTGGTCGGCCTTGCCGGCGTTCTGGTCCTGGTGGGCCTGGCAAGAAAGAGCGACGGCGTTGGCATTGGGGTCTGCCGGATCGGGTCGGTTGCGCTGGTGGGCTTGTCCTATTGGATCCGGTACGCAGGGATTCTATGGATCGCCGCCTGTCTAACGATTATATGGGTTGACTTCTGGCGCAGGAAGAAAGGGGAGCGCTTTTGGGGCACAGCGGTCGCCGCCACGGGCATGGCAGTTGTGTCGATTTTGCCGCTGGCAATCCGGAACGTGATGCTGGTGGGCGACTGGCGAGGTGGGAACAATACGCCGTTCTCGATCTCTCCGGTGAGGCTGGCGATCAGCGGCGTCAGAGCCTTCATCCACACGGCCGTGGGCGATGGCACCGTGCGGCAGCTTGCGCTGGCTGCGGCGATAGCGTTGATCGGAATCGCGGGATTCTGCGTCGTCGCACTCATGCGGGCGCCAAAATTCCCAGCTGTCATGCCCGAACCGCCGCGGCCGGCGGTGGGTTGGTGGGTTGTGCTCGCGGCGTCGTCGATTTACCTGGGGGGCATCGCAGCAATCGCTTTCCGTGCCGTGATCTCGTACGACTCCCGGATGTACCTTCCGGTTCTGCCCGAACTGATCGCGTTGTTTGTGGCGGCGGTCGAGGTGGCGATTGGCCGCCAGAAGGGCTGGCTGAGGGCGGCCGGCCCCGGGATAGCCGCCTGCCTTGTCCTGGGCTACTGCGTAGCGAACGCGCTCTCTGGCGCGCGGGGCGCCGCCGACGGGTTTCAGGAGACGCAGCGGGCGCTGATGGAGGCCGATGCAACGGGGCTGAGCGTGGAACGGCATCTTGGACGGGAGCTTGAACCGGGCGAGGCGATCGCCGCCACGAATGGACAGATGGCTGGATACATTCTGAAACGCCGCACGCTGTCGCTGGTGGGGCTCCCTTATGGCCGCATGCCCTGGAATGAAGATACGCTGCGGACGGAGATGAGTCGTTTCGGTACGAGATACTTACTGGTATTCCGCAATGCCGCGCTCGATCCCGTGGTGGAGCAATCGCAGTTACTAACCGCACTGGGCGGCGGGCAGGCGACGCCGTGGCTGAGACTGGTCTCCTCTACCAAGGGCTTATGTCTGTATCGCGCCGTCATCGCGCCGGAGACGGGTCAGTGAAGGCCACAATCCTCGACCCGGCGAATGTCCCCTACAGCGCACTGGACGCATTCGAAGACCGGACGGTGTTCCAGACGCGCGAGTGGCTGGCGTTTCTGGAGGAGACGCAGGGCGCACGGCCGGTGATCGCCGAGCTGCGCGATGGCGCCGAAATCGCGGGGTATTACGCGGGGCTGACGTTTCAGCGGTTCGGGATCCGCATTCTGGGAGGCTCCTTCCCCGGATGGACGACGCCTTACATCGGCTTCAACATGAGGGAAGGCGCGCCGCGGCGCGAGGCCCTGGCGGCGATCGAGCGGCTGGCGTTCGACGAATTGCACTGTTTGCACATGGAGATCTCGGATCGCGGCTTGTCGGTGGAGGATGGAAAGGCCCTGGGGTTCGAAATCGGGTCGTTGGAATCCTACGAGACCGATCTCAGGCAGACGGAGGAGGAGATCTTCCGGCGCATGACCAGCGCTTGCCGGCGCTGCATCCGGAAAGCCGAGAAGAGCGGAGTTACGGTAGAGGAGACACGGGACCCGGCGTTTGCCGAGGAGTATTACGACCAGCTCCAGGACGTGTTTCGAAAGCAGAAGCTCGTTCCCACTTACGGCGTGGAGCGGGTAAGGGCGCTTGTCCGGCATTTAGCGCCGACGGGACGGCTGCTGCTGATTCGCGCGCTCGACCCGGAGGGTAAGTGCATGGGGACGGGAATCTATCCGGGATTTAACAAGATTGCGCTTTTCTGGGGAAACGCGAGTTACCGCTCGATGCAGATTTTGCGGCCGAACGAGACGCTGCACTGGTATGCGATGCGGTATTGGAAAGCGCGGGGGATCGAGGTCTTCGACTGGGGTGGCGGCGGGAGTTACAAAGAAAAGTACGGGCCCAACCCGTCGGCGACGGTGTGGCTCTCGAAGTCCAAATACAAAACATTGGGCAGGCTGCGCAACGCCGCGAAGGCGATGGTGAGAGCGAGGCAGCGTTTGATGGGACGGCTACGCGCGGCGCGGGGCGGGCCAGAAAGCGAACCGAGCGACGGCGAAAACGGCTGACGCAGGGGATGGCGCCGCTAACCGTCGCCGTTCTTGAAACGCTCGATCCCAGGCGGCAGGGCAGTGTGGTCGTGCGGCGTCCTGGCCGTGCCGCCGCGACCTTTCAATTCTTCCGAAAACCCTCCGGTCAGATAGACGGGGCCATCGGCGAGCGCCTGGTCGAGCTCCTGGCGGCGCTCCGCGGTAAGGGCACTGGAATTGTACTCCGTCCATGGGAAAACGCGGCCGCTCGCCATTGCTGCGCGATGCCGGGCCAGGTACTCATCCAGCGTGCAGATTACCCGGGCCGGAACTCCGGCGCAAACGGTATCCGGAGGAAGCGACTTAGAGACGACGGAGTTTGCGCCGACGATGGTGCGAGGCCCGATCTCGACTCCCGGCAGGATCACGGTGCGATAACCGAAGTGACAGGACTCGTGAATGGTTACGCGGCCCACCAGGCCAGCGTCGAGAAACTCGTCCATCTGGCCGTCGTGGGCCAGGATGGCGCACTGAGGGCCGAAGCCGCACCAATCCCCGATGCGGATCAGGTGGCAGGCGGACATGTCGATCCATGTAGAGGCCGGCAGGTTGACGCCCTGGCCGAGGTCCATTCCCATGGCCCGGAGGTTGCTCCACCTTCTTTTGAGGAGGCGGCTTCGGACGCGCGCCTTCAAGGCAGATAGTAAGTTGAGAAGGTGATCTAACATCTATGCGCGATAACCTCGGAGTTTTGCCTTCAGCGACGCCAGACCGGAGACACACTGCAGGACGGAGGAAGTGTCGTCCTGAAAACCGAAACGGGGGACCCGGCAGATGTTAGGCGGCTCCCGGTATAGCTGAGGGCGAAAGAAGTCGAAATGTCCGCTGACGGCGCCGAGGAGGCCGAGGCGTTGAACCTGAGCCATCTCGCGGTCGCCGTAGTCTCGCCGGCGTCCGTTCGGATAGCAGAAAACGGGCACGGGGCTCTGGAGCTCGGCGCGGAGGCGCGCCCAGGACTCCTCAATTTCCGACGCGGATTGCTCGGCGCTGGTGCTGGAGAGGATCGGATGCGTGACGGTGTGCGGGCCGAAGGAGATTCCCTTCCTTTCGAGGCGGCGGGCTTCATCCCAGGTGAGGGGAGCGAATTCCGGGGGAGGAGCCGCGGGCAGCTCGACATCGGCCTCGCGGAGCAGGTCAGCCAGCGAGGCGAGGCGGTCGGACTGGGAAGCGTCCTGATAGAGAAGGTTGAGGGCGATGTCGTTTTGGCGGCGCGCCTGGGGAGAATCCAGCGTGAAGGGGATCTCGCGGCCGGCGAGGCGCGCGGTCAATTCCGTTCTGCGGGTCTGAGCGAAGATATACGTGAGCTGATCCCACCACAGCCAGATCTTTCCGTCGAGGAAGCCGCTGACGGTGAAGATGGTAGCCGGACAATCGTACTCGACGAACACCGGAGCGCCGACTCTGGCATGGTCGAAGTAGCCGTCGTCGATCGTGAAGACGACGGCGCGCTGCAGAGGCTCGCCCGCTTTGAGTTTGCGAAACAGCTCGTGAAGGGAAATCAGGTTGAAGCGGCGCTTTCTCAGCGCGGCCAGGATGGCGCCGACGGCTACGGGAGAATGTCCTTGGATGGAGAGTTCCGGCACGGCGAAGCGGTGAAGCATGAAGACGGTCGCCGAGGTGTCCGTGAGGCCGGCGAGCACGCGGGAGACGCCGGGGGCGGCCAGGGGAGCAAGCAGGACGCGCTTCCAGGACTGCCGGCCAGATGCGGACTGACTCAAGAGCGCTCCTTTGTTATTGCGGCCAAAAGGCAATTCTATCGTAGCGCGCGGGGGCCGAGGACCTAGTGACCTACAGCGCACATTCACCGGCGATGTCGGCCAGGAGAGCGAGAGCCTTTTCGTCCTGAGGGTCGAGAAGTAAGGCCCGATGAAGATAGTGCCTCGCGAGGTCGAGTTGACCACGCTTCTTGCACATCCGCCCGAACGCCGTCAATATCACCGCATCGTCTGGGTCCAAGCGCAGGGCTTGCTCGAAGAACGACTGGGCTGCTTCGAAGTCCTCAAGCACGAACGCGTGGATGTTCCCCAACGAAGAAAGCGGGGGGATCCATTTGGGCTCAAGCTCGCGCGCGAGATGGAACTCCGCCACTGCCGATTCGACATCGTTGTCCCACAGATAGGTCCCGAGGTATATGTGGGCCCAAGCGTCGCGGGGCTCGAGTTCGATGGCCTTTCTCAGGTGGCCTTCGGCCTGTTCATCATGAGTCCCGGGTTTGATCAGGGCCCATCCCAGCTCCCTGTGGGCGACGGCGTAGTTAGGGTCGAGTTCCAAGGCCTTCCTGAATAGTGCTTGCGCCTCGGGCGAGCGATTCTTGCGGAGGAGGACGCCGAGATTGAAGTACGCCTCCTCGTACTTGGCGTCGAAACGGATGGCCTGTCGGTAGGCCTCCTCCGCTTCCAGGGGCCTGCCCTGTCTGGTCAGCACGAATCCCAGCAAGGTGAAGCTCACTGCAAGTTCTTTTACTGCGCACGCCCTTTGGAGATAGCCTTCCGCAGCCGCGAAGTCGCGACGCTCAATGGCTAGGAGCCCCAATCCATTTAAGGCGGGTGATGAACGGCCATCGATCTTGAGCGCGCTTGTGAAGGCGCTCTCAGCCTCATCCTTGAGCCCTAGGTCCTGTGCGCAACTGGCCAGCCGTAAGAATCCGTTTCGGGTTGGATGGGAAATGGTGAGTTCGCGCCACACTGCCAGCGCGCTCTGGTCCTGGCCAACCTCCTCGAGTCGAACTGCCTCGGCGAACCGCGCTTGGGCCATATTTTTTCCCAGCGCGACCTGGCCGGCTTCCAGCACCTTCAGGATCTGCTCGGTGTCGTACACGCAGCCGGCCCAGGTGCCTCCGCTGACGTTCTGGAGGGCGGCCCAGAGGCGGGTGTCGGCGGGCAGGGCCGGATCGGGGGCGAGGGCGGGATGAGCCGGACGATCGCGGAGCAGCTGCTCGGGGTTGTCCACTCCCACCAGGTTCACCGAACCTTCCAGGCGAACGCGATCGATGACGATCTCGATGAGGTCGCCGTCCACCAACTTACCCAGCGGGCCGCCGGCGAGCGCCTCGGGCGAAACGTGGCCGATGCAGGCGCCGGTCGAGACTCCGCTGAAGCGCGCGTCGGTGATTACGGCGACGTGCTTTCCGAAGTCGAGGTGCTTGAGCGCGGAGGTCATCTGGTAGATCTCCTCCATTCCCGCGCCGGCGGGACCGCGGCCGGCCAGTACCAGGATGTCGCCCGCGCGCACGGTGGCGTTCTTGATCGCTTCCATGGCCGCGGGCTCGCTGGTGAAGACGCGGGCCGGGCCGCGCTTGCGGTAGACACCGTCGGCGTCCACCACCGATGGGTCGATCGAAGTGCTCTTGATCACGGCACCTTCGGGCGCGAGGTTGCCCTTGGGAAACGTCACGGTGGAGGTCAAGCCGCGCCGGGCGGCGGTGGCGGGGTCCATGATGACGTCGTCGGGGTCCACGCCTTCGCCCTCCTTCAGCAGGCGGCGCAGGAGGGCGCGGCGTTCGGAGGACTCCCACCAGTCGAGGGTCTCGCCGAGGGTAGCTCCGGAGGCGGTGAGCACGTCGAGCGAAAGCAGTCCCAGGCGGCGCAGGTGGAGCATGACCTCGGGGACTCCGCCGGCGAGGAAGACCATGACGGTGGGGAAGTTTTGCGGGCCGTTGGGGAGCGCGTCGACGAGGCGCGGTACCTGGCGATTGACCGCCGTCCAGTCGTCCACCGTGGGCTTGCGGAGGCCGGCGGCGTGGGCGATGGCGGGCACGTGGATCAGCAGGTTGGTGGAGCCGCCGAAGGCCGCGTGGGTCACCATCGCGTTGCGGACCGAAGCATCGGTGAGAAGCCGGCGCATGGCGAGGCCGCGGCGCTCGAGATCGAGAACGGCGCGGGCCGAGCGGCGGGCCATATCGAGCCAGATGGGGTGTCCCGAAGGCGCCAGCGCCGAGTGCGGGAGCGACATTCCAAGAGCCTCGCCGACAACCTGCGAAGTGGCGGCGGTGCCTAGGAAGTGGCAGCCTCCTCCGGGCGAAGCGCAGGTGCGGCAGCCGGCTTCGGCGGCCTCTTCGAGCGTGATGGCGCCGTGGGCGAAGCGCGCTCCGATGGTCTGGACCTTGGCGGTATCCTCGCCCTTTTCGGGAACCAGGGTCACGCCTCCGGGGACCAGCACGCTCGGCATGTCGCCCGAACCCGCGAGCGCCATCATCATGGCGGGGAGTCCTTTGTCGCAGGTGGCGAAGCCGAGCACGCCGCGGCGCGTGGGGAGGGAGCGGATGAGGCGGCGGAAGATGATGGCCGCGTCGTTGCGGTAGGGCAGGCTGTCGAACATGCCGGTGGTGCCTTGGGTGCGGCCGTCGCAGGGGTCGGTGCAATAGCCGGCGAAGGGGACGGCGCCGAGCCCTTTGAGCTCTTCGGCCGCGGCCTGCATCAGGAGGCCGACTTCCCAGTGGCCGGTGTGGTAGCCGAGCGCGATGGGTTTGCCCTGGGGGTCGCGGATGCCGCCGTGGGTGCTGAGGAGGAGGATTTCCCTGCCGCCGAGGTCCTGGGGTTTCCATCCCATGCCGACATCCTGGGACCAGGCGAACAGGTCGCCCGAAGGCCGTTCGCGGAGCATCTCGGGGGTGAGGGGCAGGGAGCCCTGGGGACCCGGGGCGTGGGCGCGGATGTCGAAGATGGATGCGTCGCCGGAGTCGAGGATGCGTTCGAGAGAGTCGGCCATGACCACAGGCTAGCAGCCGGGGTGGCCCGGCGGTTCATGAACCGCCCTCCGCTACCGATAAGAGCCATTGGGACGATTTGTGTCATCTGCGCCGACGGTCCTGCTCTGTTGCGCGATGCTCGGTCTGGCCGGAGACGGGGCCAAGCCGGGGCTGGTGTCTCTGCACACGCTGGTGACTGGTCCCAGGCTTGCCTCCGGCACGCCGGTCTGCGTCCGCGGAACGGTCACGTATGCGGACCACGTCTCGGGTTTCCTGTACCTGCAGGACGGGGACGCCGGAATCCGCGTGGATATCCGCGGCGCCGGGCTGCAGCTGTCCTATGGGCAGCCGTTCGAAATCTGCGCGCTGGCGGGCCCGAAGGAGCGGACGCTCTCGCTGGTGCAGCCCAGGGCTACCAGCCTGGGCGCGCCGGGGCCACTGCCGCGGGCGATTCCCATAACGGCCGCGGACCTGGCTTCCGAGCGCCTCGATGGCATGTGGGTGGAAGTGAGGGGCGTGGTGCGGGCGGCCTACATTGAGCGCACAGCCGACCTGGGCGTGGACATTGACGTCGGCGGCACGCGCGTGCGGGCCCACGTACAGGAGTTTGAAGCCCTACCCTACCGCGATCTGGTGGATTCCCAGGTGAGGTTCCGCGGAGTGCTGACGAGCAGCCCGGATCTGGACGGCCGGCGGATCGCCGTCCAAACCTGGACTCCGAACTTCAAGTACTTCGACATCGAGATTCCGGCGCCGAAGATCGCGGCCCTGCCCACCCTTTCGATCGATCGGGCGCGGGCGGCGGCGGGGCGGCATCGCGTGGTGCTGCGAGGGAATGCTTCGGCGCTGGGGGATGGGCCCGGACTTCGGCTGAGGGATGGCACCGGACAGGCGGAAGTGCACACGGCGCCCGCCGAGCCTGTCTATACCGGAGCCAGCGTGGTGGTGATTGGGTTCCCGCTAGTCCGAGCCGGCGAACTGGTGATCGAGGATGCAGTAGTGCGGCCGGGTGCGAGCCGGGTTGGGCGGAGGCCTCCTCTGCTGACCACGGTTGCCGCGGTGCATGATCTGCCGCCCGAGGAGGCCGGAGCGGGATATCCGGTCAGCCTGCGCGCCACGGTGACCTACTATGACCCTTACTGGCGGACGCTGTTCGTGCAGGACCGCACGGCTGGCATTTACGTCGATCTACGGGGCAAGCCAGCCATCGAACTCAGGTCGGGCCAGCAGGTGCGGGTCGACGGCGTGAGCGCGACGGGAGACTTCGCGCCCACGGTCCGCGAGGCGAGGATCGCGGTGCTGGGGCCGGGGACCATGCCGGCGCCGGACGCTCCCGGTATCGACGAGTTGCTGAGCGGACACTACGACAGCCGGTGGGTGGAAGTATCGGGGGTGGTGCAGGCGGTTTCCGTGGAGGGTATGCACGGAGTGCTGGAGATGGTGGAGGGCACGCACCAGTTCCGCGTCCACATCCTGGAGCCCCCGTCCAGTCTGGGGGATCTGATCGATGCAAGGGTGCGTGTGCGAGGCGTCGCGAACGCGCTGTTCAATCAGGCGCGCCAGATTATCGGGATCGAACTGACCTCGCCCGGCAGAGACTACGTGGTTCCGCTGGAGCCGGGGGCGAGAGACCCCTTCGCCTTGCCGGCGCGCAGCCCCGGCGCACTCATGCTGTACTCGCCGGGGTCATCCGGGCACCGCGTCCATGTTCGGGGCGCAGTCACTTTGCGGCAGATCAGCGGCCTGATCTATATCGAGGATGCGACCGGGGCGGCCCAGGTGCGGCAGGTTGTGCCGGCGCGGGCGGAGCCGGGCGACGTAGTGGACGCCGTCGGGTATGCCACCAACGGCCCGCTGGCGCCCGTGCTCGACCGCGCCGAAGTGCGGTTGGCGCCCGGGCGCGCCCGGCTCCACCCCACCCGGCTTACGGCCGCGGAAGCCCTGGAAGGCCAGTACGATTCGCGCCTGGTTGAAATTGACGCCCAGGTAATCGATCACCTGACCACGGCTACAGAACAGGTTCTCGATTTACAGTCGGGGAACACCACTTTTCGCACCTATCTCGATCAGGCGCTGGGGCACTTTTCGTGGCCAAGAAACGGCGCGCGGGTGCGGGTCACGGGCGTCTGCTCCGTCCAGATTGGTGCGGACAGCGCCAGGGCCGTGCCCGAGGCGTTTCGGCTGGACATGCGTTCGGCGTCCGACATGACGATTCTGCGCGACGCTCCCTGGTGGACCACGCGGACCGGGTCGCAGGTGATCGCCGTCATGGCGCTCTCCTCCCTGATCACGTCGGTGTGGGTATTCGTTCTCCGGCGGCGCGTCCGAAGGCAGACGGCCGTCATCGGGAAGAAGCTGGAGGAAGAGGCGGCCCTCAAAGACCGGGCGCAGGCGGCCAATCGTGCGAAGAGCGAGTTTGTGGCCAACATGAGCCACGAAATCCGCACCCCCATGAACGGGATTCTGGGGATGCTGAACCTGGCTTTGAGGACGGACTCGGCCACCGACCAGCGCGCCTGCCTCGACGACGCGCTGACATCGGCGCATTCGCTGATGGACCTGCTCAACGACGTGCTGGACCTATCGCGCGTCGAAGCGGGACGAATGGATCTGGAGGAAGTGCCCTTCTCGCTGCCGCGGATCCTGCAGGAGGCCGCTCGAAACATCGGGCCCAAGGCGGCGGAGAAGAACCTGACCGTCACGGTCCGTTGCCAACCCGGCGTGCCGGATTGGGTGCGGGGAGACCCGATGCGGCTGCGGCAGGTGCTGGTCAACCTGTTGGGGAATGCCGTGAAATTCACCGCGCACGGCGAGATCTGCCTGAGCGCGGCTGTGATCGAGGCGGGCGTGGAGTTCTCGGTCCGTGACAGCGGGATCGGAATCGCGCCGGAGAAGCTGGACCTGATTTTCGAACCGTTCCGGCAGGCCGACGGTTCGACCACGCGCCGGTACGGAGGCAGCGGGCTGGGGCTGGCCATTTGCGCCCAACTGGTCCGGATGATGGG
>CAZBQQ010000184.1:0-10535 GCA_964493965.1 uncultured Solibacteraceae bacterium
CCTCAGGAGACCGCGGAGTGGGTGGAGGCGTTCGCCCAGATCCTCGACGAGGCCGGGCCCGACCGCGCCGCCTTCCTCTTGAACCAGCTGGCCGCCCGCGCACGCGGTGCCGGGGCCGCGCCGCAATACGCCGTCAACACGCCCTACGTAAACACCATTCCGGTCGAGGAGCAGGTGCCGTTTCCCGGCGACCGCGCCCTCGAGCGCCGGCTCAAGAGCCTCATCCGCTGGAATGCGCTGGCGATGGTGGTGCGCGCCAACAAGTACGATCCGGGTATCGGCGGGCACATCTCGAGCTACGCTTCGCTGGCGACTCTGGTGGAGGTCGGCTTCAACCACTTCTTCCGTGGCTCTTACGGCGACGAGCCGGGCGACCTGGTCTATCTGCAGGGCCACTCGGCGCCGGGCTACTACGCGCGCGCGTATCTCGAAGGCCGGCTCAACGAGGAGCACCTGCGCAACTTCCGCCACGAGCTGCGCGAGCATCCCGGGCTCTCGTCCTATCCCCATCCCTGGCTGATGCCGGAGTTCTGGCAGTTCCCCACGGTCTCCATGGGACTGGGCCCCATCAACGCCATCTACCAGGCGCGCTTCATGCGCTACCTGGAGAACCGCGGCCTGCTCAAGCCCACTCCGCGAAAAGTCTGGGCCTTCCTGGGCGACGGCGAAACGGACGAGCCGGAATCCACCGGCGCCATCCGAATCGCGGCCAACGAGAAGCTCGACAACCTGATCTTCGTCGTCAACTGCAACCTGCAGCGTCTGGATGGGCCGGTGCGCGGCAACGGCAAGATGATCCAGGAGCTGGAGGCGATCTTCGCCGGCGCGAAGTGGAACGTCATCAAGGTCGTCTGGGGCTCGGACTGGGACGAACTGCTGGCCCGCGATAAAACCGGCCTGCTCGTGAAGCGCATGGACGAATGTCTGGACGGCGACTACCAGACCATCGCGGTGCGGGGCGGCGCGTATATCCGCAAGGAGTTTTTCGGCAAGTACCCGGAGCTCCTCGACCTGGTGGCGCACTACACCGACGACCAGCTTGCCCGGCTGCGCCGCGGCGGGCACGATCCCGAGAAGGTTTACAACGCCTACAAGCGCGCGGTGGAATACGAGGGCGGCCCCACGGTCGTCCTGGCCAAGACCATCAAAGGCTATGGCCTCGGCGAGGCCGGCGAAGGCCGCAACATCACCCACCAGCAGAAGAAGCTGAACGAGCAGGAGATGGAGTACTTCTGCCAGCGCTTCGAGATCCCCATCCCGCCGGAGAGCATCCACGACGTCGCCTTCTACCGCCCGCCTGAAGACGCGCCGGAGATGCGTTACATGCACGAGCGGCGCGCGGAGTTGGGCGGATACCTGCCCGAGCGTAAGGTGAAGCGCATCGAGATGGAAGCTCCGCCGCTCGACTATTTCTCCGAAACGCTGACCGGTTCGGCGGGGCGCGAAGTCTCCACCACCATGGCTTTCGTGCGGGCCATGACCCTGCTGCTGCGGCACCCCAAAATCGGCCACTACGTGGTGCCGATCATTCCCGACGAGGCGCGCACGTTCGGCATGGAATCGCTGTTCCGCCAAATCGGTATCTATGCCAGCCAGGGCCAGCTCTACCATCCGGTGGATCAGGAGATGTTCCTGTACTACCGCGAGGTGAAGGACGGGCAGATCCTGGAGGAAGGCATCACCGAGGCCGGGGCCATGGCGTCGTTCACCGCGGCAGGCACCGCCTACGGCAATTTCGGCCTGCCCATGATTCCGCTGTATACCTATTACTCGATGTTCGGGTTGCAGCGCATGGGCGACCTGCTGTGGGCGTTCGGCGATTCCCGCGGCAAGGGATTCATCGTGGGCGCGACGGCCGGTCGCACCACTCTCAACGGCGAAGGCCTGCAGCACCAGGACGGCCACAGCCACCTGCTGATGAGCGTGCTGCCTACCTGCGTGGCCTATGATCCGGCCTACGCCTACGAGATCGCCGTCATCCTGCAGGACGGCTTGCGGCGCATGTACCAGGACAACGAAGACATCTTCTATTACATGACCGTCTACAACGAGAACTATGCCCAGCCGGCGATGCCCGAAGGCGCGGCGGAAGGCATTCTCAAAGGCATTTATCGATTCAAGGCGGCGGAGGGCGGCCAGGCCACGGTGCAGCTTTTCGGCAGCGGCCCCATGCTGAACGAGGCCGTCAAGGCCCAGCAGATGCTGGCGGAGAAGTACGGAATCGCGGCCGACGTCTGGAGCGTGACCAGCTACAGCGAGCTGCGGCGCGAGGCTCTGGCGGTGGATCGCTGGAACCGCCTGCATCCGGCGGAGCCGGTGCGGCAGCCTTACATCCGGCAGATCCTCGAAGGCACCCAGGGGCCCATCATCGCCTCGTCGGATTACATGAAGGCGATTGCCGACCAGATCGCCCCGTGGCTCGACGGCCGGCTGCTGGCGCTAGGAACCGACGGCTTTGGCCGCAGCGAGAATCGCGAACACCTGCGCGATTTCTTCGAAGTGAGCGCGAAGCACATAGTGGCCGCGACGCTCTCGCGCCTGGCCCGCGACGGCAAGTTCGACGCCGCGCGCGCCGCCCAGTCGCTGGGCGAACTGGGCGTCAACCCGGAGCTCCCGGACCCGGCGAAAAGATAGCTGTCAGCCGTCAGCTATCAGCTGTCAGCTCCGGAGGGCTGAGGGGTGAGCCGATGGATGTTCCGATGTTCAGCGAATCCAAAGTTGCGATCTGCCGTGCCGACGGCGATCGCGGGCGCACGGGGGTTTTTGGGCTGAGGGCTGAAAGCTGATGGCTGTCCCGATATTCACCGAAGCCGACGTACGGCGGCTGTTCCCCATGCGGGACGCGGTCGCTCTCATGCGGCAAGTGTTCGAAGACCTGGGGACGGGCAAGGCTCAAAACCTTCCGCGCCGCCGCCTCCGGGTTCCTTCCGGTGCGATGCTGCACATGCTGGCGGGCAGCTTCGGCCCTTACTTCGGCACCAAGGTCTACTCCAGCCATCCGCGACATGGGGCGCACTTTATGGCGGTGTTGTATGCCGCCGAAGACGCGCGGCCACTGGCGATGTTCGAGGCCAATGCCCTGGGACAGATCCGCACCGGCGCCGCGAGCGGCTTCGCCACCGATCTGTTGGCCAGGCCCGATGCGCGGGAGCTGGCGGTTATCGGTACCGGGTTCCAGGCCCGCAGCCAGGTCGAGGCAATGCTTGTAGTGCGGCCGTTCCAGCGCGTGCGTGTCTGGAGCCGCGATCCCGAGCGCCGCGTCCGTTTCGCCCGCGAGTGCTCGGAAGCGTACGGCGTGGCGGTGGAGGCGGTGGATTCCGCGGAGACCGCCGTCCGCGGGGCCGACGTGATCGTCACCGCGACCAGGTCCAAAGACCCGGTCCTCGAAGCAGCGTGGGTGGCCCCTGGCGCGCACATCAACGCCGTGGGATCGAACGACCCAACGCGCCGGGAACTGCCGTCGGAGCTGGTCCTTGGCGCGGGCCTCATCGCCGTCGATTCAATCGAGCAGGCGCGCATGGAATCCGGCGACCTGATCCTGGCGCTCAACGAGCAGGGCTGGAACAGCCCACGGCTGGCGGAGCTCGCCGATCTGGCAACCGGCAAACGGACCTGGAACCGAACTGACGCCCCGACGATTTTCAAATCCAATGGCCTGGGGGTCGAGGATGTCGCGGCGGCAGGGTTCATCTACGAGCAAGCTCAGCCAACACCTCGTACATCGCTCCCGTAAGCCGCGCCAGCTGCTCGTGGTCCAACTTATCCGGAGTGTCCTGCAGCCGCCGGAAAGTGACGCTACAGCAGGTGGATTCGTTGGACAGCCGGTGAACAACCGGTAAGAACTACTCTTGGGCAGGCATTTGCTGCTCGGATTCGTACCAGGCGCTGATCTTCAAGCGGCGGCAGACCCAGCAGAGATGCTCGGTCGAGTTCGAGGCACATTCGGCGCCGCAGACCACGCACTTGCCTTTGGGCGGCAGCTTGTCCGGATGCGCCTGGCGCTTCGCCTGGGCGAGAATCTCGCTCGAAATCACCGGCTCGGTCGGCGGGATCCGCTTCTTTCGCATTGGTCTCTCTACTCTACATCCAATACAGCACAACCGGAACACGCCCCGCAATCCTTAAAAGGACTTCAGGCCGCAGTCTCATATCTTACGACGGATGCCGGCTCCATGGAAGAGGAACATCGGGGACATTTTTGTCCCGGCTTCGTCATCAGCCTCTTTCCAGAGATGACGACCTGCGCCTCAACCGTGTGCGTACAGATCGGACAGTACGCCCATCCCTTCGTCTCCTTACGAACCGGCGTTGGAATAATCAATACTGTTCTCATCGCCAGACTCCCTTCGCTCATAGAGACGAGCAATCGGCTCGCCAGGATGTAACAATTCGTAAAAGAAACTGCAAAAACTTTCCTGGCCACGCCGTGTGGGGCAGGCGTCCGAGCCGCGTGGGGCAGGCGTCCACGCCTGCGGCGGGTCTCCAGACCCGCCTGCCGGGAGGCAGCCGCCCGGTACGCAGGAGGGCGAAGTACCATCGCCGCACCGCCGTACCCTTGCTACCTCGCCTGGGGCGAGGGTAAAGTTGGAGTGCACCTATCGCGTATGGCGACCGAGAATGTGGGTAGCGAGTTTCGTTCCTGGGGCGTGGAGGGCCACGCCATCGAAATCGAGTATGCCGTTGCTGCACTCGAAGAGGTTTGCGCCAGTGCCGTGGACGGTCTGTTCCGTTTCCGGCACGGCGGGATGGAAGTGGGCGGAGTGCTGTTCGGCACGGCCGACGGCGACCGGATTCGAGTCCTCACCTACCGCCCGCTGGAGTGCGAGCATGCCTTCGGACCCCGGTTCGTCCTTTCGGAGCGCGACCGCGCCGCGCTGAAGGAGCTGCTATACGCGCCCCGGCGGGAGCGTGAGTTGCGCGGCCTGGAGCCGGTAGGCTGGTACCATTCCCACACCCGGAGCGGCGTGGAGCTCTCTCCCCGCGATCGCGAGATCTACGATTCGTACTTTCCACAACGATGGCAGGTGGCGCTGGTCGTCAGGCCCGATCACTACGGCCCCGCTCGGGCGGGCTTCTTCTTCCGCGAGCACACTGGCGCGGTCCAGGCGGAATACAGCTACGGGGAATTCACCAGCGTCGCCCGCCGCCACGGGCTGGTGCCGGAACCGGGCATGGAAGCTCTGGCGCCCGCGAAGCCCGCCGCGCCGGCTCCGCTTGAGCCTGTCCCCCTCCCCGTCGCGGCGCCGGCAATCCCGGAACGCGAAGCGGAAGCGCAGGTGGAGGCGGAGGAGCAGCCCCTGGAGATTCCGAGTTTTGCGCGGGCCGAGCCGTGGCGCCCAAAGAAGTGGATGTGGGCGCTGCTCGCCCTGGCGCTCGTCTCCGCCGCAGCATTTGGCGCGGTCCAGTACTACATACAGTCCGCGCCGCAGCCCTCGCTGGCCTTGTGGGTGGCGGACGTGGGCGGCCAGCTGCTCATCGAGTGGGACCGCGGCGCCCGTCCGATCCGCGACGCCGCCAGCGCGACGCTCGAAATCCAGGACGGAGCTCAACGCATCACCCGAACGCTCGACCGGGACATGCTCCGCGAGGGCAGCATCGATTACCAGCGCCTTGCCGATGTGGTGGACGTCCGCCTGCGAATCAAGGCGCGCGGCCGCGATGTGGAGCAATGGATCGAGTTCATCGGCCAGCCCGTCGCGCGACCGCCCGCCGCCCAGGACGCCGGGGCTGTCCACCAGCGGGACGAGCTCAAGGCCGAGGTGGAGGCGCTGAAGAAGCAACTGGGTGCCCAGGAGAAGGAAATGCACCGGCTCCGCCGGCTGGCGGAGGATCGGTAGGCAGCAAGGCGGCACCGAACCGCGAACGTTGGTGGGGCGGGTCTGCGCGGGTGCCTCCAGGCGGGTCTGGAGGTCTGCTCCAGTCACCGAGCGGAGACTCCAGTCCGTTTCCAGACGGTCGCGGCTCCCCGCTGACAAGGAAACCGAATTCCCGGCGCTACAATCAAACAGTCAGATGGTTCGAACCCTGATTGTCCTCCTGCTGGCGGCGGCCGTGGCTTTTGGAGCGGACTTCCGCCTGTACCTGACAGACGGCAACTACCACCTCGTTCGCGAGTACAAGGTCGAGGGCGACCGCGTGCGCTTCTACAGTATCGAGCGCAGCGATTGGGAGGAGGTCCCGGTCAGCCTGGTGGACTTCAAGCGTACCGAAACGGAGAAGCAGGAGCGCCAGGAGAAACTCCAAAAGGAGGCGGCCGAGATCGCCGCGGAGGACAAGTTCGAGCGCGAGCAACGCGAGGAGGTGGAGCGCGTGCCGGTCGGCGCCGGTGTCTATTTCCTCGAGGGCAAGCAGGTCAAGACGCTGAAGCAGGCCGAGTCGAAGGCTGTCAACAAGAAGAGCCGGTCGATCCTGAAGCGCCTGGCCCCGATTCCCGTGGTTTCAGGCAAGACCACCGTCGAGCTGGAAGGGGAGCACTCGGCCAGCGTCATGACCTCCGCCCGCCCGGAGTTCTACTTCCGCCTCGATCACGACGAGAACTTCGGCATCGTGAAGATGATGCCCAAGAAGGGCGTACGCGTGGTGCAGGAGTGGGACGTGCAGCCGGTGACCAACGAAGTCATCGAGAAGGAAGTGGACATCCCGGTCTTCCGCAAGCAGGTGGACGACGGCCTGTACCAGATCTGGCCGCAGCAGCCGCTCGAGCCCGGCGAATACGCGGTCATCGAATACACCGCCGGCGAGCGAAACGTGCAGACCTGGGACTTCGCCTGCCAGCCGGCACCCGCCACCCCGCATCCGATGTAACCTGAGTAGTGCCTGGCGTCGTCCAGGCGGGACGGCGGTCCTGCACCACCGTTTTCGGTTAGGGGGTGAGATGGCCGATTTTGTCGATTACTACGAGCTGATGCAGATCAGCCCCAATGCGGAGCTGCCCACCATCCAGCGGGTATACCGGTTGCTGGCCGCGCGCTACCATCCCGACAACCCCGAAACCGGAAACACGGACCAATTCGTTCTATTGCAGAAAGCCTACCAGGTGTTATCCGACCCGGAGGCCAGGGCGGAGTACGACTCGGCGCTCGCCCAGCAGAGCGGCGGCCCGATGCCGGTCTTCGAAATGAAGGAGTTCGTGGTCGGCATCGACGCGGAGATGAACCGCCGGCTGGGGGTACTCTGCCTGCTGTATAACCGGCGCAAGTCCGACCCCGATAAACCCAGCCTTTCGATTATGGATATGGAAGCCAAGATGGCGCTTCCTAGGGAATACCTGGAATTCACGATCTGGTACCTGAAGGAGAAGGAGCTGGTGCGCCGCGATGAGAACACCAGCGAAATCCTGATCAGCGCCAAGGGGATCGATTTTGCCGAACAGAATCTGCCGTCCAGCCGGATCGTTTACAAGCTGCTGAAGTCGGGTAATCCGGGAGGCGCCGTCGAGCAGGACGAGCCCAAAGCCAAGATGGAAACGGAGTCAGACCCGTTCTAAATCGGCTCAAGCCTTCGCCTTGGCAGCACGGGTACGCTGCGTGAGAATCCACGCCGCCCACTTCCGAACCGTGGCCTGTTTTTGACGCTTAGTCAACACCGTCGCTGAATTCTTCATATGTCCGCTCCGAGTACAGAATTAAAACCTGTTAGTCAAGATCGTAGTACGAAGGATTGCGGGTGTCAAGGTCCTAAATTATTAAGGTCCCCCCAAGATCGGGTCTTCTTACTCGCTGGACGCCGCTAACGCCTGGACCGCACACCATCCCGAAGTGCATAAGAAGCCGGCCGGTGGCCATGCACTTGGACCCGGCGGGATCTCCGCCTCGAGTGAGGCGGTAGCCCAATGGCAGGTATGCGAAGATCGTTCGAGGCGAGACTCATGACGAAACGAACGGCTCTTCTACTTGCGGCATTGGTTGCCGCGGTGACATGCTACGGCCAGACCATGGGGAAGCAAACGGTCCTCCTCCACTCCAATTGGGAATTCAGGCAGCGCGGCGGGGACTCCGCCGAATGGCATCCCGCAGAGGTGCCCGGTTGCGTGCACCTCGATCTGCTGCGGAACAAGCTCATCCCGGATCCGTTCTATCGCGACAACGAGGCCAAGCTGCAATGGATCGAGAACGCCGACTGGGAATACCGCGGCACGATCCAGGCCAGCGACGAACTGCTCAAGCGTCGTCACATCGAGCTGGTATTCGAGGGCCTCGACACTTACTCGGACGTGTCTCTCAACGGCACGCCGGTGCTGACGGCCGACAACATGTTCCGCGAGTGGCGGGTGGACGTGAAGCCACACCTGAAAGCAGGCGCCAATGAGCTCGTGATCTCTTTCCCGTCGCCGATCAAGGCCGCCGCCAAGGTGGCCGCAACCGACAAGTGGCGCGAGAAGACACACACCGAGGAGAAGACTTACATCCGCAAGGCCGCCTACGAGTACGGCTGGGACTGGGGACCGCGCTTCGTGACCAGCGGCATCTGGCGCCCGGTGAAACTCGAGGCCTGGGATGACGCGCGGATCTCCGACTTCCACATCCGCCAGCGCGACGTGACCGCCGAGGTGGCGCACGTAGTCGCCGAGGTCGAGGTCATGGCGGCGGGCGACATTCCCGGAGCCGATGTCACACTCGAATACGCGCACGCGGGCAAGCGCCAGTTGGCCACGCGCCGGGTGGATCTGCACGACGGCGTGAACCACATCGATCTGCCGCTCGAGATCGTGAAGCCCGAGCTGTGGTATCCCGCGGGCTACGGCGCTCAGCCAATCTACGAGTTTCGCGCGCGACTGAAGGCCGGCGCCTGGCAGGATCAAGTCATCGCCCGCACCGGTCTGCGCTCCGTCGTACTGCGCCGCGACCTCGACAAGTGGGGCCGCTCCTTCGAATTCGTGATCAACGGCATCCCCGTCTTTGGCAAGGGCGCGGACGTGATCCCGTTCGACAGTTTCCCCACTCGCGTCACCAGCGAGCAGTATCGCCAGGTGCTGCAATCGGCCGTGGACGCCAACATGAACATGATCCGCCACTGGGGCGGCGGCTATTACGAGACCGACGAGTTTTACGCCATGTGCGACCGCCTCGGCATCATGATCTGGCAGGATTTCATGTTCGGCAACGACTGGCAGCCGGGTACCTATCCCTTCAAGCAGAGCATCGCCGCGGAGGCGGAAGATCAGGTGCGGCGGCTGCGCAATCATCCCAGCATCGTGCTGTGGTGCGGCAACAACGAAACCGAGGGCGCCTTCGGCTGGCATGGCGCGGCCAAGCTTCCCTCCGAAGTGAGCCGGCGCATGTGGGAGGATTACCTCACGGTGTTCAGCGGGATCCTGCCCCGGGTTGTCGAACGGCTGACGCCAGAGACCCCGTACTGGCCCAGCTCGCCGAGCGCCGACTATGAAGAGATCTCCGACGCCTACCAGTCCGGCGACATGCACGACTGGAGCGTCTGGCACGGGCGCGTGCCTTTCCGCGACTACGAAAAGCACAATCCGCGCTTCATGACCGAGTATGGCTTTCAATCGTTCCCCGAGATGCGCACGGTCGAAGCGTTCACCGTCCCGGAGGATCGCACCGGCATCACCACGCCGGTCATGCTGGCGCACCAGAAGAACACGGCGGGCAACGCCATCATCCACGAGTACTTGCTGCGGGACTATCCGGAACCGCGCGATTTCGCCGCATTCCTGTATGCCAGCCAGGTGCTGCAGGCAGAGGGCATCAAGGTGGGCGCGGAACACCTGCGCCGCAATCGCCCGCGGACCATGGGCTCCATTTACTGGCAACTGAACGACTGCTGGCCGGTGGCCTCGTGGTCGAGCCTCGATTACTACGGCCGCTGGAAGGCGCTCCAGTATTACGCCCGGCGGTTCTACAACGACCTGCTCGTTTCGCCGCACGAGGAGAATGGCGGGGTGGCCGTCTACGTGGTCTCCGATCGCACCGCACCAGCCAAGGCCGAACTTCGCGTCCGCATCATGAGCGTGGACGGCGCAACGCTCAGCGACAAGTCGCAGAGCATCCAGGTGGCGGCGCTCTCGAGCAATGTCTACCTGCAATTCCCGTTACCCAAGGACGCCGATCCGAACCGCAGCTTCGTCGCGGCGGACCTGATTGTCGGCGGCAAGACGGTGTCGAGCAACGTGCTGTTCGTGGCGCCCACGAAGGACGTGAAGCTGCCGCAGGCCCAGATCAAGAGCGAGCTGGACGGGACCCGGCTGCGGCTTTCCTCGCCCGTGCTGGCTCGCAGCGTGTGGGTTTCCTTCGGCTCGCTCGAAGCGACGCCGTCGGACAACTACTTCGATCTTCTGCCCGGCCAGCCGGTCGAAATCACCATCGCCGGCGGCGCGAGCGCGGACGATCTGCGCAAGAACCTCAAGGTGATGTCCCTGGTGGACGCGTTCGGGAAGTAGCCGTCAGCGGCGCAATCCTGTGGGGCAGGTTGGCAACCTGCGGCGGGTTGCTAACCCGCCTGTTCGTCGCCGGTCAACAGGTCGGCCGGGCGCCGGTTGGCAACCCAATGTCACTTAGTTTTCAAGGGCGTTAAGGGCT
>CAZBQQ010000185.1:0-10484 GCA_964493965.1 uncultured Solibacteraceae bacterium
TACGAAAAGCCAGGTGAATACGGCGGCTATCTGCCGCCGCGCGATGTCATTCTCTGGCTCATCGACTCAGTCAGCAAGAACGGCACCTTCGTGCTCAACATCCCGGGCAAGCCTGACGGCACCATCGACAGTAAGGAAATCGCCGTGCTCGACGGCGTAACCGCGTGGATGGAGGTTAATGGCGAGGCTATCTACGAGACTCGGCCATGGAAGATCTATGGCGAAGGCCCTCACAACGTGAAGAGCGGTCCATTTCAGGGGAACAGCATCAGCAGTCTCGGGCCCCAGGACATCCGGTTCACACGCAACAAGGCGAACACTGTGGTCTACGCAATCGTGCTGGGCTGGCCGACGGAAGCAGTCGTCGTGCCCTCGCTGGGATCTTCCGCCTCGACCCAACCAGGGAAGGTGGCCAGGGTAGAGCTCCTCGGAACGGGTGAAGGCGTGAACTGGAAGCAGAATGCCGACGGCCTCCGGGTCGAGCTTCCGAAGCAGTATCGACCGAAGGTTGACTACGCGGCAGCGCTGAAAGTGAGCATCGCCTGATCTGGGGGAGGCGCACATCTGTGCCTAAGCCGGCCAGGCTGCGCGCGTTTGCGACATGGACTCGTCATTTGACGAGCGCATCAGCCGCGTTGGCCGCCAGGATCCACTTGGCGGCGACGTTGATGATGTATTCGTCTTCGAACCAGAGGAACCCGAAGTCGTCGATGCACTCCGGGAAATCCGGCTGGATCAGAATGTAGCCCGGAATCATGCCGCCGGGGATGAACGTTCCATCGGCGCGGTTGTTTCCGTAGGCCTTCAGCTTGGAAACCGTCCCCACCGAGGAGATGTAGGAAGTGCTCGACACCGGATGCGTTCCCAGGAGATAGTTCGCCGCCCGCAGCGTGTAGTCCGTGCCGACGATCTCCGGGTATGCTTTGTGCAGGAAATACATCCGCACGCCGAGTTCGGCCACCGAGAGCGAACCACCCCAAGTGCGCAGGCTGGGAGGCACGCCGAACGGAGTCTTGGCCAGTTCGGCATCCAACTCGACTACGTAAGATTTGACCACCGATTCAAGCTGCTTCTTGAACTCCGCATCCATGTAGGGCAGGGCGCGCACGGCCGTCCAGCCATTGAATCCGAACCGCTGCCTGATTGTGGGGAACAGCTCCAGGATGCGCTCCTTGTAGGGCGCGGCGCCATTCGTGGTGATCAACAACTCCAGCGCGGCGTTCCAGTCCATGGCCCCGCCCATTCCCTGAGGTCCGTAGATTCCCATGCCTTGGCTGGGGGGCGGATTCGCGTGTTCCTCGTCCCACAGCTTGACGGCGGTATCCAGGCACTCTTTGGCCAGCGGGTCGTCCCAGCCTTTGAGCACCCGCGCCGCCGCGGCCAGCGATGCCGTGGCGCCGTATTGCAGGTACGCATTCCTGGTGGTGAAGGCCCAGCGGTCATCCGGCTTGCCGGAGAAGTTCCCCTCCACCTCGTTGGGCCCGAGCTTCTCCGAATAGAGCCGTCCATCGGTATTCGATGCGGCATCTCCCAGGTGCGTGTACTGCCGCAGAGTGGGCTCAATGATACCCATGATCGGGTGGCCGAAGGCCTTGGTCTGCGCCAGCACCTGCAAGACCCCGTGCTTGACCTGCTGAACCGCGTCCGGGACTCCGTCGGGCCGGTGCATCTCCACCTCGCGCGCCGTCTCATCCACCGTAAGCTGGTCCCAGCTGAGGTCGAACTCCTGGTATCCCAGAGCCAGGTCCTGGATCACCGAATACTGGCTGAAAGCGATGTTGTCGTAATCGCCTGCGTCAAACCAGCCGCCCACGTTCAGACCGGGGATGTGCTGGCCGGCGTTGTACGGCGAGTCGAGGTTCGGGCCCATACGGTACCCGTCGAAGTGCTGCGTGTTCGCCGGCGCCTGTCGCGCATCGTCCAGATGTGAGACGCCGTGCCACAACCGGTAGCCTTCCCGCACCGAGACGTGATCCATCTCGACGGCGAGGAATCCGTCCAGGCTCGACTGCCACGTCCGGCTGTAAACGTCCCTGGCGATGGGAAACAGGTCGGTCCTCTGGCCCGCGTACTCGATCACGTACAGGCCGGGCTGGTTGACCGAAGAGAAATCGAACTTCGCGTAGGTGTAGCGCAGCCACGGCGCCGGAGTGGAGACCCGCCCTTCGAACACCTGCCTGTAGGAACCGTCTTCACCCAGGCGGAGCACCTTCGCCGTCTTCGGCGCATCGAGTTTCGGATCGAGCTCGATGACCGCGACCTTCGGGAAGCCCGGCGCGTAACCAGCCTGGCTGTGCGCCACCATCGGCGGCCGCGTCCAGTTCGGAATCACGTCCGGGCGGACATGCCAGACCACCGCGCCCTCGGTCTTGTCCGAAGGAATCAGGGTGCGCAGCACGAACCAGCCGTTCTGGGCGCGATTGCGGCCGTCGTAAAGGGAGACCGGCCCGTTCTCAGAGGCAATGGTGATGCGAACCTGCGGGTCCTCCGCCCCCAGCGTGACACTCTTGCCGCTGGCGAACGGAAGCGGCTGCGTATAGCCCTTCGCTATGTCCCATTCCTCCTGGTAGGGCAGTTTCTTTGGGTCGTCCGGCGACCTCGGCACCTTCTGCATGGGGTCCTGCGGACTGCGCGGCATCATCCCGAAAGACTGGCCGTCTACCGCGTAGCTCTTGCCGGCGTAGAGCGACGGGAGGAATTCCAGGTTGAAGCCCGCGCGCCCGGCCAGCTTCTCCGGCAGCGGCTTCTCGAGGTTCACGCTCACCCGCACTCCGCCTGGTTCGGCGGCGACTTCGAGGCGGTAGTTCATCTCGTAACTGGGGAACGACAACTGTGCGGTGAGGCGGTTGTGTTCTTTGTCCGCCTGCTGGCCGTTCAGTTTCGCTACCAGGTCCCACTGCTCCGCGGTGGGCACCAGTCGCACGTCGCCGTTGGTGGCGATCCGCTGTCCATGGAAGATCATCTCCATGGCGGCTTTCTTCTCGTCTACGAAAACCGGATGATACGTGTCTTTGTAGAGAATGACGCTGAAACCCTGCGTGTTCAGGTAGCCGTTGTCGGTCACCTGCATCACGAAATCGCCGCCACTGGCCGGCAGGGTCAGAAGCAGGCTGGCGAAGAGGACGGTTTGACGTTTTGTGAACATGGGCCACTCACCTTTGATCGTATGCCGGAGGCAGAGTGATCCGGCGCGGCTGTCTCTGCACCCTTCGGCCAAGAGCTTGGCCGAGTCCCAGGGGCCAGTGGCAAACCTGCTCCGACTCCCCAGGTTACTCCAGGGACTCGCTTCGCAACTTACGGATGGGACTGTTCAATACAACACTCATAATATCGAACAGACGAGCCCATTGCTCCGGGGAAGGAATCGATTTTTTCGATGTATCATTGATGTCATGTACACCACCCTGGACGAATGGGAGATCTTGCAGGCTGTGGTGCAGACCGGTGGCTTTGCGCCGGCGGCGGAACGACTGGCCCGCTCTCAATCCACCATCAGCTACGCGATCGCCCGGCTGCAGCATCGACTGGGGATCAAACTATTTGAGATCAAAGGCAGGAAAGCGCACCTGACCGAGGTCGGGCGTGTTCTGCTCGCCGACGCTGAGCCCCACCTGGCCGGGTTTCACCAGCTTGAGCAGCGAGCACGCTCGCTTGCTTCGGGTGGGGAGTCGGAAGTCCGATTGTCGGTTGACAGCATCTTTCCCAACCACCGGCTTTTTGCCGCTCTCGCGGAATTCGCCCGGCAGTTCCCCCATGCCCGGCCGAAACTCCGCCAGTGCACCTTCCTGTCCGCGGATTCCGAGTTCTCCGCCCACAATACGCAGCTGTGCGTGACAGGCTTGATGTCGCGCGAGTTGTCCGTCAAGCCAATCCTGGAGATCACGATGCTCGCGGTCGCTCGGCGGGACCACCCGCTCCACGCGCTCAGGAAGAAGGTGACTGCAATCGACCTGATACAGCACATGCTTGTAATCATCGAGGGAGGAACCGCAGGGGCGACCAAACGACAGCCTCGAAGTCCCGCTCAACGCTTTCTCGCTGTCAGCACGATTGAGGCCGCAATCGACGCCGTTCGCAGCGGGCTCTGTTTTGGGTGGCTGCCGAGGTATCGCATTCAGCCCTGCTTGGAAGACGGAGAGTTACTTCCCCTGCGGATGATGGTGGGCCTGACCAGAGAAGTTCGGCTCAGCGTCGTATGCAAGGACTCGTGCTCCAGCAACCGCGAGTTGAACGCCCTCGCGGACCTTCTCGGCGCCAATCGCGGTGTGGAAGTGATGTGAACTTGCGCCGGTGATCGGCGCTTAAACATCGATGGACCCGATTTGAATCGTGCGACTTGTTTGTCTTGTGCCCTGCGGCGCCGCTCTGTATAGTGGTCTCTCATCGGCCGGGTATGACGACAAGATCTGGGTCCGCAGCGGTGCCGTGCCGGCGCGAGCCGCTGTCTGCCCCGGCCGCAGGCGTCGTGCCCAGGTTCACAGTTGGAGGCATCGTAACGTGCATTCGAAAACCAGGAAGACCCTCTTCGGAACGCCGGCTCCGCTGCTGGCACTCCTTCTTCTTTCCACCTTCTCGTTCGCTCAGACCCGACAGGTCAATGTGACGATCGATGCGTCGAAGACCAGCGCCCCTATCTCGCAGTACCTGTATGGGCAGTTTCTGGAGCACATCGGGGGGATCGTCAACAACGGCATTTGGGCCGAGATGCTGGACGACCGGAAGTTCTACCATCCGATCTCCTCGCAGGCACCCGCCGCGCCGGCGGGTCCGGCTTGGATGAGGCGCAACCCGCCGCGCCGCTGGACGCCGGTCGGCGCCGACGAGTTCGTTACGATGGATGCCAGCCGGGCTTACAGCGGCGATCACTCGCCGCGGATCGCCCTCAGCCGGACGGAAGCGCGCGGAATCCTGCAGGCCGGCCTGGCGGTACGCACGGGGAAAGCGTACACGGGCCGCGTGGTTCTGGCGGGTACTGCTGGAACGACGGTAAGAGTGAATCTGGTGTGGGGTAAAGCGGACGGCGACCGCCAGGCCGTCGTCATCGACAACGTCGCACCCGGCTACCAGAAGTTTCCGCTTCGTTTCCAGGCCGAGGCAGACACGGACGATGCACGGCTCGAGATTGTCGCGACTGGCCCGGGCGAGTTCCACGTTGGAGCCGTCTCGCTGATGCCGGCCGACAACGTGGAGGGCTTCCGCGCGGAGGTGATCGCGGCGCTGAAGCAGTTGCGCTCGGGCGTTTACCGCTGGCCCGGAGGGAACTTCGTCTCGGGGCACGAGTGGCGCAACGCTGTAGGCGACATCGACAAGCGGCCGCCGATCATGGATCCCGTGTGGCACGCCGTGCAGCCGAACGACGTCGGCACGGACGAGTTCATGACGCTCTGCCGGCTGTTGGATGTGGACGCCTACATCACGGTCAACGCCGGCTTCGGCGATGCTTTCTCGGCGGCGCAGCTGGTCGAATACGTCAACGGCGCGGACACGACGCCGATGGGCCGCTGGCGCGCGGCCAACGGTCATCCGCAACCATACAACGTCAAGCTTTGGGGCGTGGGCAACGAACCCTGGGGCGACTGGCAGCTGGGCCACACCTCCGTCGAACAGTTTGAGCTGAAACACGACCAGTTCGCCAAGGCCATGCTCAAGGTCGATCCGACGATCAAGCTGATTGCCGGCGGAGCCATGCCGGACGCCATGGCGGGTTCCAAGCAGGCCAAACGCATCAACGGCCAGATCGTGCCGGACTATCTCTCCCCGGCTGATTGGAGCGGCCACATGCTGGCTCACTGCCTGGACAACATCGACATGCTCAGCGAGCACTTCTACTCCTCCGGCAACCAGCGCCTGGACCTCAAGACCGGTGAGAAGGTCCCGACCGGGCCGCAGCCGCTCGTCGAGTGGGAGCGCGCCCCCGCCACGCAAGTGCGCGTGAAATACGAGCACTACCAGGAGTACCTGAAGCGCATCCCCGGGCTCAAAGCGAAGCCCGTGCCGATCAGTCTGGACGAATGGGCTTATATGGGCGCTCCCCCGAACTCTTACAAGGTGGTTCCGGCCTACGCCTGGGCGTTCCACGAGATGTTCCGGCACTCGGACCTGTACCAGCTCGGCGCTTTCACGTTCGCAACGGCGATGATCAGCGAAGACCGAACCGGCGCCGTTTTGAACCCTACCGGTCTCATGTTCAAGATGTATCGCGAACACTTCGGCACCCTGCCCGTGGAGGTATCCGGAGATTCGCCGCAACCGAAGCCGATATATCCCGCCGGCGGCGATCAGCCAGCCGTAAATCCGGGCAGCGATACGTTTCCTCTGGATGTGAGCGCCGCGCTGAGCGGCGACCGCAAGACCATCACGCTCGCGGTGCTGAATCCCTCGGATTCCGAGCAGCACCTGAGACTTTCGGTTAGCGGCGTGAAGCTGGCAAGCCAGGGGCATCTCTGGCGCATGGCGCCGAACAGTGTTGACGCCGCAATCACGGTCGGACAGAAGCCGGGAGTCGAAGTGGAGGAGCGGACACTCGGATCCCTGCCGGACGCGATGGATGTTCCGCCCTTCAGCGTCGGTATTTACTCCTACGCACTGCAGTAGAGGAGCCAGAATGACAACCGCGAAATCGTCTCATGTTTTGACTCTGGTGATGGCCGCCGTCCTGGGGCCAGGGCTTGTAGCACAAGTGCAGACCGAGGTGCCTCCTGTCGTGCCCGGCGCCAAGCCGGTAACCGTGGAGCGCATCAAGGTTCACGGCAGGGCGCTCGAAGGCAATCTGGAAGGCGATGCCGTCGACCGCGACGTCATCGTCTTCCTGCCGCCAGGGTATGCCACGGAGAAGAGCCGGCGCTACCCTGTGGTCTATGCCCTGCACGGTTACTCGATAGGCGCCGAGCAGTGGTCGAAGGAAATCCATGTTCCTCAGACCATCGAGGGCGCCTTCGCTCAGGGCGCCCAGGACATGATCGTCGTGCTGCCCGACTCGAAGACGGCGCACAACGGATCGATGTATTCCAGCTCCGTGACCACAGGCGATTTCGAGCAGTTCATCGCGCGCGACCTGGTCGGCTACATAGACGCCCACTACCGCACCATTGCCAGGCGGACGAGCCGTGGACTGGTCGGCCACTCGATGGGCGGCTACGGCGCCAGCCGGATCGGAATGAAGCATTCGGACGTCTTCGGCAGCCTGTATATTATGAGCCCCTGCTGCCTGGCGCCCATGGGAGGCCGCCCCGTCAGCCCGGCTGATGAAAAGACCCTGGAGGCCGTGAAGACGCCCGCGGATTCCGGCGGTCTGCCCTGGGGGCTGCGAGCCCTGCTTGCGTCGGCCGCCGCGTGGTCACCCGATCCGAAGAATCCGCCGCTCTTTCTCGATCTGCCGACAAAGAACGGCGTGGCGGACCCGGAGGTGGTGGCCAAGTGGGCGGCGAATGCTCCGTTGGCGTTCGTCGACCAGTACATCGGCAACTTACGGCAGTATCGGGCCATTGGGATGGATGTGGGCGACCAGGACGGCCTCAAAGACGGCGCCCTCAAGCTACACGAGGTCTTTGACAACTATAGGATCGCCAACACCTTCGAGATCTATCCGGGCACACACACTAGCGCGGTCGCCGACCGTTTCCAGAACAATGTCTTGCCCTTCTTCGGCAAGAATCTGTGCTCGGGCGGAAGTTGCGAGTAAGGGTTGCGCCTCCCAGCGCTAGCCGGCGCTCCGGAATGGCTCTTGTCTAACCGGATCGACCGGCGCCTACACCCGTGATTACACGGTGCAATGCACGGGCTCCACGGCCGCTCGGGGCGACCTCCACAGGCCCCTTCCCCCGATCTCGAACGTATGGTATGTTGTCTTAAACGTTAACTGAAACGAGCAACAACGGAGCTTGACCCCCCGATGGGCTTAGCTGATGTTCCGGTACCGAAGGAACCTCCTGCCGAGGCTCCAGGGCAGAGAGAGGAGCTGGTGCGCCGCGTGGCCTCCAGCAGCACCTTTCAGAAGTCCCCGCGACTCCGAGCCTTCTTCCTCCACGTGTGCCAGTGCGCCGTCGACAGCCGGCCCGAAGCGGCGACGGAGCAGCAGATCGGGATTCACGTCTACGGCCGGTCGCCCGGCTACAACCCGAACGACGACAATATAGTCCGCTCGCAGGCCCGGCTGCTGCGGATGAAGCTGGAGCACCATTTCGCCAACGAGGGCAAGGACGAGCCGGTCGTCATCACCATCCCTAAAGGCAGGTATCTGCCGGTCTTCGAGGCTCGTTCGGAAGAGGTGGCACCGCCGCAAGCTGTCCCGGCACCAGAGGGCAAGCCCCGCCGTCTGCCACAGATACTGGCGGGCGTCACCGTGCTCTTTGTACTGGTGGTCGGATGGCTCGGCTACCAGTTGTTCGAATCAAGATACCAGGCTCCGCAGACCTCCGGCGCTCCCGCAGGCTCGGTTTCCCGCGCGCAGCAGAGCGATGCGGGCACGCAGTCCGCTAGCCAACCGGGCGGGTTAGGCCCGGGTACCGACGAAGTCCGTATCGCCGCCGGTCATACGGGGGCTCCCTATGTGGACGCGCGTGGACACCGTTGGGAAGCCGACCGCTACTACGAGGGCGGCGTTTCCCAGCCCGGACCGCGGCACTTCTTCCCCCCGGTAGCCGATGAGGGCCTGTTCAAAACCATGCGGGAAGCCATCTCGGGGGACATGGTGGTGCCGCAATCGCAGCGTCAGTTTCGATACACCATCCCGGCACGTTCGGGAGTCTATGAACTGAGACTCTATTTCGCCGATCCCCTCCGGCAGCCGGACGCGGACCGCAGGGAGGACGCCCAGAATCTGCGCCACTTCCAGGTGAACCTCAACGGACATCCTTTATTAGAGGAGTTCGATCCGATTGCCGACGCCGGCACCGCCGCGGTTGACGTCCGCGTGTTCCGGGACGTGAGCCCTTCGGCGGACGGCAAGATCCATCTGGAGTTTCTCTCGGGTTGGGGGCAAGGGGCCTTCGTAAGCGCGCTGGAAGTGACCCCGGGCACGCCGGGAAAGCTCAGACCAACCCGGATTTCGGCTCATCAATCGGATTTCGTGGATTCCGGCGGCACTCGCTGGAGCGGGGACAACTACTTCATCGACGGGCGTATCGGGATCTATGCCAATTCCGGGACGGGGCCGAAGCTGCCGGCTCTTTACGGCGCTGAGCGGCACGGCAATTTCAGCTACGCCCTCCCCGTCGCACCGGGAAGTTACACGGCGAGGCTCCACTTCCTGGAGTCGTTCTTCAGTCCCCTTATTCCAGACTCATTCTGCCGGGGTGTGGGCTGCAGGGTTTTCGACGTTACCTGCAATGGCGTCATGCTGCTCCAGGATTTCGACGTCATCCTTGCGGCCTCTGGGGCGTTCCGGCCCGTGATCCGTGAGTTCCACGGCCTGCATCCCAACGGCCAGGGCAAGCTGCTGTTCTCCTTCTCGCCAAAGGTCAATTACGGCGAGGTCAGGGCCATCGAGATCATCGACGAGGCGAAGTAACCAGTTCCTCGACTTCCCGTTGTGGCCCTCCCATCCACCGGCATTGCGCAGGGGAAACGGCTATCGCGACGCGCGTCGGGGGCATCCCTGACCACCACCTGCACGTTGTGAGGCGGCACCCCCAAGAGTGCAGCCCCCCACTTCCGGAACTGCCGCCCCAGGGCGCACCGTGACTTCTCCGTGACAACACGGTGCATTCACCCGTGACACACCTTAACAGGACTACTTAAAGCTGATTAAATCTTTGTGACTTGGGGGTCATGCGAGCCTCTGGCTCGGGGTCACGCGAGCACGACGAGCTTTGATCGTGTGTTCGGAAGAGGGTGGTCCGACAGCAGACAGGCATCCGTGCGGAATGGCCCCAGGCCTTGAGTTTTACGAGATTGCCTTTCGAAGGAGGGAGACATGCCAAACCGAGCGCTTCTTAATGTAAGCGCGTACAAGATGCTGCGAGTATCCCTGTTGCTGATGCTTGGCGTCGTTCTACTAAGCATCTCAGCGTACGGCCAGGAAAACGCCAGCATAGTAGGAACGGTGACCGACCAGACGGGCGCCACCGTCCCAAGCGCCAAGATCACCATCACCAACGTGGAAAACGGGTTCGTCCGCTCCACCGCAGCCAACAGCACCGGCGCCTATTCTGCCCCCCAACTCCCCATCGGACACTATAAGGTCCGAGCGGAGGCACCGGGCTTTAAGGCTTACGAGCAGACCGGCATCACGCTGAACGTGGATGCCACCGTCCGGGCCGATATATCGCTCCAGGTCGGTAACGTATCAGAGAGCATCACCGTCGAAGCCAACGCGATTCAGGTCCAGGCGGATACGAACGAAGTCAGCCAGACCGTCACCAGTACCCAGGTTTCGGAGCTCGCCACCAACGGGCGCAACGTCATCCAGCTTACGACGTTGGTGCCCGGGGCCTCAGCCTCCATCCCGGATTTTGATTCCCCTATGGCTCAGAATCAGAACCGGA